>CAYHRK010000281.1:0-4746 GCA_964358795.1 uncultured Vicinamibacterales bacterium
TGGTCAGCACACTCGAGGGGCAGACGTTGCACCGGGATGCGTTCCGCCTGCTTGGTTTCTCAAAACTCGAGACGTTCCGCGAGCTCGGGCATAGCTTGGGTGTGGCCTGATGGCGTACTTGCTCGATGCCAACGACACGTTGGACCGCATCTTGAGCGAGGGCAATCGGGCGCTCATCAAGTCGGTTGACTTCGCCCTGCACAACCGCGAACTGGATACCGAGGCAGATGTCGATGCCCTCGTTAGCGAGATCAGGACGGGACTGCTCGAGTAGATCGGCGCCGGCACCCGTGAATGACTGGTGAGACATGAGGACTTGCTGCGGCGGCAACCCTTTATATGTCAAATGCTTGCAAGATGAGCTCGCGTAAGGTAAAAGTTTTTTTATTACGGGGGTTGGCATGAGCTGGGGGTTCTACGGGCGCGAGCAGGAGTTGCAGGGCTTCGGGACATCCTGAGCCGACTTCGATGGAACGTCGCCAAACATCGCGAAGTCTCGATGACTACCGGCCACGCATCCCGAGGGTCGCCGCGCAGCGTGCACAGTTGCTGGCAGCGTGCGCTCACGCCAGCTCACGCCAGGCCGGCACGCCAATCCCGGGAGCGGTATACTGCCTCTCGTAGGCTGAATCCGACTCACCGCCTGAGGCCGAATATGGAATTCACTCGAATCACTGCCGATTCCCGCCAACTCGGCGGCATTCCCTGCATTCGCCGCCTGAGAATTCCCGTGGCGACTGTCGTCGGCATGGTGGCCGAGGGCATGACCACGGCTGAAATCGTCGAAGCCTATCCGGACCTCGTCGAAGATGACGTACGGGAGGCGCTTCGGTTTGCGGCCGCCGCCGTTCGAGAGCGCGACCTTCCACTCGCATCCACGCTGTGAAGTTTCTCATCGACAACGCGCTGTCGCCCCGCGTGGCCGAGCTCCTCCAGGAGGCCGGCCACGACGCGGTGCACGTGCGGAGTCGAGGCCTGCACGCCGCCGACGACGAACAGTTGTTCAGCCTCGCGGCGGCCGAAGGACGAACGATGGTCTCGGCCGATACGGATTTCGGTGCACTCCTCGCGCTCCGACGCGAGTCGCGCCCGTCGGTCGTTCTGTTCCGTCGTGGCACGCCGCGGCGTCCGGAGCGTCAGGCCGCGCTCCTGATCGCCAACCTGCCGGTACTAGAATCGGAGCTCGATCGGGGCGCGATCGTGGCGCTCTACGACACTCGCCTCCGTATTCGCCGTCTCCCGATTGGTTCGGACTGAGTCGCGCATCTGAGCTTGATCAGGCATAGCCCCGAAGCGCCCAGATCGGCCATCGGCTGGCACGGGAAGCCGATCTGAGCCGCCGCACGAGGCGATCGAGCGAGAAGCCCATGGCCCCCATGGAGATGAAGAAGCGCCACTTCGCGTCGTACAGCGTGATGAGGAGCCGGACACCCGACGGCAAGGCGAGGAAGTGAGCGGCGCGGCCCTGAATACTGCCTATCCTGCAAAATGAACAACGTCATCATTGGCATCGGCGACCTGCACGGTCACTATCGGGCCCTCGAGCGGATCCTCGATGCTCTGCAGGAGAAGTGCGGCGTGTTCGGCGCTGGCAGCCCGGACCGGCTGCGCACGGGCGTGCAGCTCGTCTTCACGGGCGACTACATTGACCGGGGCCGGCATGCGCTGAGGATCATCGACCGGCTGCAGCGCCTGGCGCACCAGAACCCGGGCCAGGTCATCACCCTGCTCGGCAACCACGAACTGATGGCCCTCGAAGCCTCTGAAGAGGCTGCGGAGTTGCTGAGGCGCTCCGCCGCCTCAGATCCCACGGGCGATCCTCGGCCAGCGTGCCAGCACGCCGGTGGTCGTCGTGCTTGACCGGGTCGCAATGTCAAGGAGTCGTTCAGTCAATCGGGATTTCGATCTCAGCGAAACTGCCTGGCGCCGCTGCGGCAACCGCTGCGCCAATGATCGGCAGCCTGTTCTTGATCAGACGCCATCGGCCATTGCCAAGAACGATGATGGCGATGTGGTCCGTCAGGGCCGCGCCGACGCCCCTCAGCGTCCCGTTGTCGAAGAGAACCCGCATCAGCGTGCCGGGACGGGCGCGTCGAGGCTGCGGGCGGCAAACTCCAGCACGGCCTTGACGTGGCTCCGCGAAACCGGGAACTGCTCGATGACCTCGTCGATCGTCATGCCGTCCTCCATGTTCTCGAAGACGACGGCGACGGGCGTGCGTGTGCCCCGGAACACCCAGGCACCGCTCACCTTGCCAGGGATGCTCTCAACGACGGGGCATTGCGACCAGTCAAGCCAAGCCATTGACCGCCTCCTTCAGGCCTCCAGTTTACGGGATATCGGCCGGGCCGTCACATCTGCGTATCGGCCGCGCGTCGATCGGTTATCAGCTTCGACTCCGATTCGCGCCGTCACGGGCAGCTTCTGGCCAAGATTCAATCCGACGCGTTCTTGATGGCTCCCGCCGCATAACCGCTACGTCATAACCGATCAGCGTGCCAGAAGTCGCCAATTCAGGCCTGTTCTCGAAGGTCTCAGGCGACGAGCCTTCTAATCCGATGTTCGATCTCCATTCGAGACGACGGGCCTTCTAAGCCGGGGGTCACAGGTTCAAGTCCTGTCGGGCGCGCCAGCCTTCAAAGCTCCGACTTGGCTGGCGTTTCTCCTACGCGGCTCTTCCTGGCGTGTACGGCCGGTCGACGCCAAGCAGGTTCTCGCCTCAGCAGTCCGAAAGCAGTCGGGCTTCCTCGCACTCTAGCTCGTGGCCCCGAGCAGCGTCTGGGTGGGCGACCAGAAGCAGGCCATCTTCGGTTTCCGCGGAACCGATCCCGCGCTGATGGACGCGGCGCTGGCGGCCCTCATTGATCGGGCCGGCGATCAGCGCAAGAAGCCCTGGAGTACTCGTGGCGCAGCCGGCCCGAGCTGGTGCGCCTGACCTCCGCCGTGTTCGCGCCGGCGTTCGCATGTCACGACATTCCCGCCGAGCGCTTGTGGCTGGAGCCTGCGCCAGAGATTGACAGGCAACCGGACACACTCGGCCCCGTCGTCGAAGGCTGGCGCGTGACGGGGCGCGTCAAGGAAGAGGTGGCGGCTGCGCTCCAACTGTGGGTCGATCCGTCGCAGCCGCTGGCCGCGGCCGAACTGGGCCGGCTGCTCAAGCATCCCGGCGACGGGGATACCTGGCTGAGGGCGGTGCTGGACTCGCCGGGCGAGGCATTCAAGACGCTGTTGGAGGTCGAGCGGATTGCGGACGCCACCCGGCGGATGCCGTTGGCCGGCCCGCTGGAAGCCTTCGACGCCGTGATGGACGCCGTCGGCATCCGCGAGACCTGCCTCCGCTGGGGAGGTGCGGCCCAGCGGCTCGGAAACCTGGACGCCCTGCGCGCGCAGGCGCATCGCTACGTGGCCACGTGCCAGATGGAGGGCGCAGCCGCGACGGTCGCCGGGCTGGTGGCGCCTGTCCGGTCGCTCGTCGAGGACGAGAGGAAGAGGAAGGACAGCACAGCAAGACGGCGCTGCACGAGGCCGTGCGGCAGGGCAGTGGCGGTACGTCTTTGGCGTATCTACGTCTGTGACGTATACTTCCAAGAGTGCTGACGTTCATCGAGACGAAGCTGTTTACATCCCTCGTCCAGCAGTATCTCTCTGACGACGAGTACTCGGCCCTGCAGCAGGCGCTCGTCACACAGCCGGACGCCGGCGACGTGATTCGGGGCTCCGGTGGTGTTCGGAAGCTACGTTGGGGCGTCGCGGGCCGCGGCAAGCGCGGCGGGATTCGCGTCATCTACTACCTGAGGTCGCGACAGGAAGAGATCTGGATGCTGACGTTGTACGCCAAGAACGAGGAAGAGAGCATCCCGGGGCATATCCTGAAGAAGATCAAGGAGGAGATCGATGGCAGTGTCTAAGCGGAACATTGGCCTCGAGGTCTTGGAAGGTCTTCGTCAACTCAAACGGGGAGAGCACGGGCGCGTGACCACAGTGCCATCGGTGTCGGCCATTCGGGAGCAAACGGGGCTGTCGCAGCCGAAGTTCGCAAGCCTGCTGGGTGTGTCGGTGCGTACGCTTCAAGAGTGGGAGCAGGGCCGCCGCGCGCCGTCGGGCGCCGCCAGGACACTGTTGCTCATTGCCACCAAGAACCCCCGCGCGCTCGTTGACGTCGCCTGATACGGGGCGCACCGAATCATGGCTTGACGTTTACGCGGGATTTCTTCACCGAGCAAGTCTGACGCAAGGTCGACCGCCGTCCTGTGTCGCAGCGGTATGAACTGCTGACGCGTCGCGGACGCTTCAACTTCTCCGATCCGCTGGGCGGCCGCTGGATTCGTTACTGGCCCGACCCCTACGCGCCGATCCAGCGGATGCCCTCCTATCAGGGCAAGACCGCGCTTCATGAGGCTGTGCGTACCGGACCCGAACACGCCGCCGTCGCACTGCGCGAGATGCGCGAGACGCTGCGCCTGCTCTACGTCGGCTGGACCCGTGCGCGCGACCGACTGGTGCTGGCGGCCCGCCCCGGCAAGCTGATCGGCGAGACGCTGGGGCTCCTCCGTGATCGCGACGGGAGGGCCCCCATCGTCGAGCCTGAGCCCGCGTGCACCTAAGTGCCCCGATTCCGAAGTACGACCACGTATTCCGGGCGGGGCATCCCGCCTCGCGGCGTTGCTCCTCCCTCAAATACTCCCGGTATTCTCGGTCGTCGCGCCTTGCGATCCGGGCGCCGCGCTCCGGACTACCGTTGCCGTA
>CAYHRK010000282.1:0-1809 GCA_964358795.1 uncultured Vicinamibacterales bacterium
GGTGTCGACATGCAGGAGGTCTACGCCAAGGCCCGGCGCGTGGCGGCCTCGCTGTGGACGCGCATGCGTGGCTGAGCTGGTTCCGATCCCTCTGGCCCACCTGCTTCGCCGCGCACACCATGAGTGGCGGCAGCGGCAGGCCGTGTTCGACTTGCCGTCCCGCAGCTTCTACCGCCCAGTCACGCTGGCACAGGCGTGGCGACCGCCTCACGTCGTGCCCCCCGTGGACGCTGGCCATTCCCTCGATCTGTCGGTTGAGTACGGCGGCGGACGAGCGGCGACGCCCATCGGGCCCGCGGCCGGCCCGCATACGCAATTGGCGCAGAACATCGCCCTGTGCTGGTTGGCGGGCGCCCGTATCATCGAGCTGAAGACCGTGCAGGTGAACGATCGCCTGCAGCTCTCGCGGCCGTGCATCGACATGGCCACGGTGGGCTACAACACCGAGTGGTCGCAGGAGTTGACGCTCGACCAATCGCTGCGCGAGTACGTGAAGGCGTCGATGCTGATCGAGTTGCTCGACGCCTCGCGCATACTCGATACGGCGGGCGACAGGGTGGTCTTCGACATCAGCGTGGGGTACGACCTGGCCGGGATCCGAAGCGCGGCCATTGGGCACTGGCTCGCCTCCATCCGCAACGCGCACACCCTGGTCGAGGAACTGCGATCCGAGATTCCGGCAGAGTTCCAGTCGCTGCGCGACATGGCATTCAGGACAGCGATCTCGGCCAGCGTCACGCTGTCGACGTTTCACGGAACTCCAGCGGCTGAAATCGAGCGTATCTGCGAGTTCCTGATCGGCGAGCTTGGCTTGCACACGGTCGTCAAGCTGAACCCACCCATGCTCGGCCGGACGCGCGTCGAACACATCCTGCACGACACGCTGGGGTACCACGACATCGAGGTGAATCCGGCCTGCTACGACCGCAACCTTCCTTTTGACGAAGCCGTCGGCATGGTGAGGCGCCTTCAGTCACTGGCTCTCCGGCACGGTGTTGGCGTAGGGGTGAAGTGCGGCAATACGCTCGAGGTGACCAACAAGGGAACCTTCCTGAAGGAGCGTGTGCAGTACCTGTCGGGCCAGCCATTGCACGCCCTGCACGTGGCATTGGTCCAGCAGTGGCGTGAAGCGTTCGGAGCTGATCTCCAAATCTCGTTTTCCGCAGGCGTGGATGCCCACAACGCCGCCGACTGCGTGGCCGCCGGCCTGGTGCCCGTCACGACGTGCACCGATCTGTTGAGAACAAGAGGCTATGCCAGGCTGCCGAAGTACCTGTACAACCTTGAATCGCGCATGCGGGAGCTGGGCGCCGCGACGATTCCGGAGTTCATCGCCGCCAGTAGCACGGCGAGGATGGGAGATGACCTTGCCGTCGGCGCCAGGTCTCGCCGTCGGCGAACAGAACCAAGCGCCGGCGAAGGCGGAACCCCGGTAGACGTGCTCAGTGTCGCCATGCTTCGGAACACGGACTCGCTGCTGTCACAGGCGCTGACCGATGAGCGGTACCGTGCCGATCGCAACCGCAAACCGCCTCGAAAGGTGGGATCCCACCTGGCCTTCTGGGACTGTCTCGACTGCGACAAGTGCATTCCCGTGTGCCCGAACGACGCCAACTTCGAAATCGAGGTGGCCCCCTTCGATGATGACGTGGGGGTGATCGAGGTGGCGCCAACAGGCTGGCGTGAGGTCGCACGCCGGCGCTACACTGTTCGCAAGCGAATCCAGATCGCGAACTTCGCCGATGCCTGCAACGACTGCGGGAACTGCGATGTGTTCTGCCCGGAGGATGGCGGCCCCTACATCGAGAA
>CAYHRK010000282.1:1909-4732 GCA_964358795.1 uncultured Vicinamibacterales bacterium
CCGTTCGAGGCGCTCATCTCGGATGGCCTGTCGTTGATGGACGTCTTGCGCGAGCAGGCCGGCCTGACCTCGCCCAAGAACGGGTGCGCCCCTCAGGGCTCGTGCGGCTGCTGCACGGTGCTGGTGAATGGACGCGCGCTCTCGTCGTGCGTCGTTCCAGCCCGCACAGTTGGGCATAAAAACGTGGTCACGCTGGAGGGTCTTGACCCGCGCGAGCGTCACATCTTCGCCCACGCCTTCAGTGTGTCTGGTGGCCTGCAATGCGGCTTCTGCATTCCAGGAATCGTGGTCGCTGGCAAGCACCTGTTGGATCGCACGCCGCGACCCACACGCCGTCAGATCGCGGAGTCGCTGAACAACCACATCTGCCGGTGCACGGGCTACGTGAAGATCGTTGATGCCATCGATCTTGCGGCACGCGCTCTGCAGGGCGAACCCCTGCCCGAGCCCGACTACACAGGTCAGGTGGGTACGAGCTTGCCCCGCCAGGATGCCGAGCAGTTCGTGCTCGGCGACCGCCCCTACATCGACGACATGAAGGTTCCGGGCATGCTGTACGGCGCCTTTCTGTTTTCGCCACGACCGCGGATTCGGGTCTTGCGCATCGACACGCAGCAGGCTGCGGCCAGGCCAGGAGTAGTGCGCGTGCTGACCGCGGCCGACGTGCCAGGCCAGCGTTATCAGGGCTTGATCTACCAAGACTGGCCGCTGTTTGTCGCCGAAGGTGAGACGACCAGTTGCATCGGCGACATCCTCGCGGCGGTGGTCGCCGGCACGGAGAAGTCCGCTCGCGAGGCCCTCGCGCACATTCAACTCGACTACGAGGAACTGCCCGGCGTCTACTCGCCAGAGGCCGCACTGGAGCCCGGCGCGCCCCGAGTGCACGTAGACCACGACAACCTCCTTTCCACGTCCGTGGTACGGCGTGGAGATGCCGATGCCGCACTGGCAGCCTCGGCCATCGTGGAATCGCGC
Source organism: uncultured Vicinamibacterales bacterium (assembly GCA_964358795.1). Taxonomy (GTDB): domain Bacteria; phylum Acidobacteriota; class Vicinamibacteria; order Vicinamibacterales; family JAKQTR01; genus CAYHRK01. Next base: position 2,885 of record CAYHRK010000282.1, read on the forward strand.
ACCTTCGAAACGCAACTGGTCGAGCACGCCTTCCTGGAACCCGAATCGTGTCTGGTCGTGCCCGGCCCACCGAGTCCTGAATGCCGAATCCCGAATCCCGGTTCCGGTCCGAGTCCAGAATCCCAACCGAATTCGGAATCCCGAATCCATACAGCCGGTTTCACAACCCGTTCTCAAGGCCAGGAATGGGCCCTACACGCAGGTTGTGAAACGGTCGCCAGTCCCTGTCTTTATGTCTACAGCCCCGGCCAGGGCGTGTACGACGATCGAAAGCAGATTGCCTCGTTCCTGGGCTTGCCCGAGGAGCAGGTGCATGTGACGCTGGTGTCGAACGGGGGCGCCTTTGGAGGCAAAGAGGATCTGAGCATCCAGGGTCAGGTAGCGCTGATGGCGATGCTGACCGGACGTCCCGTCAAGGCAACGCTGACGCGGGACGAGAGCATTCGCCTGCACCCGAAGCGACATCCAATGAAGCTCGCCTACACGGTCGGGTGCGACGCTGAAGGCCGACTCACGGCCCTGCGCGCCCGCATCATTGGCGACAAGGGTGCATACGCGTCGGTTGGCACGAAGGTGCTGGAGCGCGCCGCTGGCCATGCCGCGGGCCCCTACCGAGTACCCGCGATCGACGTGGAAGCGTTGGCGGTATACACGAACAACCTGCCGTGCGGAGCCATGCGGGGGTTCGGCGCGAACCAGGCCGCCTTTGCCATCGAAAGCATGCTCGATATCCTGGCGGAGCGAGTCGGGATCGACGCGTGGGAGATGCGCTGGCGCAACGTCGTGGATGTCGGCGACACGTTCTGTACCGGCCAGGTGTTCGAGCACGCCGTGGGCATCAAGCAGACGCTGCTGGCGGTGAAAGACGCCTACTACTCGTCGCCACGCGCCGGCATAGCATGCGGCATCAAGAACGTCGGCATCGGCAACGGGATGCCAGAGGCCGGACAGGCCGTGGTGGATGTGACACCGGACGGGCGCGTGGTGATCCACACCGGCTTCACCGAGATGGGCCAGGGCTTCTACACAGTGATGATCCAGTTCCTGTGCGACGTCGCGCGAGTCGATCCCAGGCTGGTTCGCGTGGAAGTCGACACGGGCTTCGCCACCCCCTGCGGCATGACCACGGCCTCGCGCGCGACCGTGTTGGGCGGACGAGCCGTCCAGGTGGCTGCGGCGAAACTCCGGGCGGATCTCGACACGGGACGGACGTTGCGCGACCTGGCAGGCCGGCGGTACGTGGGCGAATACGTCGTGGACTACACGACGGCGCTTGACGCTCAGGTGGCGAAGCCCGTGACCCACTTCACGTACGGCTTCGCGACCCAGGTGTGCATCCTCGACGAAAGCGGCCGCCTGAAGGAGTTTATCGCCGCCCATGATGTCGGTCGCGTGATCAACCGCGCGCTGGTCGAGGGTCAGATCGAAGGTTCGGTGCACATGGGTCTCGGCTACGCGCTGACCGAAGAGCTGAAGCTCGTGAACGGCGTTCCCGCCTCGTTCAAGCTGCGCTCGCTAGGCCTGCTGCGAGCCCGCGACATGCCCGAATTGAAAGTGATCCTGATCGAGTCACACGAGCCTGCGGGCCCCTCTGGCGCAAAAGGTGTTGGCGAAATCGGCCTGGTGCCAACGGCCGGCGCCGTGGCCAACGCCCTGTATCGCTTCGACGGCATCCGCCGCACGAAGCTGCCTATGAAGGACTCGCCGGCAGCCCGGGCCATACTAGGGACTAAATCCTGAAGGAGTGCATCGTGCCAGTGAAATGGAACGCGAGCCGCAAGTACCACAAGAGCATCTTCGACGCCATCGGCCGCACGCCGCTCGTGCAGTTGAATCGGATTCCCGCCG
>CAYHRK010000283.1:0-4715 GCA_964358795.1 uncultured Vicinamibacterales bacterium
ACTAGCTGAGATCGACCATCACGGTTTTGACCTGCGTGTAGCTGTCCAGCGCGTGTTGGCCCATCTCGCGGCCGAACCCCGACTGCTTGTACCCGCCAAATGGTGCGGCCGTGTCGTAGACGTTGTAGGCATTGATCCACACGGTTCCCGCCTGCAGACGATGGGCGACCTGATGCGCCTTCTTGATGTCGCGCGTCCACACCGCCGCGGCCAGGCCGTAATCGGACTGGTTGGCGCGGGCGATCGCCTCTTCGACGTCGGCGAACTCGATGGCGGCCAGCACGGGGCCGAACACTTCTTCGCGCGCAATCGTCATCTCGGGCGTGACGTCGGCGAACACGGTCGGCTCCACGAAGTACCCCTTACCCGTGCCGATATCGGCACGCTGACCGCCGGCGATCAACGTCCCGCCCTCCCGTTGTGCCGTCTCGATGTAGTGCAGCACCCGATCGAGCTGGCCTTTCGACGAGATGGCCCCCAGTCGGGTTTTCGGATCGAGCGGATCGCCGGGCCGGATCTTCTTGGCTCGCGCCGCCAGCCTGGCCAGGAATTCGTCCTTGATGGATCGTTCCACCAGCAGGCGTGAACCCGCCGCACAGACTTCGCCCTTGCCGTAGAAAATGCCCGTGGTGGCGCCGCGCACGGCCGCATCGAGATCCGCGTCGGCAAACACGATGTTCGGCGACTTGCCACCCAGTTCCAGCGTGAGGCGTTTGACCGTGGCGGCCGATCCGCGCATGATCTCGCGGCCCGTCGAGGTGTCGCCGGTAAAGCCGATCTTGTCAACACCAGAGTGCTCCACGATCAGGCGTCCGACCTCGCTGCCGCGACCGGTGATCACGTTGAGGACGCCGGGCGGCAGGCCCACCTCCAGCGCGATCTCAGCCAGCGCCAGCGCCGTGAGCGGCGTCTGGCTGGCCGGCTTCAGGACGACCGTATTGCCGCACACGAGCGCCGGCGCCACCTTCCACACCGCCAGCAGCAACGGGAAATTCCACGGCACGATGGCCGCCACCACCCCCACCGGCTCGCGCAACGTGTAGGCGAAGTACGGCCCCTTCACGGGAATCGTCTCGCCCTGGATCTTGTCGGCCCAACCGGCGTAGTACTCGAAGCACTCGGCGGCCGATGGGATGTCGATCTGACGCGATTCGAAGATCGGTTTGCCGTTGTGCAGCGTCTCGAGCCGCGCGACCTCGTCGGCCCGTGTCATCAACTGCTGCCCGATCTTCCACACGAGCCGGCCGCGGTCACGCGCCGACATGCGGCTCCACGCTCCATCCAGCGCCTGGCGCGCCGCCGCGACCGCCCCGTCGACGTCGGCCGCGCTGGCTGACGGCACCGTCGCGATCACCTCTTCGGTCGCGGGATTCACCACGGTCTGCGTGGCACCGTTGGACGCCCCCACCCACTCGCCGCCCAGGCACATCTGGAGCGGCCCGAGATCCTTCACGGCCATAGCGGTTCCTTCCTTATGCCTCGGTGCGCACGTATTCGAAATCGATGGGTTTCTGGTTGATGCCCTTGGCCGGCGGCGCGATGTAGTTGGCGAACCGGCCCCGTTCGAAGACAGGCTTGGCCATGATGCTCAGCAGGTACGCCTTGTCGCCCGGACCCGGCAACCACTCGTGGCTTCGACGCGCCCACTCCTCGTCTGACACCTTGCGCCCCGACGGATCGAAGTGCAGGCCGGAGAACATGCCAATCAGGCGGTTGAATTTCCGATCCGGCAGGACGAGGCGATCGGAGATGCCATGGCGCTCCAGCAGCGCATTCCAGCGATCCACGCCCGCCTGGCAGTCGCCGACGTACCAATCGCGCAGCACCTCGTTCATGGCGTTGCGCATGGGCACGTCGCGGGAGACCAGCCGCCCGCCGTCGACGACCGTCATCGGGTAGATCTCGTTGAGCAGGACGTGGTCCTGGAACGATTCTTCCTTCGCGCGCCCCTTGAGGCCGTTGGCGAAATACGCCGCGGCGTTGGTGGAGACTTCGCCTCCGTGGAGGTCAAGGCTACGGCTGAACCAGAAGTTCAAGTGGCGCTGGATCATCGACAGGTCGATGCCGCCCAGGTTGCGCACGTCTTCCGACAAGCTCGTTGACGTGCGCAGCAGCTCGCAGGTGCGCTGGAGGATGCGCGCAATGCCGCTCTCGCCGACAAACATGTGGTGGGCCTCCTCGGTCAGCATGAATCGCGTGGTGCGCGACAGCGGATCGAGTGCGCTTTGCGACAGCGACATCAGTTGCGACTTGCCGTCGCGATCGGTGAACATCGTGAACATGAAGAAGTCGAGCCAGTTCTCGATGGGCTCGTTGAAGGCTTCCAGAATCCTGGGCTTGTCGGTGTTGCCGCTGGTCCGTTGCAGGAGGGCCTCGGCTTCCTCGCGACCGTCCTTGCCGAAGTACGAGTGCAGCAGGTACACCATGGCCCACAGGTGCCGCCCCTCTTCCACGTTCACCTGGAAGAGGTTGCGCAGATCGTACAGGCTCGGGCAGCGCGTGCCCAATTCACGCTGCTGCTCCACGCTGGCGGGCTCGGTGTCGCCCTGCGTCACGATCAGGCGGCGCAACTGATTGCGGAATTCGCCCGGCACTTCCTGCCACGCCGGTTTCCCCTGGAAATCGCCAAACCCGATCTGGCGATGCGGTTCCGGCTCGGCCAGGAAAATGCCCCAGCGGTATTCCGGCAGTTTCACGTAGTCGAAATGGGCCCACCCGCGCGCATCCACGCTGATGGCCGTCCGCAGGTAGACCTGGTGGTAGTCCTGAAAGCCGTGCGGCCCCATGTCGCGCCACCAATCGAGGTACTTCGGCTGCCAGTACTCGAGCGCCCGCTGGAGGCGCTTGTCGTCAGACAGATTGACGTTGTTCGGAATCCGCTCGTTTGACAGCATCGATCAGGTCCGTTTCCAGTCGAATTCGGCCCGGGTCGCCGAGCCGTACACCTTCAGCGCGCCTCGCTCGCCGACCGCGTTCGGGCGCTGGAAAATCCAATTCTGCCAGGCGGAGAGCCGCCCGAAGATCTTGGTCTCCATCGTCTCGGGGCCGACCAGGCGCAAATTGGCCTCCATGGCGGTCAGCGCATCGGGCGACAGCGACGCCCGCTCTTCCACCGCGAGCCGTACCTCGTCGTCCCAGTCGAGATCGTCTGGCGCAAAGGAGACCAGTCCGCACTCCAGTGCTTCGCCGGCGGTGAAGTGACCGCCCCGCGACAGCAGTTCCGCCGGGAGGTCCGGCTCGGCGTAGAAGCGCGCCTGCAAACGCGAGAGGCCGTTGCCCATCGGCAGCATCCCGGCGTTCATCGGCGAGAGCGCCACCGTGTTTGGCCGATCCGGGTCGTTCAGCATGTAGATCCGGTCTGAGGCGAGCGCCAACTCGAAGAGCGAGCCGGCGAAGCAGGATCCCGGCTCGACGACCGCAAACAAGCTGCGTGAGGTCAGATCGAGCCGCTTGAGGGTGCGTTTGATGAAGTGGACGATCTCGCGCACCAGCCAGTGCTCGCGGTAAGCGTGCAGCCACCGATCCAGCGCCAGCACCGGAGCCGGATCGCCTTCGGTCTTGATCACGATCGTGCCGATCTCCGGTTCGTCGAACCGAAGCCGGAGCAGCGCGTCGTCGAGTTCGCGGAAGGCGCGCAACGGCCAGAACTGGTCGCCGGACTGTGTCATCGCCTCGACCGACGCCGGGCACCCACCATCCGGTCCGGTCACCACCAGATCGGCGGTGCGGCTGGCGCGTTTCACCGCCACGCGCACCGTCGAGTACCGCAGGTCGTCTGCCGACACGTGGGGATTCAGGGACCCGAGCATGATACCGGTTCCCGCGGCTGGCCGGTCGGACCGCGCCGCCAGTTCGACCGCGCGCCGGCGCACCGCGCCGGTGAATTGGCTCTTCGGGTGCACCGCGTCCACCAGCCGCCACTCGACGGCGCGTTGGCCCTTCACACCTTCGGCCAGGGTGCCGAACACATCGGCCAGATCGCGGCGGACCTTTCGCTTGTCGATCACGCGGGTCAGGCCGCCGGTTCCTGGCAGGACGCCCAACAGCGGCGTTTCCGGAAGACTGACCGAGGAGTTGCCGTCATCCACCAGCAGGATCTCGTCGCAGGCCAGCGCCAGTTCGTACCCGCCGCCCGCGCAGGTGCCGTTGACGGCGGCCAGAAACATGATCCCCGAATGGGCGCTGGCGTCTTCGATCGCCAGCCGCGTCTCGTTGGTGAACTTGCAGAAGTTCACCTTGAAGGCGTGGCTCGACTGGCCCAGCATGAAGATGTTGGCGCCCGCGCAGAAGATGCGATCGCGCAGGCTGGTCAGTACGACCGTCCGCACCTCTGGATGCTCGAACCGGACGCGCTGGACGGCGTCGGCCAGTTCGATGTCGACGCCCAGATCATACGAATTGAGCTTCAGTTTATAGCCGGGCGCGAAGGTGGCGTCCTCCGTGACGTTCAGCGCCAGCGTGGCCACCGGGCCGTCGACCGACAGCGCCCAGTGGCGATAGCCATCGGGGGTCGTCTCCCATGAGATTCGAGGCAGCGCAGCAGAATTGGCCATGGTATGGATCCCATTATGGCCAGCTTCGGCGGATCCGGTCAATCACGAACGAACGTTCGTGCGGATTTCAGTGTCCCGTCCCAGTGGTTCGTTGCCCAGGTCCCGGTGCGCGGCGCCCGACTGGCAAGGCGCGACGACCGAGCATACCGGGAGTATGTGAGG
>CAYHRK010000284.1:0-4693 GCA_964358795.1 uncultured Vicinamibacterales bacterium
CCTTCGAGCGCCTCGTCGGTAATCGCGATGTCCTTGACCCCGGCCTTGCGCAGGCCCTCGATGTGGGTCTTGGTGATCTTCTTGCCTTCACCGATCGAGACCTCGCCGACCTTGACGTCGCGGCGCGAGCGCTGGCCGACCAGGCCCTCGCCGACCGACCAGTAGAGCGCGTTGTCGCGCAGGTTGAGGCGGTCGACCTGGTGGAAGGTGCGGATGATCTCGTCGGCGCCGCGCAGCCCGAGGGCGCGCAGGAACACCGAGGCGAGGAACTTGCGCTTGCGGTCGATGCGCACGTAGAGCAGGTTCTTGGTGTCGTACTCGAACTCGACCCACGAGCCGCGGTACGGGATGATCTGCGCGACGTACAGGTTCTTGTCTTCCGAGTGGAAGAACGCGCCCGGCGAGCGGTGCAGCTGCGAGACGATCACGCGCTCGGTGCCGTTGATGATGAAGGTGCCGTTGTCGGTCATCAGCGGGATGTCGCCGAAGTAGACCTCCTGCTCCTTGATGTCGCGGATGGTCTTGGCGCCCGTTTCCGGATCCTTGTTCCAGACGACCAGACGGATCGTCACCTTCAGCGGCACGGCGTACGTCATGCCGCGTTCCTGGCACTCATCGACGTCGTACTTCAACTTCAAGGTGACGGTGTTGCCGCAGATGTCGCAGAAATCGCCGCGCGCCTCGTTCGATCGGCCGCACTGGGGGCACAGCACGTCGCCGTCCCCGAGCGGATCGGCCACCAACGTGGTGTTGCACCCCGAGCACGGCTTGCGCAAGTGCTGGAGGCCCTGCAGTTTGCCGCACTTGCACTCCCAGTTCCCGATCGAGTACTCGATGAACTCCAGTGACGAGTTCTCGCGGAAATCGCTGATCGGGAACACCGACTTGAACACCGACTGCAGGCCGATGTCCTCCCGCTCGTTCGGGAGCCGGTTCATCTGGAGAAATCGCTCGTACGACTTCCGCTGGATCTCGATCAGGTTCGGAATCGGAACCGTGGTGTTGATCTTCGAGAAGTCGATGCGCTCGCGATAGACGTTCTTCGGAAGGCTGTACATGCTGCTCTCAGGATTCAGGCCGTTGCGGCTCCAGGACACTTGGGCGTCACGACACCCGTCAACTCGTGTCGATCAGGCACAGAACGCGTCGGGGGGGCCGCCGCACGGGCCGCGCGCCCCCCAACCGCGGGAACGCCGCCTACTTGATCTCGACCTTGGCGCCGGCGTCCTCGAACTTCTTCTTGATCGCCTCGGCCTCGGCCTTCGGCACGCCTTCCTTGATCGCCTTCGGCACGCCTTCGACCAGGTCCTTGGCTTCCTTCAGACCGAGGCTCGTGACTTCGCGAACCGCCTTGATCACGTTGATCTTGTTGGCGCCAAAATCGGTCAGGATGACGTTGAACTCGGTCTGCTCCTCAACCGGCGCCGCCGCGCCAGGCATGCCGCCCATCGGCATCGCCATGGGCATGGCCGCCGCCGCAGACACACCGAGTTCCTTCTCCAGCGTCTTGACCAGCTGCGACAGCTCGATCACGCTGATGTTCTTGATGTACTCAACCACCTGCTGCTGATTCACTTCGGCCATGGCTGTCGTTCTCCTCTACCCGTGGAAGGGCTACTGTCCCTGCTTGTTCTTTTCTGCCTGTGAGAGCACGTTGACGAGATCCCGGGGCACGGCGCTGAGCACGCTCACCAGCTGCGACATCGGCGCCTGCAGCACGAAGAGCAGCTTCGCGTAGAGCTCCGGTTTGCCGGGCAGGTTCGCCAGGACCGTGACCTCGGTCGCCTGGATGGCCTTGCCTTGCACGACCGCCGCCTTGATGCTCAGCGCCGGCGCGGTCTTGATAAACGACGTCAGCACCTTGGCCAGCGCGATCGGGTCGCTGCCGGAATAGGCCACCGCCGTGGCGCCGGTGCAGAACGGGCCAAGCGGCTCGAAGGGCGTGCCCTTGATGACCCGCTTGACGATGGTGTTCTTGACGACGCGATACCGCGCCTTCGCCGCCCGGACCTGCCGCCGCAACGCGGTCACTTGCGGCACGTTCAGGCCCTTGTAGTCGAGCAAGATTGCGTTCTCGGCTGTGCGCAGCTCGGATTCGAGTGCCGTCAGCTCGGTGTGCTTTTCAGCTTTCGTCAGTGCCATACGCTGAATCCTGGTTCCGCGGCCTACTTGTGCGCCGCCTCGATGCTCGTCGTGTCGATCTTGATCCCGGGGCCCATCGTCGAGCAGATGGTGACGCTCTTCACGTACTTGCCCTTGGCCGCCGCTGGTTTGGCCCTGATGACGCTGTCAACCAGTGTCTTGGTGTTCTCCACCAGGCGATCGGTCGCAAACGAAATCTTGCCCACCGGCGCATGCACGATGCCGGTCTTGTCGACGCGGAACTCCACTTTGCCGGCCTTGATCTCGCGGATCGCCTTGATGACGTCGGTGGTGACCGTGCCGGTCTTCGGGTTCGGCATCAGACCGCGCGGTCCCAGCACCTTGCCCAGCTTGCCAACGGCGCGCATCATGTCAGGCGTGGCCACGACGGCCTCGAAGTCCATCCACCCGCCCTGGATCTTCTCGACCAGTTCCTCGCCGCCCACCGTATCGGCGCCGGCTTCCAGGGCTTCCTTCTGCTTGTCGCCGCCGGCAATCACCAGCACTTTCTTGGTCTTGCCCAAGCCGTGCGGCAGCACGACGGTGCCGCGTACCATCTGGTCTGCGTGCTTCGGATCCACGCCCAGCCTAATGGATACCTCAACCGTCTCGTCGAACTTGGCGTATTTCAACTTCTGGACGAGCGGCACCGCCTCCTCGATCGACAGGGGCTTGACGGGCACCTGCGCCTTGGATGCGGCGAACTTCTTGCCTACTCTTCGCATGGACTCCTCCGTGGTCCCAACGGGCCCGGGTTGCGGACCCTCCCACTATGTGCGCCACCCGTCTGGCGGCGCCCGGGCTTGTGACTAAATGACGTCGAGGCCCATGGAGCGGGCCGTGCCAGCGACGGTTCTGCACGCCGACTCCAACGAGTCGGCATTCAGATCCGGCAGTTTCGTCTTCGCAATTTCCTCGACCTGTTTGGCCGTCACCGTGCCCACTTTCGTCTTGTTGGGCTCGGCGGAGCCCTTGGCGATGTTGGCGGCGCGTTTTAGCAGGACAGCAGCCGGCGGCGTCTTCGTGATGAATGTGAAGGTCCGGTCGGCGTAGATCGTGACGAGCACCGGGATGATCAGGCCTTCCTGGCTCGCCGTCTTCGCGTTGAAGTCCTTGCAGAACCCCATGATGTTCACGCCGTGCGGGCCCAGCGCGGTGCCCACGGGGGGAGCCGGGGTGGCCTTGCCGGCAGGAATCTGCAACTTCACGACCGCCTGTACTTTCTTTGCCATGATTGTGAACCGTCGCTCGTCAGCGGGGACTCGCGCCCCATGCCTGTTCGGAAAACCTAGACCTTCTCCACCTGCAGGAAGTCCAGCTCCACCGGCGTGGAGCGGCCAAAGATCGTGACCATCACCTTCAGGGTGTTCTTGTCCATGTTGACGTCGTCGACCACCCCGTTGAAGCTGGTAAACGGCCCTTCGTTGATCCGGACCTGCTCGCCCTTCTCGAACGAGTACTTCGGCTTCGGCTTCTCGGCCGCCGCGGACACCTGGAGCAGAATCTGGTCGACTTCCTCTTGTGACAGCGGGGTTGGCTTGGCGCCTGCCCCGACAAACCCGGTCACCTTCGGCGTGTTCTTCACGACATGCCAGGCGTTGTCGGTCATCGCCATTTCGACCAGGATATAGCCGGGGAAGAAGCGTTTGGGCGTCACCACCTTGCGGCCGGCGCGCATCTCCACCACATCCTCGGTCGGAATGAGGAGTTCGCCAATCTCCTCCTCGATCCCATACGCTTGCACGCGTTGCCGCAACGACTCGGCGACCTTGCGTTCAAAGCCCGAGTACGTCTGGACGATGAACCACTGCTTCGTCTTGACGTCGGTCATGCCGCACCGAAGGACTGGAACACCTTGTTGATCGCCGTGCTCAGGAGGACATCGAGCCCCCAGAGGTACACGCCAAAGAAGATCGACGTCGCGATCACGACGATGGTCGTCGCGTACACTTCCTTGCGCGAGGGCCAGGTGACGCGCTTGAGTTCGTTGCGGACCTCACCCAGGAAATCACGCAGGTCGCGATACCAACCCATCACGCCCCCCAGGGCCTTTGTTGGCGCGGACTTGTCTTTCTCGAGCATGCCCTTCTCTTGTCTCGCTGCCCCTCGCCACCGCGTGTCTACGCGGCAGCCGGCGGCGGAATCTGGCAGGCCAAGAGGGTCTCGAACCCCCAACCCCCGGTTTTGGAGACCGGTGCTCTACCAGTTGAGCTATTGGCCTCTACTAGGCGCTAGCTCCCAGGCGCTAGGCGCTAGCCAGAAAACGCCGCCGCCTGGCGCGCGACTACTGGCCCCTAGACCCCGGCCCTAGCTCCCACGTTACTTCGTCTCCCGATGAGGCGTGTGCGTCCGGCACCACGGACAGAACTTCTTCATTTCCAGACGCTCGGTCGTCTTTTTCTTGTTCTTCGTGGTGTTGTAATTCCGGCGCTTGCATTCGTTACACGCCAGGATGATGATGTCGCGCATTGCCGTATTCCTTCAGGCGCTCCCGAATCCCGCCTAGGCCAGAATCTCGGTGACCGTGCCGGCGCCGACCGTGCGACCGCCC
>CAYHRK010000285.1:0-4692 GCA_964358795.1 uncultured Vicinamibacterales bacterium
CCTGCTCAAGGCCCAGTTGGTACGACCGGCGGCGGCTCCCTACTTCGTGCGCTGGATGCGGCGGTTCCTGTCGCGCCCGGCCTCGGATGAGTCCCTGGCGGATCAAGTGCGAGGGTGCCGCGAGGAACTGGAGCGGAACGGCGGGTCCGAGGACTGGCAGGTGCGCCAGGCCAGGCAGACCAGGCGCTCCGCATCTACTTTGTCAATACGTGGTGAAGGAGTTACGCAACCCGGCGCGGAGTCCATTGGACATGCTGCGGGAACGCATGGATCGGTGAACTGGAGGTGGCACGGTTCCTGTCGACCTCAATCCGCCTCGGCGACTTCGACCGACGCCTCGCCATCTACTCAGCCCGCAGCACGACGATCGGATCGACGCGCGATGCGCGGCGGGCCGGGAGGTAGCTGGCCGCCAGGGCCACGACGGTCAGGCTGACCGCGACGACGACGAAGGTGACGGGGTCGGTCGGGCTCACGCCGAAGAGGAGGCCCGCCGTCACCCGGGTGGTTCCCATCGCCAACCCCAGGCCCACGACCACTCCCAGGGCCGCGAGGCCGAGTCCTTGCCAGAGGACCTTCGTTTGTGCCACGTTTTCCAAAAACGCGCCGCAGCGCCGGGGGTAACATCAACGGATCCGGCAACGGCCGTGCGTACCTGCCAAGGAAAAGCCGCGAGGAGCCCGGCGGGTCGAGGCGTGGAATAAGCCACGGCGCGTTTTTCCGCGCCGAGCGCGCCGATTGACGAAACGACGTGCGCCCGGCCGGCAACCGAAAACGGCGCCGACCTTAAAGGGTCGGCCTACTCGTCCCTCGTTCCTCGTCCCTCGTTACTTACACGCGCCAGATCCAAAACACGCCCAGCCCAATTGGGGCGCTGGCATGAGCACCGCATGCGGAATCAATCGTCCGCATGCCGGCACCCACAATCGGCCAATCGCCAAACCAACCGCGAATTCTCGCCAGGGCACCTTTGGGCTAGCGGGACCGTTGTCTCCCCAAGCGTGCCGCCAGTTGTGTCACTAAACCTGACATGGTCGAGTTGGACGCTGCAGCGGCGCGCTTCAGCGACCGGTAGACCGGCTCCGGCAACAGGAGTTTTGTCTGGACCGTTTTCAGGCCTCGGGGTCGCCCACGCGTCTCGCCCACTACCTTCATGATGGCGCTGTAGGTCTGATCGAGGCGACGTCGGTCACCCGGCGTGAGCGTCAGGTCGAGCTGAACGCCAATCCGCCCCTCTCCGGTCCGGTACAACCGGAGCCGGCCGGAATCGGGGAAGAAACGCTTCACGGCTTCGGACGCCTGTGCTTCCTTCTTGCGTAGCTCCTGATCCTCGACCACCTCGACTACATGGATGTTTGTCTTTCGCATAACGCTGCGATCCTGTAAGGTGACTATGGATGCTTACGGTGCTCGTCAACCAGCTCGATCAATAAGGAGTTTGACTGATAAGCTAGGATGAACACGTTGGCTTGATTCAGGTCTTCACCCATTCGCACGACGAGATCAACCAGACGGTCGCGATGCTGGAGGAAGGCCTCACGGTCTGCACACGCGGAGCGCAAAACAACCTGACCCTTTTCTGCAAGGGTCACCCATTTCCCATCAGCTCCGTGGATTCGGTTGAGGGCCGGTGCCTTCCCCGGCGTGAATCCTCCAAAACAGTCGGCCAGCAACACTTCCAGTTCACGTCTCCAAGGCGACCTTCTTCGCTCATTCAGCGTTCGCCCATGCTTGTCCACGTATGGAATCGGAATCTCGATCAAGTACTTGAGTTCGTGAACCCGCCCTCTTGGCATGCCATCTTCCGGTATGTATTTCAGGTACTTTAGTACCTATAATAAGTCGCCAACGACGCCGCTGTCAAGGCGCGACGACAGCACCTGCCTCTCGCCGGTCCAGGGGCCTAAACCGTGAAGCGCTTGGCCCGGGAGCAAATGTCGTGGAAAAGACGCAGCGATCGTGATCGAATGCAAGGGCACATTCATCAGGTCTGCCGACAAGTACTCGGGTGTTCCGGGCCGATTCTTGAGAGGGCTCTCCCAGAAGTTCGAACGCCTCAAGCATGGCGGCATCTACCAGCTCACTTGTGCTTATCGGCTTGCTTCAGGTTGACGCTATATGTTGTGGTCAGCTCCTGATCGGGAATTGGGGCAGGTCGCGCCCACCTTGGATGACGCTCCGGGTGGTCGGCCCGCGCGAGGTCCCAAGCCCGAGCAGCGTTTGAAACGCGGCCATCGGCGTCTTGCGCCGGTCATGGCCAAACACGAACTCGTCGAGATAGACCTGCAACTGATGGCGCCTGACCCCGTGGTAGGTCCCGATCAGCCACTGTTGCAGGTTGCCGATCGCTCGGTGGGGGCACGGCAGCACGGGCCGGCCCCCGGATCGAATCTGTTGCGGACAGGCAACGTGGTGGTAGCCAGCCGCCGCGAGGCCGCTGAACTGCTTGAGACCGTCGGTGTAGATCGTCGTCCCAGGGGCGATGTGCCGTGTGGCAAAATCGGTGAGGGTGGCCTTGCCGAAGTCGGGAATGACGTCCATGCGGGCGCGTCCCGTCCCCGTCCCGCGCTTTTCCACGACTACCCCCACGAGGGCCGCTTTCCGCCCTTTCAGTTGGCGACTGCCGCGCAGACCCGGCTGCGGCCCCCCTACCCACGTGTCGTCGAGCTCGACCTCCCCGTGCAAGGGCTCACGCGCGGTGTTGACCACAGCCCAGCTTCCGACCGGCCCAGGTGCCTTTGGGTGAGGCCCTTTCCTCCGGTGATCCCCAGCGGCGCGACCACTGGCCCGCATCGCCAGCGTTCCGCGCCAGGCGAATCACAGCAAACGCTGGCGGTCGCCCACCCCCGCGCGCATCCGTCTCGAAGCTGCCCCACAACTCTTGCGTAGCGCTCTCACGGCCAGAACCTGAATTAAGCCACGGCGCGTTTTTCCGCGCCGAGCGCGCCGATTGGCGAAACGACGTGCGCCCGGCCGGCAACCGAAAACGGCGCCGACCCTAAAGGGCCGGCCTACTCGTCCCTCGTTCCTCGTCCCTCGTTACTTACACGCGATTGATCCTAGAGATTCCCAGCCCAATCGACGCGAGCGACGTGATCGCGCTCGCCCCGCCGCCCTGCCGCGACACGGCGCGGGTCGACACCACGCGCGCCAGCACGACCCCGAAGAGCGACATCGAGATCAGGATCCCCACCCCGAACAAGACGACGAGTGCGAGCAGGACCGGGAGAGTCTGAAGCGCAGCCTGCGCGCCGAACGGCGCGAGGAGGCTGAGCGCCCGCAGACTGCTGACCGCGAACACGGCGCCGATGATCGTCGGCAGGTGCGAGCCGCGCTGCGAGCGGGCTGGATGGTGATCGAGCCGCCCCACGCTCACGAAACAGGTCACGAAGGGCACGAAGGGCGCACGAAGGCCACGAAGAACCTCGGGTCGAGCGTCACACTGTCGGCGCGACGGAAACCCAGATCGTCTTCGTATCCCTCGTGTATCCTTCGTGTCCTTCGTGTTCCGTCCGTGATCGCGAATGCTGCGTGACCCGGTCAGCGTCTCTCCGGCGTCTCGAGCCTTTTCAGCTTGACCGTCCACTCGAGCGGCGCCTGCGCGGGGACGTAGCACATCTTGTCGTCGCACGCCTGGTAACGCAGCGTGCCTCTGATCGTCAACGTGGCGCCGGCGGCCGCCCGCTCGCGCAACTCGCGGGAAAGCGAGACGGTCAGCTCCTGGACGAGCCGGAACGGTTTGCCGTAGACCTTCACGCGCTCGTTGAGCGGCGCGAAGAGGTAGTCTTCGGCTGGAGGAAACGCGATCGGATGCGCCGTGTAGGCCCCGTCCGGCTCGAGCGCGAGCGAAACAGGAATGTATCCGGTCTGTCCCGGCGCGTACACGTGCATCGTGGGCTTCGGCGCGACGTCGATCACGAGGCCGAACCGCTCGCCCGGCGCGACGACCTCGTCTGACGCGGACGTGCGGATCTCCACGTGCGGCGTCCGGACCGACGTCGTCTTGCGCCCGCTGTCGTCCGGCCTTTCGAGCGCGGCGAGGATCGTCGCCGCCGTGTAGCGCTCTTGATAGGCGGCCTCGAAGAACCGCGCGACGACGCGGCCCTTCGAATCGACGACGAAGGTGCCCGGGTGCGGAATGCCGGCCGCGGCGCCCGTGGCCGCGGCGTTGAGGATGCCGTAGCGCCCGATCGTCGCCGACCCGGCGTCCGACAGCAGCGGGTACTGAATGCCGTACTTGTCGGCGAAGGCCCTGAGCACGTCTGGCGCGTCGTAGCTGATCGCCGCCAGGCCGAGCCCACCGCGCCGGATGGCGTCGAGGTTGCGTTGCAGCTCCACGAGCTGCGTGCGGCAGTACGGTCACCAGGACGCCGATCGAAAGAAGACGATCAGGGCGCCTCTTGGCTCCAGGATCGATTCGAGCGATCTCGTCTGGCCGTGCTGATCGGCCAGACCGAACGCGGGGACGGCCTCGCCGACCTGCGGACCGAGCTTCGCGATGTCCAGGGCTTCTGCCGGCGTCTGCGCCTGTGCGGCGCCGGCGAGAAGCAGATGGACCGCGACGATGACAGGGGTTGTTCGCATGTGGTGACATGATACTTGTTTAGATGCCGGCTGGCGGCCTGAGAATTCATGCCCCGTTCGGCGTGCGAACCATCGTAGAATCTCCAGCCAGGAGTGACCGCATGAGGA
>CAYHRK010000286.1:0-4689 GCA_964358795.1 uncultured Vicinamibacterales bacterium
CCAGCGATGGGTGCAGGCGGCGCTGGGCCTCGGTGTTGGCGATCATGGCCGCGCCGAAGGCGTCGAGGTTGCCGCCGGCCAGCGCGTCGCGCGCCGCGTATGCCGCACCGCGCAGATCGTCGAGCGCGGGATGCTCGGGGCCGGCGCCTGCCAACTGGCGAATCACCCGCTCGTGAATCCCCGACGAACGGTGGGTGCGACCCAGATAGACCAGCATCAGACACGCGTCGAGCGCCTGACGGGCGGCCTCGGCGAGTGGCACCGGGTGGAGGGTGGCGTGCGGATACCTGTCGATCTCGATGAAGTTCACCCCGCCACAGGCCGCCGCCAGTTGATCCTGCACGCCGCTTTGCTGGCCAAGCCGGTCAACCTCGACCTCGTGCGCCTCCCGGGCCAGAGCCAGGGGATCGAGCGACCGTTCCCACAACCGGTTCAGCGCCCCAAGCAGCGCCACGCACACGCTGGCCGACGTACCCGTTGACGCGCCTGGCGGCACAGGCGACGCCACCCGGATCTCGACGCATTCGCCGGTGGGGATCCCCACCGATTCGATCGCGGCCTCGAGCAAGGGGTGTTTGACAAACGGCCGCGTGCCCGGGACAAACGCGTAGTGGTCGCCGAGATTCTCGGCGTGCAGCATCACCTTACTTGCGCCGCTCGCGCCACCGGTGCTAGCTCGGGCGACGATCTCGACGCGCACGACGGGTTCAACGGCGATATGGCACACCGCGCCGTGCCGCGCGAACCACGTGTCGGTCCATCCGCCACAATCGCAGATGCGGATGGGAGAGGTCGCAACGATGCGGCGTGTCACCTTAGCGCTGCTCGGCGGATCCCCGCAGAGAATCCGTCTACTTGCCGCCGAAGAACGACGGGATGGGCAGGCTGCGCATCGTGTGCAGCCCGGGCGCGGCACCCATCACTTTCGGAATCGAATTGACGGCAATCGAGGCCGTCGCGATATCGCCGTGGAAGCCGCCGGCCACCTTCATCGACAGGCGCGGCGAGCCCTCGATTTCCACGGAATCGTAGGTCTCTGGCGACCCGAGGTACGCCTCCATGTGCAGGCGGATCAGCGGCTCGCCGTTGCAGTAGCCGGTGCCATCCTGGATGATCCCGCACACCAAGCCCGGCTCGACGCTCAGGAAGTCGCTCGAGATCGCCTTGTCGGCAATCTTCGGCTTGATCTCATCGACGATGCGATCGATTTTCCAGCCCATGGCATCGGCGATCATCGACACCGACTCGGTCAGTCCGACGTGGCGAACGCTCTTGTTGTCGACCTTGGCCTGGAACTGGGCCGCGGTCAGCCCGGCGCCGATTTTCTGCTGGAACGGCAGACGGCGGATGCGCGCATCCTGGATGCGGTTCACGCTGATACGCTCCACGCGCTCGCACACACCGGTCAGGGTGATCGGCAACGTGTCCATGGCGAAGCCCGGGTTCACGCCGGTGCCAACTATGGCCACCTTGGCCTTGCGGGCCATCTCGTCCAGCTTCTTCGCCAGCTTCTTGTTGGAGAAGTAGGGATAGGCCAATTCTTCGGTGGTCGACACCACGGGAATCTTGGCCTTCAGAATGGCCTCGAACTCGGGCATCACCTTCTTCAGCGACGAGCTGGTGCAGTGCACCACCACGTCGGGCTTGGCCTCCTTCAGCGTGGCGGCCAACTGGCCGGACACGGTCACGCGCAGTTTCTTATCGTAGCCGGCCACATCGCCGAGGTCCTTGCCGATCTTGGCGGGATCGATGTCCACCGCGCCGACAACCTTGAATCCCTTGCGGGTGGCCACCTGGCGGACGATGGCGCATCCGATGGGCCCCAGTCCCATGTGCAGAACACGAATTGGCATGATGACGCTCCTCTTAAGGGTCAGTAACCAGCCATCCGTTGTAGTTCTGTTTCGAGGGTCCCGTCAAGCGAAAGGCGGCAGGATTCGACTCCCGGGGCCGTCTGCGCTAGGATTTGCTCGCACCAGAGTACTGGACAGGGGGATTAGGATGCGCTGCCGTTTCCTGCCACTCGTGGCACTGGCCCTTGTGGCCGCCACCTCGCCCGTCGCTGGCACCGACCGACCGATCGCGCCTACACCGGCCCAGCCGAGGGCTAGCGCCCCGCCGTCAGCCGTGACGCCGGGAGACCGATCCGCGCCCTTGCCGGGGGCGCTGTCCCCGCGCAATGCCAACTACTCGATTGACGTCCGGCTGGATCATCCGACGCGCACGCTGACCGGCCGCGAGGTGATGACCTGGCGGAACATCTCGGCGGCGGCCACCTCCGAATTGCGATTCCACCTGTACTACAACGGCTGGAAGAACACGCAATCCACCTGGATGCGCGAGGCGTCGCTCGGGGGACGCCGGCGAGGCGAGTCGCCGGCACCCGGCGACTGGAGCTGGATCGACGTGACGGCCGTGCGACTGCTGACCGGCGACACGACGCCCATCGACCTTACCTCGCGACGGCGCTACATCGCCCCCGATGATGGGAACGGCAACGACCAGACCGTGCTGCTGGTGCCGCTGCCGGCGCCCGTGCAGCCGGGCGAAACGGTGAATGTGGAAGTGACGTGGAGCTCGAAGATTCCGCGCACCTTCGCGCGGACGGGCGCCCTCGGGTCGTACTACTTCATGGCCCAGTGGTTTCCCAAACTCGGGGTGCTCGAGGACACCGGTTGGAACTGCCACCAGTTCCATTGGGGCTCCGAGTTCTTCTCGGATTACGGCGTGTACGACGTGCGGATGACGGTGCCAACGGGGTGGGTGCTTGGCGCAAGCGGCGTTGAACGCAGCCGCCTCGACAATCCCGACAACACGTCAACGTACTCGTACCATGCCGAAGACGTGCACGATTTCGCGTGGACGGTTAGCCCCGATTTCATCGAGCGCAAAGCCCGGTTCGAACACGCGACGCTTCCGCCGGTCGAGATGCGGCTCCTGCTGCAGCCCGAGCATGCCGATCAGGCCGAGCGCCACTTCGAGGCGACTCGCACCGCGCTCAAGTACTACGGTGAGTGGTACGGGCCGTATCCCTACGGCCACATCACCATCGTGGATCCGGCCTGGCAAAGCGGGACGGGGGGCATGGAGTACCCCACGCTGTTTACCGCCGGTTCGCGCTGGCTCGTGCCTGCCGGTGTGACGACGCCGGAGGGCGTGACCGTGCACGAGGCGGGACACCAGTTCTGGTACGGCCTTGTGGGCAACAACGAGTTCGAGCACGCCTGGATGGACGAAGGCTTCAACACGTTTTCGACGGCCCGCGCGATCGGCGCCAACCCGAAGCTGACCGTCAACTACGTGGCTCGCCGGTACTTCGGTGGGTTCATTCCCTATGTGTTCCGGGACTTGAGGGTGTCGCGCGCCATCGACGGCAACAGGCTGGCCGGCTACCGCGTGGCGGCCAAGTCGGACGCGCAATCCACGCCCACCTATCAGTACTACCCGGGCACGGGAAGCGCGCTCTCGTACAACAAGACCGCGCTGTGGCTGAACACGCTGGAGCGGTACCTGGGTTGGCCGACGCTGCAGCGGGCGATGTCGACGCACTTCGAACGGTGGAAATTCCGCCACCCGAAACCGCAGGATTTCTTCGCCATCGTCAACGAGGTGAGCGGCCGCGACATGACCTGGTTTTTCGACCAGGCGCACCGCAGTTCCAACGTCTTCGACTACGCGGTGGATCTGGTGCAGAGCGAACCGGTTCGCACCACGGGATTGGTGGACCGCAACGGCAAGGTGGAATTCAGCGAGGGTGGGGGCACCGGCAACCGTTTCAAGACCACGGTGATCGTGCGGCGCGTGGGCGAGGCGGTGTTCCCCGTGGATGTGCTGGTGGTGTTCCGCAACGGCGAGAAGGTGCGCGAACGGTGGAACGGCCGGGCTCGGTGGACGTCGTTCACGTACGAGAAGGCCGCAGCGGCCGACTACGCGGTCGTCGATCCTGAACGCGTCCTTCTGCTCGACATCAACCGCACCAACAACAGCTACACCACGAAACCGGCCAACGATGCGGCCGCCCGCAAGTGGATGTTGAAGTGGATGGTGTGGCTACAGGATGCGTTGGTGACGTACGGGTTCTTCATTTAGCGATTGGGATTCGGGATTAGCCATGGCAACCATCTACGCGGCATTCAGAGACGGCGCTGGTCGGGTGTTTCGGGCGCCGTCGGTCCTTCTTGGGGTGTTTCTGGTTACGCTGCTGATGGCGGTGCCGCCCGGCATCGTGATCCAGAACAGCATCAGCAGCAGCCTTGGCCACAGTCAGGATGCGGACACGGCTGCCACAGGCGTCAACACGGAGTGGTGGGACCGGTTCAGCGAAACAGCGACGGGTCTGGACGGTACCTTCGCGCCGACCATCATCGGCTTCGGCGCCGTGCTGGACAACCTGAGCCGCTTTGTCGACAACGGTGCCGTGCCCCCGGTGTTGCTGGGACTGGTGGCCGCCTACCTGCTGGCATGGCTATTCCTGGCCGGCGGCGTGATCGATCGATATGCCCGCAACCGGCCCACCCGATCACAGGCGTTCTTCGGCACGTGCGGCGTCTACTTCTGGCGTTTTCTCCGGCTCGCCATCGTTGCGTTCGCCGGGTACGCGTTCCTGTTCGGCGTGGTCCACGAGTGGCTGTTCGACAGCTTCTATGACTGGGCCACGCACGACCTCACGGTGGAGCGCACGGCCTTCCT
>CAYHRK010000287.1:0-4674 GCA_964358795.1 uncultured Vicinamibacterales bacterium
ACAACCACAAGAGGCTCCTCGTGGCCGAAGTGAAATGGAGACGCCTGTCGGCCGTTGAACGAAAGACCGTGCTTCACCGGCTGGAGGCCACGTGGGATCGTTGCTCGCTTCGCACGCGCCACCGGCACGTGCGGTTCGAGGTACTCGACGCCGGCCTGCTGGCCCAGCTTTAGGCCCAATGCCGTTCAGTTAGCACCCTGCCGTCATTCCGGGGCCGCGCAGCGGAACCCGGAATCCAGTCAGGGTGATCACTCCGGGAGTGGTTTTTCTGGTAGCGAGAAGCCCTGCTCACCAAAATGCCTGTCGTACGCGAACGCGGACCGAAGCCGCATCCGGCGGATGATCTCGAAGCTGACGCAGTCGACAAGGCTGAGGTGGCGACGGCCGGCGGCGAGCATCGACGCGAGGGCGGCCTCGTGCACAGGTCCGTCGACGAACACCACGTCAAGCAGGGGCAGCACCTCATGGACCCAGCCGCGAACGGCGTCGAGCCCCAGCCGATGCTGGGTGACGGCCAGGGTCTCGAGCACCACATAGTTGGTGGTGACCAAGTCCGCTTCCTGGCTCGCGAGCACGGCCCAGGCCGCCGTGGCGTCGACATGGTGTTCGTCGTTGCGATCCAGCAGCGCCAAGAGGGCCGACGTGTCGATAAAGGTCGTCATCGGTGCGGTGCGGATGCGTCGGCGAAGTGCTCGTCGTGCCTGGCCGCGAGGTCTCGACTGCCCGACTCGAACGCGCCGAACAACCGGGCCGCCCGGCGCATACGCTCGCCACGGGTCACGTTGGCCTGGTCGCGCAAGACGCGATCGACGCCTTCTCGGACGAGGTCGGCGACCGACCTTCCGCTGGCAGCCGACAAGGTCTTCAGCGTTCTCGCCTGTTCTGGCGTGAGTTGAACCTGGGTTCTGATCACGACGTCCTCATGATGGCACTATTATACATCATGTTGGCATCAATGACACAAAAAAGACTCCGGGAGCAGCCCGACGGGCTGGAGCGCTTGGACCGCCGGCAGGTCCATGAGAGCGCCGCGCGACCGCCAGCCATAGGGCGCGCGCCTGCGACGATCTCGTCACCATCGGCCCGTGCCCACGTCGTCGCCTCATGGCCCTGAAGCGGAGTGGAATCGCGTTTCAACGATGCCGTTCGGGCCAGCCGAGACAAGCACTACTCAGGCACTACTTCCCTCGGCGACGGCCACGAGGTACTGGTTGGCCCAGGGGTGCACCTTGCCCTCGGTTTGCGCAATCGCGAGGAGCATGGCGTCGATGCCGTCGTGCACGTAGAGGTAGGACTTCCGCTGGAGCCCGTTGCCGAGCACCTGGAGGTGCAACGGATCGTCGCGCAGCCGCTGGTAGAAGTCGAACACGTGCCCGTGCGAGTACCACTCGCCGAGTTGGCAGTAAAGTTGACACGAATGTGTCTCATAGTTAACATTTGGCCATGTGGAGACTTGAGCTCAGTCGAGAGGCCACCAAGGCCATGCTGCGCATGCCCAGGGATCACGCGCTGCGCATTCGGGCCAGGCTGAACGACTTGGTGCGGGATCCGTACAACGCCCCCAATGTCAAGAAACTCACAGAGCATCCGGGCTTTCGGTTGCGGGTTGGCGACTGGCGGGTGGTGTACTTGCTCGACCAGGATCGCATCGTGATCCAGGTGATCCGGATCGCACCACGTGGTGAGGTGTACCGATGAGTGTTCAGATTCTGGAAGCCAACGGCAAGCCGGCCTTCGCCGTGCTGCCGTATGCCGAGTACAAGGCGCTGCGCGAACTTGCCGACGACGCCGACGATGCCGCTGCGCTACTGCGCTTTGCCAAGCGCTATTCGAAAGGCGAAGTTGAGACCATTCCCATCGCCGTCGTCGACCGGCTGCTTGCGGGGGAGAACCCGCTGCGCGTGTGGCGCGAATATCGCGGCATGACGGCCGCGATGCTCGCGGTGGCCGTCGATATCACGCCGGCCCATGTGTCCAAGCTGGAGTCCGGCAAGGGTGAGCCGTCGGTGTCCCTGCTGAGGAAGCTGGCGAAGGTGCTGGCGGTGCAACTCGAGGAGCTGGCGGGGAGCCCGCCGGAAACGTGATCGCGGCAGCGCAAGCAGGGGTCCAGGGAACCACTCCGGCTCCGGGAGTGGTTCACCCACATCGTCGCCGCCAACCCGGCGCGAACGCCGGCTGGGTGCTATACTGCGACCATCATGGCCAATCAGTTCACGGCGATCTTCGAGCGGGACGGGGACTGGTACGTCGCGTACAGTCCGGAGATTCCTGGCGCGAATGGCCAAGGCCGTACTAAAGACGAGGCCCGTCAGAGTCTCGCTGGGGCGATCGCCCTCGTCCTCCAGGATCGTCTCGAGGACGGCCTGCGCGGTGTGCCTCCCGATGCCGAGCGTGACACGGTGACGGTTGCGTGAAACGCACCGCGCTGCTTCAGCACCTGCGCACGCAGGGGTGCGTGCTGAAACGCGAAGGCGCCTCCCACTCGTTGTGGCACAATCCCAGAACCGGCGCCGTTGAAGCCGTTCCCCGCCACATAGAGATTCCCAATACGCTCGCCCGTAAGATCTGTCGTGGACTTGGGGTCCCCGTCATCGGTTGATCCACGACACGCAGAGCACATCGAGGCCCTGCTTCTCCAACGTCGGCCGTCGTCAGGACATCGTAACCACGCAAGCGCAAGAACGGCGTCGATGGATGTGGATGCGGCACCGCGGCGACGTGTTCACTCGATCACGAGTGGGACGCCGATCAGGCCAAGGTGGCGGTCGGTGGACCAGCACGTCTGAATCCGGCGTGTTCGCATGAGGTGAAGGCCAACCGCATCGGTCAGCGTGAGCCGCTGGTCACTGAAGCGCCGGAGCAAGGCGGTGGCGGCCTTCACGTCGTCGGCGCCGGCGTCGACGATCGAGAGTGGTTGGAGGGACTCGACGAGCGCCAGGAACATCAGGGCGCGTGTCGGGTCGTACCGGCGCAGAAACCAGCCTTGGCCCTCGGCCACCACGAGCGCGGTCGTCACAAGCCTCGGCGGATCGGCAAAGAGGCGCGCGAACAGCGCGTGGTAGCTGTCCGAGCGATCGGCAAAGGCAATCAGCGCTGACGTATCGACGTACGCGTCAGGGTTTCTCGCCATACACCACGTCGTCGAGGAGCGACGATGAATGCGGGTCGCCCGTCTCGATCATGCCGGCGTAGCGCATCCAGGGTTTCGAACGGTCGGCGGGCAGGAGGATGCGAAGCGAACGGCGGAGCAGTTCGGCGAGTGACACGCCCAGGCGCATGGCCTCGAGCTTGGCCGCGCGATACTCGTCTTCGTTCAGACTGATTTGTGTGCGGATCATGATAACACTCTAGCCACACATATTATCATGACCGCGTCCCCTACTCGTCGTAGATCAACGGCGTCCCCAGGATGCCGTCACAGATCACATCGAGACCGCGGTGCGCGCCCGGTAGCAACTGGTCGAGGCTATTGAGGTTCATCGTGAAGACGGGATACCCGGCCTTGAGCTGCACAAACGGCAGCGGGATCATGCGCCTGAAGAAGAAATGGTACGCGTACTTCCGTGCCCTGTGACGCAGGTCGTCCACGCGCCGCCCACCACGCCCGCACCCGGAGCCTCCAGGGTTACAAGGGCCGTTGGAATGTAGGTGGAATCCGGCGCCGAGTGGCCGTCGAACCGGACGATGACGTCGCCGCGGGTCTGGCGGATGCCCGCGTTCAGTTGGGCCGGGATGGACGCGGCGGGAACGGAAAGGAGGCGAACGGGGAGGCGTCCAATCGACGTCGCCTCGTTCAGGCACGGAACAACCACCGACACGGTAGGCATGCACCCACTAGGCTACCAGAGAACCACTCCCGCTACTGCGGGAGTGGTGTCGGCTGGCAGCCCAACAATCGTGCGAGCGCCGCCGTCGCGACTGCGGCGTCAGCCTCACCCAGTCGGCCTAAGACGCCGCGGACCAGGCGGTGATCCAGCGTGAACAACTTCCAGCGAATCACGGAGGCCGCTGGCAGGCCGGAGGCAGACACATCGCTGATCGCGCAATCCAGTGGCCAGGATGCATGACTGGCAGAGGTGATCATGGCCATCACCGAATGGCCGGCCGGCTCATTGAACAAGGCTTTGTCGGAGAGCACCAGGGCTGGGCGGTTCTTGGTGGCTTGGCGGTCGGAGAATGGAAACGGCACGCGCACCACGTCAAAGCGCTCAAAGCCCACGATAGGCCTCCTCGTCTTCCGGGCTGGACCATTCGCCCAATGTGCCTTCCACGGTGCGCAGATACGCTAGATCGAGGGGTTGGACCCGCCGCACCTGCGCCACGCCCTCGTTTCCCGTTTCCCAGAGCAGCAGGTCACCCGGATTGATCTTGAGGGCAGCACGAATCTCTCTGGGGATCGTCGTTTGCCCCTTCACCGTTACCTTTGCGACAGTTGGCATGTTCTTGTCTCGCAAGGATCGCATTACATCCTTACTTTACAACTTCACGGATACCACAACAAGTGACCTCCGCTTCATCGCGCCCGGTCCGTCACCCCCGCGTCCCCTCCGTCACCCCCACAAAAAGCTTGCCCCGCACTTGATGCGGGGCGGGGGTCCAGGGAACCACTCCCGCTCTACACCCAATGCCGTTCAGTTAACACCCTGCCGTCATTCCGGGGCCGCGCAGCGGAAC
>CAYHRK010000288.1:0-4654 GCA_964358795.1 uncultured Vicinamibacterales bacterium
TCGTTCGACGTGGAGACTCGGCGCTGGTTATGCGACGTCCAAGGCACCACCTGCACGGCGGCCGGTCAGGCCAGGGGCGGACGCGGCGCAGGCGGCGGGCGTGGCGCCGGCGTGCGCGGCGGGGCCGGTGCGAGCGCGGTGACGTCGCCGGACGGGAAGCGCGCGGTGTTCATCCGGGACTGGAACCTGTGGGTGCGCGACGTGGCAACGGGACAGGAGAAAGCCCTCACGACGGACGGCGTTAAGGACTTCGGCTACGCGACCGACAATGCCGGCTGGGCGCGCAGTGACCGTGCCATCGTTCTCTGGTCCCCCGACTCGAAGAAGATCGCCACCTTCCAGCAAGACGAGCGGAACGTCGGCGACATGTACATCGTGGAGACCAAGGTCGGACACCCGGTGCTCCAATTCTGGAAGTACCCGCTTCCGGGAGACGACGTTGTCGCGATGCTCTACCGCGTCATCATCGACACGGACGCAGGGAAGACCATCCGGTTCCAGATGACACCCGACTTTCACCGCGCGACGCTGGGCGACAACTTCAGCCTGAGCGACATGACGTGGAGCCCGGACGCCGCACAACTTGCTTTCGTCTCGACGTCGCGCGACCACAAGTCGGCGGTGCTTCGCGTGGCCGACGCGGCGACCGGCGCCGTGCGAACGGTGTTCGACGAGACTGTGGCGACGCACTTCGAATCGAGGACGGGCTGGCGGGTGCTGTGGCCCACCAACGAAGTGATCTGGTATTCCCAACGCGATGACTGGGGCGAAAGGTATCAGGGGCTGCTCGTCAAGAACGACAAGGGCGCCGACAGCTACGAGGTCGAGGCCAACCAAACCTTCGCGAAGGACCTGAAGGGGCACCTCCTGCTCGCGCACGGCATGATGGACGGCAACGTCCCGCCGTCCAACACGCTGCTCGTGGTGGATGCGTTGATCAAGGCGAACACGGACTTCGACCTGCTGCTCTTCCCGCACCAGCCCCACGGCTATGGCGTCGACTCGTCGTACATGATGCGTCGCCGCTGGGACTACTTCGTGAGGTGGCTCCTAGGCGTCGAGCCGCCGAAGGAATACAAGATGCAGCCGTCGCCCGCGCCGGCGCGGCCTCCATCGCAGTAGGATCCGCCGGCACGCTTCCAGGCCGCCTGCGAATCGCGGTTTCCTGTTGAGTACGGAAAGCCAGGCACCGACCAGTGATCAGGCCCGATAGTGGGGCCTGACGCTGGGCATGTCGTTGCCGCTGGCGCCTCGCACGTCGTTCTGAGTCAGGGTGAGGATGGCCTGCGCGTGCCCGGAGACCGTGGCGAACTCCACTTCGATCTCGCCGCGTTCATAGATTTCAACAACCGTCCCGAGGTCACCCTGCTTCAACCCGTGCTCCGGAAGGTCCCGGGCGAGGACGACGACATCGAGGATGTGGTGCTTCATTCGGGTCCTCCCGGGTATGCCGTCACCATGCTCGGATGGATCTCGCCGTGTCTGACGATCCAGATGCTGACAAGGCCTGCGCTGACGCCGGACGCCCCCCTCAGAATAGCGCGAATCTCGTAAATCGTACCGTGACTGGTTTCGGTGGCCCGCACGAAGGGGGCCGTCAAGTGTTGAAAACGGAGGTCTCGGTCGAGTCTGGCCCAGTTCGATGGCTGGTACCCAAGAGCACGGAAGAAACGGGCCTTGTGTCGCCCCAAGGGGTGACGCTGAGAGAGCAGGTAGTCTCGCAGTTTCCTCGGGTCGATGACGGCGCGGTCGGCGTGAGGTATGCGCACGGCTGCTCTCTCAACAGCAAGTCGCATGCCTCGCACCGAGAGACCAACGTCCGCAAATTACCTCGGCAATCCAAGTGGCGCCTTCGGCCGGGTTCGCGGCGTTGCAGGAACTGCAACCAGCGGGGCCATCTGACATGGAGACGATTGCCAGTACGCACTCCTGTTCGAGATTCCGTGGCGCGTTTGAGGAACAACACGTAATTGGTGCCAATCGCGAAAGGCAAGGGGCGGGCCCAATGCCGGGAGCCATTCGGCTGAAAAGTGTAGGGCTGCGGAGTGAAGCTAGTGAACAACTCGGTACCATCGGTGATCAGGCTGTTGTGATCCCTGTTCAGCATCAGCCACGCGTCATCAGCGGAGCCTGTCGTCCAGGACAACCGCTCCGGCGACCCGTCAGCGTCGAGATCCAGAGACTTCATTCGCGCCGTCGGTCATCCCTCAGCAGGGGCACGTGGGGCGTGCTCGAGGAGACGGCCGCTAACGCGCCGAAGCGCGTGCGATCGATCGATGAGCGAGGCCGGTGAGCCGCCTGAGGTGTGTCAACACCGGCGCGAAGGAACTCGTCCTCGCCTTCCAGTAAGCTTGCATGGTGTTCGGCCTGGACTCACGACCTTTGTCGAACCATCCAGCGCGTAGAACTCGTGCAGTTTGTCGCGGAGCAGCTTCCTGTCGGGCAGATGGATCCGGTACTCCGCGATGAGCGCCGGCGACAAGGACCGTCGCAGGGCGTATTCGACCACTTCATCGTCCTTGCTCGCGCACAGCAGCACACCGATGGACGGGCGTTCGTGAGGTTTGCGGACGTCGCGGTCGAGGGCCTCGAGGTAGAACTCGAGCTTGCCGAGGTATTCGGGTTCGAAACGGCCGACCTTGAGCTCGACGGCAACCAGGCAGTTCAGCCCGCGGTGAAAGAACAGGAGGTCGAGGGCGAAGTCGCGCCTGCCCACCTGCACGGGAAACTCCGATCCGACGAAGCAGAAGTCCCGTCCCAGCTCGATGAGAAAGTCCTTCAGCCGATCCGCCAGCGCTCGGTGCAGGGCGGCTTCACTATGATCTCGACCGAGCCCAAGGAACTCGACGACGTAGGCGTCCTTGAAGACCGCGCCGGCGTCAGGGTGCGTAGTCGGCACACGTCGCGACGCCTTGGGTGGGCTGAGCACAGTGCGTTCGAATAAGGCGGCACGCAACTGTCGTTCCAGTTCGCGGCTTGACCATCGTTCGCGCAGGCTGGCACGCAAGTAGAACTGACGCTCTTCTGCACGCTTACAGTGGCCTAGGATCAGGAGGTGAACGGTCCAGGGTAATTGTGTCAGCAGTGCTGACACTATCTTTCTGCTACGGTAGGCGTCGTAGAACTGCCTCATGCGAAACAAGTTTCTTCGAGTGAAACCTCGGAGCACGGGTTGAGTTCGAGCCAGGTGCTCGGCCAGTTGGTCAACCACTCCGTCTCCCCACTCGGCCGATCGGAGCTTACGACTGATGTACTCGCCGACCTGCCAGTAGAGTCTGACAAGCCCTGCGTTCACCGTCTGAAAGGCCCGCGCCCTGGCCCGTTGGATGAGACCGACGACTTCCGAGAAACTGACTTCAACCACAGCGGGTCGCACTGGTATCCCTCGTTCCACGTGTCGTTCCACTGCCCTATCCTCCGGCGAACCACTGGACTGCCGTGCGCGGGACTGCGTCGGAGAACCCGGTGCAATCCCCGCGCCCAAGTCAACGGCAGGCGCTTGTGACAATTTCGGCCGGATTCCGCCGGTGGTCACGAGAGGTGTGCGGATTGTGAGTACGCGGGCAGAGCCATGTGTAGCGGAATCCACCAACTGGCCGTCCGCCCGTTAGCGAGACCAGACCACCCTGTTGCAGGAGACGACGGGTTTGCTGTAGGGCCCAGATCACCGCACAAAGCGGATTCTGCTGTCGGCGCAGCAGCCGAACTCACCCACTGGCGCCAACTGCCTGTCCCTGGGCAGCTTCCGCGACCCGGGGTTGGTGGTCACGGGTGGCAGGGAACGTGCAGGGGAGTTCACCTGAGATGGGCTCGCTTGACTTATGTGTATGGATCTCTGATCCTTACACATCGAGGAAGCGATGCGCACGAATATCGATGTGGACGACGAACTGATGAGACAAGCCCTGCGAGTCACCGGGGAACCGACGAAGCGCGCCGTTGTGCATCGCGCGCTGCGACTGCTGGTGACCACAGAATCACAGGCCGGCGTGCGACGCCTCAAGGGGAAGGTGCGCTGGACCGGCAACCTAACCCAGAGCCGACAAGGCCGCGTCGCAAACCGGTGACGTGATGGTGATCGTCGATACGACGGTGTGGATCGACTATCTGAACGGCGTCGACACGCCCGAAATGGACTGGCTTGAAAACCAACTCACCCGCCAGCGGCTCGGGCTGCTCGACTTGATGCTCTGCGAGATTCTGCAAGGTCTGGCGACCGACGAGGACGCCGGTCGGGTGGCCCGGGAGTTCCGGCGATTCCAGGTGTTCGAAACGGGCGGGGTCGAACTGGCCACCGAGGCTGCGCGCAACTACCGGTTACTCCGGTCACACGGGTGCACGATCCGAAAGACCATCGACTGCCTCATCGCCACGTTCTGTCTTCTTGGCGACCACACGCTACTCCACCGCGACCGCGACTTCGACGCCTTCCAGAAGCGGCTCGGATTGAAGGTCGTGCACCCGTAGAGTCTGGTCATCCCACTGCGGTTGACCGGCGGCCGGCGCAACTGATCGCCCGGGAGGGCGGTTCCCGCGCGGGCTACTTCCCGGTGAACATCAGCGACTTCATCGCGTCCCCTTCGGTGTACGTCAGGGCGAGGGACCCGGTGACGAAGCTGTACTGGAACGTATGGTCGAGCGCCGCGAAGTAGCG
>CAYHRK010000289.1:0-4636 GCA_964358795.1 uncultured Vicinamibacterales bacterium
ATGACTATACGTAATATGGTATGTCAATCCGCACATCCGGGTGCGGCATAACGTCCGGCTTCAGCCGCGGCGGCCCAATGATCGCGCGGGCCGCCGTCGGTTGCAAGCCGTTGTTCGGCAGCGCGATGGTCAGGACCAGCCTAGAGGTGCTCCTCGATCAGCTCCCGGACTCCCTGGACCATCTGGCCTACGTCCTTCAGATCGAACTTGTCCCATTCGGCGTGTAACGCGTGGTTTCTGACACCGGCGTACGCCTTTGCGCGTTTGGCCTTGACTCCCGTGAACACGCCAGCCGCGGTCAGATCGTCAATAAGTGGATCGACTGTCTTTCCTGCCGATGGAATCTTGTGCTTGGAGCAGATTCGCTTGATGGCGTCCTCGAAAACGGAGCTACCAAGAACCGCAGCTTCGACCTTCTTGCCACCCTTGTGGTACTCGGCGGCATGATCGAGGAAGTCGTCGAAGGTCGCGGCGGCGACGATGTACTCGACCGATCGCATCAGGCCAGCTGTCCACTCGGAAGACGCTGACCTTAGAACACCCTGCATCTTGCTCACGGTGCTTGTCATGATGCCTGCTGGGTTGTTGATCTCCGCCAGTAGTTTGCTCGACTCTCCGACGAAGTGGCTCCCTGGAGGGGCGGCGACCTGAAAGAGGTGGGCACACGACACGAGCCACGCGTTGTATGGTGCAATCTGTTCGCCTTGAAGCCAGTACTTGTAGCCATAGTTGTGGCCACGCTGCTCTCGGGGGATTCCCGAGACGAGCCGCTCGCCTTCTGCTACGAGTTCAGCAAACCGGTTTGTGATCTCGTCGATCATGATTCCCTCGCGCGACGCAGTCGCCAGTCGCTACTCTTGGCTGCCGAACGCTCGGCGCTCACCCGCGCCGACTGCGGCGCGCGAGCGACGCGGGCGGCGTCGGGTGCAGCGCCTTGTTAGCCAGTGTGCACCTTCAGTTCCCCGTCGGCAAACACGTATTGCTTACACCATGCAAAGGTCGTCATTCCAAGTGGCCGCGAGGCGCTGGGATTGTGCAAAACGCAGAAGTCATCACTCAGAACGGCCGGTCGATTCACACAGTCCACACCCGAGTGAATAACCGCCGAAATGAAGGCGGATTCCGGATCCAAGAAGGTTGATGTGCTGATCGCAGTGCCCGCCGACTTCTGGATCGTGTCACGCAGAGCGTAGTACGAGTCGACGGGCTTGCCGGTTGCGCGATCGACTACCAACGTCGGCGCACCGATCGGCAGGAGCGCTTGCACAAAAAAGGGAAGAGTGTTGCCGAAAGGCGCGTGCGGAATCCCACGCGAGTTAATGGCAAGTACGTAGGCGGCCGATTCATCGACCAAGCCCTTCTTGGTCGCTGCGAGATAGCGTCGCCGCTTCTCCGCGACGGCGCTGGTAAAGCGAAGGAGGATCTTCTCGGTAGGCACGTACGTCGCCACCCCGATTTCTGGTTCCTCGACACGATCCTCGCCGGTTCCTGGACCCGGAGCTACGGCCTCAACCCAGATCTTTTGCCCTTCGTGCTCACACCAGAATTCAGGCCCTGCGTTTCCGCCTCTCGCTGGCTTTAGCCCTCGCTCCATGAACGACACAGCCAGGTACATTTCCCAAAAACGCTCGAGAAAGTGCGCCCGCGCGTCCTGAAGAAAATGCGGATCTTCCAGCCCCCCGTACCGGGTCCAGAGATCTTCGATAAACGCACGCGCCTGCGGGGCGGGTCCGTCCATCTTGTCGCGGATGTTACGGTAGGCGCGGCTCGGCGCATCGCCCGGCAAGAAGAATCCCGTCTCCGTCATATTCAATCTGGCTAACGTTTCCGAATGAGCCGCGGCGCGCCAGCGTCAGTTCGCGCCGCCGGCTCCATTCGGGTGTTAGACGGCACACACACACTCTATCTTGTACGAACGTCGATCACTGCGGCGCCTGCTTCATCATCTGCGAGTCTGCTTGGCGATGGACGATTCGCCAACCATCAGACTCGCGTCGAAACACCATCGTCACCCTGTAGTCGCGCGTCGATTCCTTTGCCTGCCCTGGAACGTGGAAACGGATATGCTCCATCTGCACCACGTAGCCCAGATCGCCGCTCACATTGACCACAATCCGTTGGTGAGCATGAGTCCCCTTCGAATACTGCGCGCCGACCCAATCGAGCCGGCGGCTGATCAGTTCCCATCCCTTTTCGATACCGCCGCCGAATCCACCGGCCAGGGTGATGTCATCAGCATGGGACCAGAGCGATTTGAAGGCTTCTGGCTTCCCGTTTTGAAGATCGAGTTGCGCGGCGTCAACTTTGGCCAGCATGGCTTGAAACTCTTCGCCAACTGACCCTCCTCGCCCAGTCTGGGCGTGGGCCGTGATGGTCAGCGACGCCAAATCGCTCTGAAGTCCGAAAGCTGTCAAGCCAACCGTCACTATGATCGCGACTGAAGCGGATCGGACTGTGCTCATCTGTATCTCCTCAATGTCGAAGGTTCGCCTCGCGCCCGTCTAACGATCGCGAATGAGCCGCGCGGCCTCACGAGCCACGCCGCGTCGGCTCCATTCGTCTGTTAGCCGGCCTGCGCGCGTGACGAGGTTGGAAGCCGTCGCGAGAATCGACGCGCTCAGTAAACAAGATTGGCCCCGAAGTTTGGGATCTTGCCGTCCTTAAGCGTTTGGATCCACTGGTTGAGCTGCGGACGCTGCCAGAACGACCGGCACAATTCGAGATAGGTGATGACCGTGTCCCGTTCACCCCGCTCGGCCAAGTCTTTCGCGAGCGACATGTTCGGACCAAAGGACGTGAGTGTGTCGCCGCCCGGCGTGCGGCCCGCTTGCAGCAGATGCGCCTTCGCTTGCTGGAGGTCGCCGTCCTTCAGCGCCACGCGCCCCAGCACGACGTGACCGTCGTGGAAGGCCTGCCCATCGCGGACGTCCGGCGGATCGGCGACCTGCTTCAGCAAGTCGTTCGCGAAGCGTCGCGCCTTGTCGAACGCTTCGGCGTCCATGGCTGCCTTTGACGCGGTATTCAAGGCATACATGCGCGCCTCCCGATTACCCGCCGTACGGTCGACGACCATCTCGGCCTGCGCCAGCGACTTCCGCGCCAGCGCTGATCGTCCCTCAGGGCCTTCCGCGCGCATCCTTCGAAGAGAATAGAACTGACCGAGGGAGCGTGGCGGCCCGGGATCGTTCGGATCCAGCGCGGCGGCTCGGACGAGGAGTTCTTCGGCGAGCGCATCCTGATTGATTGCGCCCTTGGTCACTGCTTGGATCATCGCGCCGTATTGGGAAAGAATGCTGCCCGCGACGGCGACCACAACAGGGTTCGATGACGCTCGCAGGTCATTGATGGCGGTCTTGGCGACCTCACCTGAGGCCTCACCCGGATCCGCAGACATCGGCAGCCCGTTGTTGTTGATCATCGTGATGCCAAGGGCGCTGATCGCGTACGTGTAGCCGAGGCGTGACGCGATGTCGCGATCGCCTGGCGCAAGCTGAACGGCCTGCTTGAGTCCGATGAGCGCCAACGCTTTGTCGGTAAGCTGGAAGAACCGCGCTACATGAGTCAGCACTCGGACATCGTCTTTGCGATGATCGATTTGGTCGAGCCAGAGCTTCTTCGCCTGGCTGTAGCCCTCCGCATCCGCCAGCGGGTGCCCGGCCGGATCGATCGTGAAGTCGGACAGCATGGTGATGTCGTTCCCAGGGTGATGCTCGATCAGCCAGAGGATGTGGCGCCGGCGCGCGGCTCGAGTCGCCTCCGGTCCGGCAACCCTGATGGCTGTCATAAAGTAGTACCCGAGCAGGCGGGCTCTGGCCGGCAGATCATCGGGAGTGTCCTTCAGCCGATCCTCCAACTCGTTCACCTGCTGCGCAGATAAGCCTCGGCCCTCGCGAGCCAGCCGGGTCGCGGTGGCCGCGTCGGGGATCTGGTCCACGGTTCTTGGCGCGGCGGCAGTCTGCTGAACGACGATCGGCTCGGCGATTGCGGCTGGCGCCAACACGGACAAGCCTGCCATTAGCAGAAGCGCGCAGTGCATATCGGTTCTCCTCTCGGCTCGTGAAGGAAACACGTTACCTCCTTCGGTCTAGCCCGGCTAACGCCTGCGGCTCACCCGCGGAGGTCGCCCGTGTTGGATCTACTCGCCCTCGTCGCGCCCTGCGACCGCCGTCGGGTGCAGCCGCTTGTTGGGCAGTCGGTCGCCAGGTCGTTCCTCTGTGTCTCGGCCCGATGACCCACATGTCCGGACGGAAATGTCCAGACCGGCCAGACCAGGTCCCGGCACAGCTACCTTTGCCCGTCCCTCGTGCCAGTCGGTCCGAGTGATCCTCCGTGCCAACTTGCGGCTGAGGCAACGTCCTACGTTGAGTGACTCGGCCATTTCTCTCCGATTGCCCGTCGGTCAACGAGATCCGTCACGTACTGCTCCATATACCCGCACGATATGCACACGTATCGTGCGGGCGTGGTCTTGCGCCAAAACGTGATGCTAAAGATGTTCGTGATGACCTGCCGGGTGGCGCGAGTCGGACCAACCCGGATGTCGGTCGATTGGCACTTCGGGCAACGCCCTGATTTCATGCCGAACCTCCTGCCATGTCGTCTCGTCTCCCGGATTCGTCGCTCTTGTCTGCCCAAC
>CAYHRK010000290.1:0-2788 GCA_964358795.1 uncultured Vicinamibacterales bacterium
AGACACATCGTTACAACTCGGAGACACACGATTACATCTCCGGGCCCGCGACCTGGAACTCCCGCCGGCGTTCCGGCTACCGCTTCACCGGGTAGGGCGGTTTGGGCGCCAACGTGCCCGGCTGCTTCTTGAGCAGTGCGAGGATTTCGATAATCGCCCGGTCGAGTTGCTGATCTTCGCCCGCGTACTCCTTGGCGGGGTCGTTATCGACGAAGATGTCCGGTTCTACGCCGACGCCCTCGATCGCCCACGCTTTTCCGGCCACGTCATAGCGGGAGAATTCGGGCCGGTTGAGCACGCCACCATCCAGCATCGGCAGCGCGCCGCGTATGCCCACCACGCCGCCCCAGGTGCGCTTGCCGATGACGGGCCCCATCTTGTACGTCTTGAACCGCCACGTCACCAGATCGCCGTCTGATGCCGAGAACTCGTCGGCCAGCAGCACCTTCGGCCCGACGATCATGGCACCCGGATTGGTCTGCGGTGTGCCGTTGCGGACGATATCCACCAGTACCAGCTCACGGCGCAGGCGTTCGATGATCATCGGCGACACGTTGCCGCCGCCATTGCTTCGCACATCGACGATCATCGCTTCCTTGTCGGTCTGCGCGTAGAAGTACTTCGCAAACTCGTTGAGCCCGGGCACGCCCATGTCGGGGATGTGCACGTAGCCCACCCGGCCATTGGTGGCCTTGGACACCTTCGCCAGGTTGTCCTGGACCCAACCGAAGTAGTAGAGGCCGCGCTCGTCCTCGACCGGCACGACGACCGACTCGCGGGCGCCTTGCATCGACGGCGTGGCGTTCAGCGACAGCGCCACCTGCTTGCCCGCCTTCCCGACCAGCGCCTCCCAGACGTCGCCGAGATCGGCTGTGGACCGGCCGTCAATCGCCACGACGAAGTCGCCCACCTTCGCGTCGACGCCGATCTCCGTCAACGGTGAACGCAAGGCCGCATCCCAGTTCTGTCCCCTGAAGATCTTCGTGATCCTGAAGAACTTCGTCTGCGGATCCCGTTGCAACCGGGCTCCGAGCAACCCCATCGGGATCCGATCGGGCCGCGGGAGATCGCCGCCGCCGACGTAGGTGTGCCCCGTGGTCAACTCGCCAATCATCTCGCCGATCACATACGTCAGGTCGGCGCGGTGGTTGACATACGGGATCAACTGCTCGTACGTCCGGCGCATGGCTGGCCAGTCCACGCCGTGCATGTTGGGCGCGTAGAAGAAGTCGCGCATCTGGCGCCACGACTCGTTGAACATCTGCCGCCACTCGGCATGACGGTCCACGGTCACCTTCAGATCGGACAGATCGAGAAAGTCGTGCAACTCGACCTTGCCCGTTGGCGTGTCGATGATCGCGAAGCGGGCTGCCTGGCCTACCAGCATCTTCTTGCCGTCCGCCGAGATTTCGTAGCCGGTGCCCGTCCCAATCTGAGTCTCGGCCTGCTTGTCCAAGTCGTAGACGTAGAGCGCCGCCGCTTCGCGCTGGCTCGCGCGGACGTAGTAGATGCGGTTACCCACTGCGGTCAGCGATCGGTAGTTGGCGGGGGGCGTCGGTACAACGGCGATCCGGTCGGTCAAACCATCGACGTCAATCTTGACTGGCGCCGCGCTGTCGGTCTTCTTGGGCTCAGCCGGTTTCACGTCGGCCGCCGCTATCTTCGGCTCCTCCTTGATTGTGACTTCGTCGCTTTTTGGCGCCAGCGGGTTCTTGGTGTCCTTTGCCAGCGTGACGAAGTAGACGCGCGACATGTCGCTATAGATGTGCTGGAATTCGGTCTGCCCGTAGGTCGGGCTGAAGCTGCGCGCCGACACGAAGAACAGCAGCTTGCCATCCACGCTGAACACCGGTTCGCTCGAGGCGAACCAGCCATCGGTGACCGGTACGGCCTGCTTCGAAGCTAGCGAGTACAGGTACACGCGCTGCTGACCCTGATCCTCGGGCTTCGCGTACGCCACCCACGCGCTGTCGGGCGCCCAGCTGTAGTCGGTGATCTCGAACGAGGCCGCCTCGGCGATCTGCGTGGCGATCTTCGTGTCGATGTCCACGACGTGCAGCTGCTGCTGGCGGTCGGACCACAACAGTTTCTTGCTGTCGGGCGACCAGATGGGCTGGTACTTGTAGTTGCTGCCGCCCTTGGTCACCTGGATCGCCGCGCCCTTGCCGTTCTGTGGTTCGATCCAGATCTCGTCCTCTCCGGTCGCATCCGAGATGTACGAGATCCAGCGGCCGTCGGGCGACCACTTCGAGTTGCGCTCGTGGACGCCCGGAGTCACCGTCAGGTTTCGCGTCGGCCCGTTCTTGGCGGGGATCGTGAACACATCCCCCCGCGCCCCGAACAGGGCCCGGCTGCCGTCAGGCGCGATCTCGTAGTTGGTGATGCTGCGACTGACATCGATCACAGAGGGTCGCCCGCTGTCGAAGTCCTCCGCAATCGTGACGGGGACCTTCTCGACCCTTTCGGACGCGAGGTCGAGCTTGTAGATCCACCCGCCATTCTCGAACGCGATACTGGTGTCGCCCATCGACGGGAACTTCACGTCGAACTCGGTGTAGTTCGTCAGCTTCCTGGTCTGCTTGGTACCGAGATCGAGGCTGTAGAGATTCATCCGGCCGCGCTCTTCGCGGTCCGACGCGAAGTAGATCTTGTTCCCCTTCCACATCGGGATGATGTCCTGGCCCGGGTTGTTGGTCAGGTTCGTCGTGGTCTTGGTCTTGAAATCGTGCAGCCACACCTCGTCGGCCTGCCCGCCGCGGTACCGCTTCCAGGTGCGGAACTCGCGGAA
>CAYHRK010000290.1:2888-4609 GCA_964358795.1 uncultured Vicinamibacterales bacterium
CCATCGGGCGAGAACCGGGCGAACATCTCGAATCCGATGTCGCTGGTGAGCCGCCGAGCCACGCCGCCCGAAGAAGCGACGGTATAAAGATCGCCCGCGTAGGTGAACACCACCTGGTTGCCAGAGATGGCCGGGAAGCGCAGGAGCCGCGACTCGACGGGAGCCTGAGCGTCGGGGCTGGTGACCCCAACCGCTGTGAGAAGGAGAACAACGAGCAACAGAATGTTTTTCATGATCCACCAAGAGATCGGGACGAATTGTGGTTCCAGCGTTCCAACCGAGACTGAATTGTAATCGATCAGGATGTTCGCAAAGAGAACCGACTCCTGCCACTTGAGGCTCACGAGTAGAAGGCGTAACATTGATGGTTGGCCGATTGGGAACAAGGGGTTTCCGATCTCGTGCCGAAGGGAGTTGCAAAGGTATGCGTAGAGCACTGTTGGTAGTCGTCCTCGGATTTGGAGTGGCGGTGACGGGGGTCGCCTGTGCATCGGCGCCGAAGGCTGACATCGACGCGGCGAATGCGGCGGTCGCTCAGGCCGGGACGGCTGGCGCTGGTGAGTACGCCGCCGACTCGCTGAAGGCTGCCCAGGATGCGCAGGCGGCGCTCGAGACCGAACTGAAGGCCCAGGAAGGGAAGTGGTTCAAGTCGTACACCAAGGCGACCGAGTTGGCTGTGGCCGCCAAGGCTGCAGGTGAGAAGGCTGCGGCCGATGCCGCCCAGGCGAAGACGAAGGCGAAGGACGAAGCGACCGCCTCCATTGCTGATGCCAAGACGCAACTCGGCGAAGCCCAGGCATTGCTCGAGAAGGCGCCGAAAGGGAAGGGAACAGCGGCCGACATCGAGGCGATGAAGACCGACCTCGCCAATGCGGCCAGCGCGTTGGCGGACGCCGAGAAGTCGCTCGCTGGCGAACGATTCCTGGACGCCAAGACCAAGGCTGAATCGGCCAAGACTGCGGCGTCGACAGTCAAGACCGCTGTTGAGACGGCCATGGCGGCGAAAGCGAAGCGGTAACTCACATTCACGTGTTCGACACGCCGGCTCAAGATTCACGCCGCCGCCTGCGCCGGTGGCTCGCTCTGACCATCGGCGTAGCTCTGGTCGTGGCGGCCGGCATGGTGCACGTGATCGGATCGCGCCGCCATGACGCCCTGCGCGCGGTGGCCGCACGGGCGACAGCCGTGCTGGCCGAGGCCCGCGCCGCCGATGCCGGAGCGTTTGCGCCCGACGAGTTGTCCGCCGCCGAGACCGCTCTGCGCGAGGCACGCACGGCGCAACGGATCGAGGAGATCCGCCTCTGGCCGGTGCCGAATTCCGAACGGGTCGGCGTGGCCTTCGGTGTGGCGGAGCAGCAGGCACGACAAGCCCTCACGCGTGCCCGCGAACACCGTACCGCGACGGTCAGCGCCGCCGACGCCGCCCTCGACGAGGCCAGCGGCGCCACGAGGGCAAGTGCAGCGTTGGCTGAGACGATCCACCTTGAAACGCAGCGCCGAGCGCTGCTGGGCCTGGCCCAGCTGGCGCTGACCGAGGCGCGTGTTTACCGGCGCGAGGGCGACTACCGCAGCGCGACCGTGAAGGCGCGCGAAGCGACGTCGCTCGCCGACCAGGTTCGGGATCACGCGGCGACGGTGGCCGCCCGTTATGCCGATGCTGAAACCGTGGCACGGTGGCGGCGGTGGAGAGACGAGACCATCGCGTGGTCGCGGCGCGAAGG
>CAYHRK010000291.1:0-4597 GCA_964358795.1 uncultured Vicinamibacterales bacterium
GCCGGCTGGGGAGCGCGCATCGTCGCCGAACGCGTCCCCTCCCTCGATGAGATTTTCGTCGCCCATGTCGGGATATCCGCAGCGTCATCCCCGGAGGCGTAAATCATGCGTTCCCCCGCTCTCGCAATCGCGTGGGAATTTCGCCAACGGCATCGCTGGGGACTGATCGCCCTGGCCGGTTACGTGCTCTTCGTGGCGGCGTTCAAGCTCCTGATCCTCGGGCCGGAAACCACCGTCAGGCTGGACCCCCCCGATGGCAGGGCAGCCGCCGTGACCGTGCCCTTGTCCGCGATGTTCATGTATTTCCTCGCGGTGTTCAGCTTCGGCCTTGGCGGTGACCTGGCCGCGCGCCAATCGATCTATCCCGCCCGCATGTTCGCGCTGCCGGTGACGACCGCCGCGCTGGCGGGCTGGCCGATGCTGTATGGCACCTCGGCCATGGCGAGCCTGTGGCTGGCAACGGCACTTCTGGCAAAGTGGCCGTGGGGAATCGACGTGCCGCTGATCTGGCCGGCACTCCTGGCCGCGGCGTTTCTTGCCTGGACACAGGCCCTGATGTGGATGCCGTACGGGTTGCCAGGGCTGCGTGTGATCGTCGCCGTGCTGTGGCTGGTTACGCTGGACGCCGTCGTATTCCTGGCGGTCCATTACGAAGCCCCCGAGTCCCTGATGGCCGCCTTTCTGGCGCCGCAGCTTCCCCTCGCCTATCTCGCCGCCTGCTTCGCTGTGGCCCGGGCCCGCCGCGGCGACGTGCCCGATTGGCGGGGCATGTTCGCTCGGGTCAAACAGATCGCGGAGGTCCTGCCGCGCCGGCGAGACCATTTTGCTTCGCCAGCGCGCGCTCAGCTGTGGTTCGAGTGGCGGCGGCATGGGTGGTCGCTGCCGGCGTGGGTGGGTATCCTGCTGCCGTTCGAGTTGGCCCTGCTCTTTGCTTACAGCGACACGCCCGCGCCCGTCGTTTACACCCTTCTCGCCGTGCTGCTCACTCCACCGTTCATGGCCGCGTTCGCCGCGGGGGCCGTGAGCAAGTCGAGTCCCCAGGCGAGCGACGCCTACGGCGTGACGCCGTTTGTGGCGACGCGGCCTCTGACCAGCGCGGCGCTCATCGCCGCCAAGCTGAAGATGGCGATCTGGAGCACGCTTGCCGCGTGGCTGGTGGTCCTCGTCGCCATCCCGGCTGGGCTCACGCTGTCGGGCACCTGGCCGGTGGTGATCGAACGGGCAAGCCAGGCCATCGATGCCGTAGGGACGCCGCGCGCGATCACGATCGTGCTGCTGGGATTGTCGGGATTGTTGGCATCGACGTGGAAGCAGCTCGTGCAGGGGCTGTGCATCGGGCTGACCGGCCGCGAGTGGCTCATCAAATCGAGCGTGCTTCTTCGGCTGTCGCTCCTCATCGTCATCTTGCCAGTCGCCCAGTGGATCGTCGACAACCGCGCGGTCACATGGTTGGACGACTTTCCTTGGATCCTCGCGGGTCTGGTCTTCCTCAAGATGTCCGCCGCTGCCTGGATCGCGACTCGTCTTTATCAAAGCCGGCTGCTGAGCGATCGCACGCTTGTGATCGGTGCGCTCTGTTGGCTGGCCGTCGTGCTCGCACTCTACGGTCTGCTCGTGTGGCTTGTCTCCACGCCGCCGCTCATCCCGCGCTACGTTCCGGCACTCGTCGCGATCCT
The DNA here is from genome assembly GCA_964358795.1 of uncultured Vicinamibacterales bacterium. Lineage (GTDB taxonomy): Bacteria > Acidobacteriota > Vicinamibacteria > Vicinamibacterales > JAKQTR01 > CAYHRK01. The sequence continues at coordinate 1,677 of CAYHRK010000291.1, forward strand.
GGCCATTCCCCTGGCGCGACTCTCCGCGGCGCCGCTGGCCCTCGCGTGGAATCGGCATCGGGGACCGCGACCACCGTCCACGACGACCATGAATGGCAGGACGATGGTCATCCGCGTGGTGCTGGTCCTCATCAGCCTGCCGGCGGCGGGGGCCGTGCTGGAGGCCGTGTCCTACTACGTCCTGAATCGGAGCAACGGCGCCCTCGTTTCCTCGGGTCAGACGCGGGAGTACTTGCTGTACGTGCCGAGGAGCTACGACCGCACCAGGCCGACGCCGCTCGTCATCAGCATGCACGGCGCGGGGGGGTGGCCGGCCCATCAAAAGGAAACCAGTCAGTGGAACCAGGTGGCCGAGAGCGAAGGATTCATCGTCGTCTACCCCTCAGGCGGCACCCGCGGGGGGCCCAGGGTCTGGCGCGTGAACGGAGCCGGTCTCGAACGAGATGTCCGATTCATCTCGGAGCTGATTGACACGTTGAAGGCGGCCTACAACATCGACCCGACGAGGGTCTATGCCAACGGGCTGTCCAATGGCGGAGGCATGGCGTTCGTGCTGTCCTGCACACTGTCCGATCGGATCGCGGCGGTCGGGATGGTGGCGGCTGCTCACTTGACTCCGTGGACCTGGTGCACAGACCAACGAGCGGTTCCGATGATCGCGTTTCACGGGACAGCCGATCGGATGACTCCGTACAACGGCGGTACGTCGTGGGTCGCCCCCAGAGCGTTTCCCAACGTCCCGGCATGGACGTCGATTTGGGCTCGAAGAAACCGATGCGGACCGAACCCCGTTGAATCGGAGGTGGCGGCTGACGTCACCCGCCTCGAGTACACGAACTGTGCCGACGATGCGCCTGTGGTGCTCTACACGATCCAGGAGGGAGGCCATTCCTGGCCTGGTGGCAAGCCGCTGCCGGGATGGTTGGTCGGGTCAACAAGCAGCGGCATTGACGCCACGAGCCAGATGTGGGCGTTCTTTCGTGAGCATCCGCTTCGAGAGGCGCAGACCGCGGTGCGGCAGAACTGAGATGGCGCTCGGAGATACGTGCTGTGCCGATTATCCGGGTGCCGTTGTGTTGACCGCGCCGTCTAACAAGCCGATGAAGCTGCCGGTCGCCTTCGGCGCCCGCAGCTTATCGGCAGGTCGTTAGGCGCACAGGCGACGCGAGCGCAGGACATGGGCGGAGCCAGACAGACGTGAACCCCGATCAGACATTCCGGGCTGTGCTGTTGGTGATCGTGCTGGTTGTGTTTCCAGTCGGCGTCTACCACAGGCTCCAGTCCCAGGCGACGCGCGAGAAACTCGATCGATGGCAGGAGGGTCTGTTCATCTTGGCGACGTTACGGCCTGTGGGCATTCTTCTCATGCTGGGAGTCATCGCCTACCTGGTCGATCCCGCCTCCATGGCTTGGTCGTCTACGCTCTTGCCGGCATGGCTGCGATGGACGGGAGTCGGTGGGTGCGCGATTGCCGGGGGGCTGTTGATCTGGACGTTCCGACGGCTCGGGAAAAACCTGACGGATACGGTGGTCACACGGCGAGAGCATACGCTGGTCACACATGGTCCGTATCGCTGGATCCGACATCCGTTCTACGACTCGGTCGCGTTGTTCGTGCTGGGGACGTCGTTGATCGCAGCGAACTGGTTTCTGTTTATGACCGGCGGCTTGGTCATTGGGCTGCTCATCATCCGAACGCGGACGGAAGAAGAGAAGCTGCTGGCCCGCTTTGGCGACAAGTACCGGGCGTACATGGAACGGACCGGGCGGTTTGTGCCCAGGATTCGAGCGAACCGGTCAGGCGCCTAACAAACAGCGGCTGCACCCGACGGCCGCGCGAAAAGTGACCGGCCGCGGGTGAGCCGCGGTCGTCGTTATGCCGCACCCGAACTCGCGGGTTGACATACCATATTACGTATAGACATAATATGGCATGTGGCGAATCGAAGAGCATCGGCGGGTCGACAAGCGGCTCTCCGGTGCTCCCAGGGAGATCTTGAGGCGCTACGAAAAGTGGAAAGACATCGCTTCACTCTCTGGGCCTCCTGGCCTTCGTTTGATCAAGGGAGTCCATGATGAGGCGCTATCCGGGGCATGGGCCGGCCGCTCCTCTCGGCTCGGGTTGCAGTGGCGGGTGATCTATCGTGTGGTGGCCGACGAAGGTGTGTGTCAAGTCGCTTCGGTGACGCCTCACGACTACCGGAGGTCTTAGACGAAGGGGTATCGTCCCGCGAAGAAGCGTATCTCGGTCTCTGTTGGGGAGTCACTACGAATCGTCCGTGAGTTCCAGGAGCTGAGCCAGAATCAACTGGCTCAACTGACGGGTATCCCACAGGCCACCATCTCGGCCATCGAGAACGATCGTGTGCGTCTTGGCGTTGAGCGGGCGAAGGTCCTCGCCCGTGCGTTGAAGTGCCACCCTGGGGTGCTCGTCTTTCCGGGCTGGGAACTGCCAAGGAATGCCGCGGCATAACCCCTATCAGCCCTCCCCGCGTCAAGGGCGCCGATCTTCTCCGTCCGGTCGTCGTCGTCAGTCAACGCGCGACCGCTGAGTTGGATCCAGGTCGCGTTCTCGTTCAGGGCGGTCTTCGTTTCCAGCGCTGGCCCGGCGTCCAGGACGCGGTACCCAACACCTGTTGAGGCTAATCGTCGATGCCGATCTCGCAGCCTTCTACGGCGTCACCACCAAGCGTCTCAATGAACAGGTCAAGCGCAATCGCGACCGCTTCCCCGAGGACTTCATGTTCCAGACTGGAGCGAAAGCTCGCTGACCACGACGACCAGATCGTTGCCGTCGTTCAGGCGATCAGGGCGCTTCTCGGTTCGGGACCCGTACCCGGGCACCGGCGAATCGGATTCAAGATCGATGGTGAGCCCTAACACCGCGATGCACCCGACGGCCGCCGGTACGATCGAGAGCG
>CAYHRK010000292.1:0-4592 GCA_964358795.1 uncultured Vicinamibacterales bacterium
CTCTTCAGGGGTTCGAGATCAACTGGTACGGCTCAATCGGCGCGGGCGTGAAGCAGAGAATGAAGATGATCGCCGAGACCAACGCGATCCAGCGACGCGTGGGGTCGAGCGGTAGGTGTTCGTCGATGACGCGCGGGTGGCGCGCGCCGACCGTGAACAGCATCACCAGCATCATGATCGTGACGACGAGCCAACTCGACGACACGAACGCGAGGGCGATTGCGGTGAGCACGGTCGCCAGCGACACCCGTGTGGCGCGTGGACCGAGCACGGCGTACGCGATGTGCCCGCCGTCGAGCTGACCGAACGGCATCAAGTTCAGGGCGGTCGCGATGAGGCCGAACCAGGCGGCGAACGCCATCGGATGGAGATTGATCGAAGCGTCGGCGGGCACCGGGCCCCAGACGAGCCAGGCGGCGAGCTTGAAGAGCAGCGGCTCGCCGAGCGACAGGCCTTCGAAGTTCTCGGGCAGCGGGGCGATGTTCGAGAGCCCGAGACCGACGAAGAGGGCCGGCACCAGCAGGACGAAGCCCGCGATCGGCCCGCCGACGCCGATGTCGAACAGGACGGCCTTGCTCGGGAACATCTCGCGGATTCTGATGAAGGCGCCGATCGTTCCGGTGAGCGGCAAGGGCGCTGGAAGGAAGTAGGGCAGCGTGGCATCCACACGATGGTACCGGCACATGAAATAATGTCCCAGTTCATGTGCGCCCAGGATGGCGAGCAGCGTGCCGCTGTACCAGAAGCCATTCAGGAACATCGCCAGATCGAAGCGTGGTGACCCAACGTCGAACGCGGCGAGAAACCCGTCGTAGTGGAACACGCCGACGACGGTCGTTGTCGCGAGCGTGGCGACGAGCAGCAGGGCGTGCACCCAGTAACAGTGCTGGAACCGCAGATGCACCGGAGGCGGACCAAGGGCGCCGTAGCCCAACCGGTCAAGCGGCGTGGCGTTGCCTGGATAGACGGGTTCGTCTGAAAGACGATCGGGAAACGATGATCGTTCGGAGGACAATAGAGAAGTGTCCGCGCGCGTCAGGCCTGGATGTTCTGCAGGTCCTTGCCTGGCTTGAAACGGATGGTGCGGCCCGGCGGGATCCGCACTTCCTTGCCGGTCCGCGGGTTACGTCCGATGCCGCGCTTGCGTGGCTTGACCTGGAAGACGCCGAAGCCGCGCAGCTCGATCCGCTCGCCCCGCTGCATCGAGAGCCGCATCGCGTCGAAGACGGCGTCCACCGCCACCTCGGCTTTGACCTTGGTGACCTCGGCGACCTTCGCGACCTCGTTGACGATGTCAACCTTGATCATGCTTAGGCGCTCCTCGATATGCCTAAGTATCATAGAAATCTAGACTTACGCTGTCAAGCCTGTTCCTAACTGATTCCTTCTGATTGGACCCGATTATGGCGGAAAAACGCGGGGGCCGGGGTCCATCGGTGGTGCTCGTCGGCCGGCCCAATACCGGCAAATCGACCCTCTTCAACCGCATCACCGGGACGCGGAAGGCCATCGTGACGCCGATTCCCGGGACGACCCGGGATGTGCAGACCCAGCAGGCGGAATGGGGTGGCGCGGCGTTCCAGCTCGTCGACACCGGGGGCATGTTCGGGGCGAGCGACGACCCGCTCCGGGCCCTCGTCATCCAGCATGGGCGCCGTGCGCTCGAGTCAGCCGACGTGGTGGTGTTCGTGGTGGACGGGCGCGAAGGCCTCGTGCCGGCAGACGAAGAAATAGCGAAGACGCTCCGAACGATCGGGTTGCCGGTGATCCTCGCGGTCAACAAGCTGGAGGATCGCCGCGCGCGCGAGCGCGCGATGGAGTTCTACCAGTTCGGGTTCGATCCGGTCGTCGAAGTGGCCGCGGAGCACGGCATCGGCGTCAGCGACCTCCTGCAGGAAATCTACAACCGCCTCCCGGCCCACCGGCGTGAAGCCCGCCAGGCTCCCCTCGCCGAGGGGGAGGGCCGGCCGCGCGAAGTCAGCGTCGCGATCGTCGGACGTCCCAACGTCGGCAAGTCGTCGCTCGTGAACCGCCTGCTGCGTGAAGAGCGCGTGATGGTCAGCGAGATGCCCGGGACGACGCGCGATGCCATCGACACGCTCCTGCGCTGGCACCGCCGTGATTTCCGGATCGTCGACACGGCGGGTATCAGGCGGCCGGGGCGCGTGTCGCGAGGCGGGCAGGTCGAGACCGTCAGCGTCATGGTCGCGCGCCGGGCCATCGAGCGAGCCGATGTCGCGGTGCTGGTGATTGACGCGGTCGAAGGCGCCACCGATCAGGATGCCGCGATTGCGGGCGAGGCGGATCGGGCGGGCTGCGGCATCATCATCGCCGCGAACAAGTGGGACCTGTTGAAGGGGAAGGGCCCGGAGTTCGTCAGGGCCTTCGACGAGGATCTGCGGTTGAAGATGAAGTTCCTGGACTACGCGCCGAGGCTGCACCTCTCGGCCCGGACGGGCGAGCGCACCCCGAAGCTCCTCGAAACGATCGATCGCGTGGCCGAGTCGCGGCGGCACCGCATCGCGACCTCCGAGCTCAACCGGTTCATCGAAGCGGTCACGACCGTCCATCCGCCGGCGGGTGTGGGCCGGAGAGAAGTGAAAATCATGTACGCGGCGCAAACGGGCATCGAGCCGCCGATGATCGTGCTGTTCACGAATATCGCGACGAAGCTGCACTTTTCGTACGAGCGCTTCCTCATCAACCGGCTTCGCGAAGCGTTCGGGTTCGTGGGCACGCCGATTCGGCTGCACGTGCGTCGCCGCGGCCGGAAAGCGCGCTCATGACGCCACACGCTCCAGGCCCGTTTGATATACTTCCGGTGAGCCTCGAGCATCCATGCCTACGGTTGCGATCCCGAACCGGTCGTTGTTTAGGGCTCCCGAAGTCTGCCAGATCGTCGGCGTGCAGTCCTACGTGCTGCGGTCGTGGGAGCTGGAGTTTCCCGATTTGGGGGTTTCGCGGCGTGATGGCAGCCCGCGTGTGTATCGCCGGTCCGACGTGGAGCGCGTGCTGCGAATCAAGCACCTCGTCTTTGTCGAGGGTTTGACGCTGGCGGGCGCGCGGCGCCGACTGGGCGAGGAGGCGCGGCCGGCCGAGCCGGACGGCCCGCCGCTCGACGAGTTGCTCGGGCGGGACGCGCGCGAGCGATTGCAGCAGGTGCGGGACGGGCTTCGCGAAGTGCTGCAGATGCTGTCGCGCCGACCGCCGGGCGCGGGAAACGGGGAGCCGGCATTCGAGTTGCGTCTGGTGGGCGCCGGCGTTGCGACGCCGGCGAAGGTCGCCTCGGGTGCGCGGAGACGGGAACGCTCGGCGGCAGGTCACGCGGCGCGGGGGAAGAAGCCAGTGCGGCGAGCGCGGCGGTGAGCGCCCGCGCCGCCCGGAGAGGACATCGGCAGTACGCACGAAGCGGTCGCAGTGAAGTGTCGGGGCGTAGCGCAGCCTGGCTAGCGCACCAGACTGGGGGTCTGGGGGTCGTGGGTTCGAATCCCACCGCCCCGACCAGAATTGCTAGGAAAACGGGCCGGTCCTACACGGTGGGTGCAGGGTCGGCCCGTTTTGTTTGCAACGAGATTGCAACGCGGGCGCATCATCTACCGGCCGCTGGGTAGTGGGCTATCCGCCCGCCGGGATCCCGCTTTTGGCGTTGTAGCTCGATATAATGGTGCATAGTGCCGGAGCCGAAAAGCCCGGCAGGAGATCCGCCATGGCACCGGAAACCATACTTCAGGAAGAACAGGCGTTTTTTGAGGCGAACCGGGCCGCGTTACTGAAGGAACACCTGGGAAAGTACGCCCTGATCAAGGGGTCTGAGCTGATTGGCGCGTTCGACACCGACGAGAACGCGTACACAGAGGGCGTGGCAAGATTCGGCAACGTTCCTTTTCTGATTAGGCGGATCGAAGAAAAGGATGCGACTGCCCAGTTCCCCGCCCTGACGTACGGGCTCCTACGTGCCTATCCATAACCAGTTTGCGCTCGACAAGAAGGGACAGCCGAGCCCAGCTGGATTGGTGGTGTCATGGGCTGTCATTTCTCGGTCGAAATCCACATCCATCCTGTCCTCGCGCAGCACCTTCAGAAGCAGGAACCCCCGCAGCCGCTACCAACGCCTGTTGTCGGACGCGCGTTGTTAGATACAGGCGCAACGTTCACGGCGATTGATCGGGCCGCCGCCTCGCAATTGAACCTTGTGCCAGTTGATACAATCCAAAGCGGCACGGCTGATGGTCAGCGGACGTGCCCACGCTACCCGGCAAGATTGGTGTTTCCTGGAACGTCAATCCCAGGCATCAACCTTCCTCGGGCGGTTGGAGTCGACCTCACGGGACAAGGATTCATCGCGCTACTTGGCCGAGATTTTCTCTCACGCTTCGTCATGATCTACAACGGTCCGGTCGGCCAAATCATTCTGAGCTTCTAGCTCGGTTCTCGTTCTTACCTCACATCTGGCATGCTCGATGCCACGCTAGAGAAATCGGGCGGGCCGACGCCTCAGCAACACGGCATTAGCCCACTACCGGCCGCTGCCGTGGCAATTTAACCCTAATGCGTCAAAACCGGAGAGGGCTTGCGAGCGGAAGAGCCGCACC
>CAYHRK010000293.1:0-4569 GCA_964358795.1 uncultured Vicinamibacterales bacterium
GAGATCCTGCACCGGCATCGCGGGGTCGAGCTCGGGCGCCGGCACGACGCCCGCCCAGCCGTTGCGACCGCTCTCCTTCACCGTGTAGAGCGCGTGGTCCGCGAAGCTGAACACGCTCTGCCAGTCTCTCGGGTCGTGTCGCGCGGCTGACGCGCCGGCGGCGCCGAACGGGAAGAGGCTGAACCCCACCGATCCCGTCAGGGTCAGGGGCGAGTTCCCGGTGACGGCGAACGGCTCGCGCCACAGCGCCCTCATCACGCGCTCGGCGATGCGCGGCGCCATGTCGGCGGGACTTGCCGATTGCGAGGAGCGGCGTGACGCTCACCGGGGAGCAGACGGCCGCGCTGCTGGCCGGCGGCGATCGGCACGCCACGTCGCAAACGGGGATCCTCGCGACGCTCGAGCGGCTGGGCCTCTCGGACCCGGAGACGGCGGTCATCGGGCGCAACCTGCGCGCCATGTTGCAGGCGCGGCCAGCCAGACGGGGCGCGTGCGATTCGGCGGAGTGCAGACCCCGCGGGGCTATCGCTTCGAGATGACCGGCGGCCGTCTGTGCGTGGATTTCGCGAATACCCTGGACGAACGTGGAACGGAGGCTAGCGGCCAGGGATCGACACAGAGCCGGGATCCGCTACCTGGAGAGCCGGCCGAACGTCTCCGCGGCCTTGACGTCGTTTTTCAGAACCCCTACACCGCACGTCGTCATGTAGAACGTGCTTCCAGTCGAATCAGCCCCGAGCGCCCACAGGTATAAATGCCCTCCGTGCCGGATCACGCCTTTGTCCGCCCGCCTCCATGTCTTCCCGGCGTCTGAGGACAACCACACCTTCTCGGTGTGGTACGCCACGTAGACGTTGAGAGGGTTCGAGGGATCCACGGCGATGGCCTCGACGTAGTCGAGCTTGTTCTTGCCTTCCAGCACGACGTCCCAGCTCACCCCTCCGTTCGTCGTCTTGTAGACGTGATCGGGTTTTCCGCTCTTCGTCTTGCAGTAACTCGACGACGTTCCGGCATACGCCACGTTCGGATCCTTCGGATCGATCGCGAGCGCGTAGATGCAGAGGTCCTTGAGACCGCTGTTCACTTGAGACCAGCTCGTCCCGCTGTTGACAGACTTGTAGACCCCGACACCCATCGCCGCGGCATACATGATGTTGGTTTCGCTGGGGCTGATGACAATGGCGGGGATTGGCGCATCCGGCAGGCCTTGAGCCTTGGACCATGAGTCCCCACCGTTCGCGGAGTAGAACAGCCCGGTCCCCTCGGAGATGTTACGGGGCTTGCTGTCACCGGTCCCTGCGAACACGTTGGTCGGCTTCTTGGGGTCGAGCGTCAGCGAGATGATACGCGTGTCGCTCAGGCCGCTCGTGATGGCCGTCCAGCTCGCGCCTCCGTCTTTTGACTTCCAGACGCCTTCCACGTTGCTGGCGTAGATGATGCTCGAATCGAGCGAGTCAACGACCAGGGCCGTGATCAGGCTCTTCGGGGCTCCACCGGTGCCAAGATTGGCGAGCCACGTCCACTTGGCGCCCTTGTCCTTCGACACGTACACTTCGCCCGTCGACGTGCCGACGTAGAGCTTGGCGCTGTCGCGCGGGTCCACGCCGATGGCGGTTCCCAGGTCTGCAGGGATCAACGCGGAGGTCGGCTTCGACCACGTCGCTCCACTGTCCTTCGAGAAGAAGACCCCCTGGCCCCAGGTGCCGGCATAGACCCTGTCCGAGTTCAGCGAGTCCACGGCGATCGCTGTGAGTGACGAGGCGGCCACCGCCCACGGCGGGGCCGCCGTCCACGTTTCGCCCCGGTTCACGCTCTTGAAGATGTTCGGCCCTTCCCGCAGGTACAAGACGCGCGGGTCCGAGGGCGACACGACGATCTGCGTGCCTTCGCTCTTCACCTTGGTCCACGTGCTGCCCCCGTTCGTGCTCTTGACGGTGCCGTCGGCCACTGCGTAGACCGTGTTGGCGTCGCTCGGGTCGACGGCGACCGAAGGTACGCCGCCTGTCACGTCTCTCGACCTCGCACCGGCGTACACTTTCGTCCAGGTCCCACCCCCATCCGTGCTCTTGTAGACCCCATCGGTCGAGCCCACGTACATCGTATCGGGCGACGAGGCGGCGACAGCGACCGCAAAGGCGGCGGATCCGAAGCCGAGCTGCGTCCAGCTCTCGCCGCCGTCAGAAGACTTGAAGAGTCCTTGACTCGCCGAGGTCCGCGGCTCCCCCAGCGCGGCATAGACGATGTCGGCCTTGTCGGGACTGACCACGAGGCCATTGATGCGGACGCCCGTTTGCAGAAGGTCTGTGCGAGTCCAGTGCACCCCTGCGTCGGTGCTCCGGTCCACCTCCTCCACCCACGCCGCGTACACGACGCTCGTGTTGGTGGGCGCGATCGCGATAGCGGTCGTTTTGCCCAGCCTGCCCATCCCTCCTGAGTACCCGACCTCGGTCCACGTCTGGCCAGCGTTGGTCGACTTCCACAGTCCCATGTGTTCCGTGCCGGCGTAGACCACATTGGCATCCTTCGGATCGACGACGATCACGTTGATGTCTCCTCCGACCGGGAAGGTGCTGGTCCGCGCCCACGTGTACTCGCACGGCACCTGGGCCACAACCTGAACGTGATCGAGCTGGACTTGTGCCCTGGGTTTCGTCTCGAATTCGATCGAGCCTGACGGTACCGGGTCGGCATCGGTGGCACTGAGCACGAGGGCATCGTTGACGTACACCGATACCAGGGGTCCTTGGACAACGAGCTTGACCGCGTACCATCGGTTCGACGTGAACGAAGCCGAGGCGCTCCGCATCGAGCTGTCGGTGCCTGCCTTCGTTCTACCAAGGACCACGCGCGTGGACGTGAACGTGACGTAGTACCGCTCGGCGACTTTGCCGAGAATCCTGTCAAACGCGTAGTCTTCGTCCGCGTTGGGGTTGTAGCGAAGGCTCGCCCAGAATTCACCGGCATTCAACTGCAAGTCGAAACTCAACGAAAGGTCCGTCCAGTAGTCGCCGAACAGGTAGGCCGCAAACGTGCGTGAGGCGTTTCGTCCCGACAAGGACGCTGCGAGGGCGCTTGAAGCGCCTGTCCCCTGCAGGACCTTCCCACTGCCATCCGTGACGATCCGAAATCCAGGTCCGAGGTACCAGTCAGAGGCCCAACCCGTGTCGAAGTTCTCCGTGTACCGGTCTTCCTCGGAGCATGCCGCCGCCTGGGCCGAAGGCGCATCCGGCGCTCTCGAGACTTCAGCCGTCGCGAACGCCTGGCTCGGGCGGCTGCAGAGGATGAGGATCAGCAGGAACGCGACGAACGGCAGACGGTCCGAGAGACGCCGGTGCTTCATGACCTCACCTCTTCGTTCCCCCCTCGCGCGCGCTGGCCGGCCGGGGGCAGGGGTTCTACGAGCTCGGTTCCGCTGGCTAAACGAAGGGCAACAGTCTAACTCATCTCTATCGGGCCATGGCGTGGTTGGGGGAACCGTTGCCCAAGCGCTCGTGGGCAATAAGGGCTTTCGGCGCTTTCTGAAGACGCCGGGCACGCGGTTCGCGATCGACGAGGCGAAGATCGTGGCGGATGCCCGCTGCGACGGGAAGTGGGTGCTGCGGACCAATACCGACCTGGCCATGTGTTCTGTTCCTTCCTCGCGCTCGTCGTCCGGCAGGAACTGGAGCGCCGCCTGGAGCAGCACGGCTGGACCCTCGAGTGGGCTGATATCGTCCGCGACCTGGATCACCTGGACGAGACGACGATCACCGTGGACGAGAAGCGCTACGTCATCCGCAGCGAGATCAAGGGCACGTTGGGGAAGGTCTGTCCGCGAAGCTGAACACGCTCTGCCAGTCTCTCGGGTCGTGTCGCGCGGCTGACGCGCCGGCGGCGCCGAACGGGAAGAGGCTGAACCCCACCGATCCCGTCAGGGTCAGGGGCGAGTTCCCGGTGACGGCGAACGGCTCGCGCCACAGCGCCCTCATCACGCGCTCGGCGATGCGCGGCGCCATGTCGGCGGGACTGAAGCACACGACGAGCAGGAACTCCTCGCCGCCCCATCGGATGACGTAGTCGGTGTCGCGCGCCACGCCCTTCAGTCGCCGCGCCGTTTCGGCGAGCACCCGATCGCCCGCCTCGTGCCCGTGCACGTCGTTGATCTGCTTCATCGACACCAGCACGGTCGGCGGCGCGGGCCGCGCGATCGACAGTCCGGGTCGAGCGCCGGCGATTCGTCTTCGCTTGCGAGCGTGGATGAACGAGTGCGTCCGGCCGCTTCGGCAGTGGCGGCCTGCGCCGTTTCCCGATCGACGCGATCGAAGGCCGCGCGCTCCACGCGGAGCACGCCTTTCTGGCTCGAGATCCAGATGCGATCGTCCCGGCCGACGCGCACGCCGTTGACCGTGTTCGAGAGCAGCCCGTCGCGCTCGGTCGGGAAGTCGCTTCGGTAGCGGCGCGGATCCCGGGTCAACAGCGGCATCCCGGCGACGGCCGCATGCGCACCGAAAGCCCTGGCGCCTGGACGTCAGGACCCCTCGCCTGGTATCATGCTGATGATCCGGTGATACTATGAGCAAGCGCCAGACC
>CAYHRK010000294.1:0-4567 GCA_964358795.1 uncultured Vicinamibacterales bacterium
GCCGTCGTGGACCGACTTGCGCCAGAAGCTCTCGAAGTCGACCACGCCTTGCTCGGCGGCGTGCGTCTTCCACGTGTCGTGCACCAGGTCGTAGGTCGATCGGCCAGACGTCTTCGACAGGCCCGCCAGCACGTCGTGCGCCGAGTGCCCGCTGTAGAGCGGTGCGACGAGCGGCTGCACGATCGTGGCCGTGCCGTCCCACGCGCGGGCGTCGCTCCAGCATTCGAGATGGTGCGCTTCGGGCACGTGCCACTGGCACGCCGCCGATGTCTCGTCCTCGTACAACCCCAGGTGCGCCGTCAGGGCCACCTGCTGCAGCGCGTCGGCAAACGGCAAGTCCGCCGGCGCGGTGTAGGCCGGGTTGCCGCCCAGAATCAGCAGCATGTTCACGCTGCCGGAGCTCATGTCAGCCACCAGCTCGCGCAACGAGGCGAGTTGATCCACCGGATTTGCCTCGACCGGATCGGTGTAGACCACGGTCGCACCGGCATTGCCGAGCACCTGATTGATCGCGTGCGCCAGCGCGTGCACGGCTGCCGATTGCTCGTCGCCGGCGACGACCAGCGACGCGCCCGTGTTGGCCTTCAGGTCGCCGGCCACCACGTCGAGCCACGACTGCCAGCGGGCGTTGGCCTGGGCCGGAGCCCCGGCCACGCCCAGCGTCGAAGCGAGGCCGCGCGCCAACGCCTCGATGTCACTCGGCTTGAGGGCCAGCCGGTGATCCGCCTTGGCGCCGGTGTTCGAGGGCGCGCTTTCTACCGCATAGAGCCGGCTCATCTCGCCGTGGGCACCACCCACGCGCCGCCCTGCCGCAAACTCACGCGCATAGCGCACCGAGCCGGGCATCACGCCGAGGAAGTCCGCATCCAGAGAGAGGACCACGCGAGCCTTGTCGAACTGGTAGCGCGTCTCTACGTAGCTGCCGAAAGCAAGCTTGGCCCCGGCCCGAACGGAGTCGCGGCCGGCTGGCTCGTATTGATGCCACTTGGCCGCCGGGAACTCGGCCAGAAACTCCCGGATCTGTCGGGCCAACGTTGGGGACGTGACGCTTTCAGTCAGCAGCCGGAGCCCGTCACCCTGCGAGGCCCGCTTGGCCTCAACGATTTTCCTCGTGGCATCCAGAAACGCGCTCCAGATTCGGATGTCGCCCAGGTGCGTCAGCGTCTGCGAACGATCGGGATCGTACAAGCCCAGAATAGAGGCCTGAGCGAACAGGTCGGTCGCGCCGAGGCTGGCGGGATGCTCGGGATTTCCTTCGATCTTGGTCGGTCGGCCCTCGTGGCTTTCCACCAGCACGCCGGTGGCATAGCCGCCGAGGGGGACGGCCGTTGCAAAAAACAACGGCTTGCCCGGCACGATCTCCTCGGGGCCGTGCACATACGGCACGATGGATTCGGCCGGCTGTTTGGTGCACGCGCCGACACCGGCCAGCGCCAGCGACGCCCCCATCAGCCGCAGGAATTGGCGGCGTCCGACCGGATCGGCAAATTCCGACGCCTGCTCCGGAAACTCGCGGTGCAGGAAGGTCTGGAACTCTTCGGTGCCGGCCAGTTCTTCGAGGCTGCGCCAGTAGTCCGGCCCCGTCGAGGATGCCAGCCGTGCGCGCAGCGTCGTAGCGTCGAGCTCGTGATGTTCGCTCATGTCGATCCGGCTGTCGTCTCTTCGTTCAGGGACGCGCCAGCGGCGTGCCACTCTGGCGTGACGTTCCCCCGGCCCCCGGCGCAGGCACGCCTATCGATGGCACGTCGAGCAACTGGTCAATCGCTGAATGTTGTAATCCGCGACCAGTTTCCGCCCCAGTGCCAACTGATCGGCCGGTGGCTGGTAGTTCACCTGGAACACCGCTTCGCGTGGACGCACGTAGAGTTCGGGATTCCGGTGGCAGTTCAGGCACCATTCCATTTGAAGGGTGTTCACCGTCCGCATCAGGGGCATGGTATCCACTTGCCCGTGGCAGGTCGTGCAGCCGACCCCCTTGTTCACGTGGATACTGTGGTCGAAATATACGAAATCCGGCAGGTCGTGCACTTTGACCCACTGGATCGATTGGTTATTCCGGTAGCTGGCGCGGACAGGTTCCAGGTAGGCGCTGTTCGACCAGATCTGTGAATGGCAATTCATGCAGGTTCCGGTCGGCGGCATGCCAGCCACGGCGGATTTCTCGACCGCCGTGTGGCAGAACCGGCAATCGATGCCGTTGCCGGCGACGTGCCGTTCGTGGCTGAATTGAATGGGCTGCTGTCTCGCGTCATCCTGGCGCGTGACGTACGACGACTTGCTGACGGCGTAGATCAGGAACCCGCCGGCGGCGACGAGGATGGTCGCGGCAAACAGCATCATGCGGGCGATGCCATTGGCGCTCGGATGAAACGTCTGGGACATGGGCAGCGGTGTTGTAGGTGAAACCCAACTGACAAGCCTACTACAAACCCGCGCCGCGAATCGAGCCTCATGCATCACGTTGCATGAACATCTGTTCCTGCGATCGGATCGGACCGTCACCGGCGCGCTCGACCGGCCCGCCGCCTCAGCCAGACCTCATCACGAAATCAGTTCGCTCAGTTGAACCGCAGTTGACACCGCGGCCGGATGCGCGTATACAGCGTGCAGCATACACTGACGAACCTGCGCCCGAATCCGGTGTGCGACGTCGCTTGGCCCGTGCCGTGATCCGCCTGATCCGGCTGCATTGCGCTGGTACCGGGAACGGTGCCGCAGTCCCGCTTGCACATTCAACGGTGGTGTCTCCTATGAACAGATGGATTGGGGGAGGAAGCGTCCTTCTCGGCCTGGCCGCTGCAGGTCCGGTCGGACCAGACTACGGTTGTCTGCGGTGGCTCAATACCCAAGGCAAGGCAAGGCCTGGCCGAGCGTGCCCAGGACGAGCTTCGCCGCTCGCAGCCACGGCTCCAACATGATCTGGGTCGATCCCGAGCACGATCTCGTCGTCGTATGGCGCTGGCATGCCGGGAACGCCGACGAATTCCTCGGGCAGGTTGTCCGGTCCATCACGAGAGGCTCTCTGTGAGAGAGAAACCGACGCATGTCCGACACTGGGTCCTGTTCGTGGTTTGCCTGGTGTACCTGATCACCTACCTTGATCGTGTCAACATCGCCGTCGCGGCCCCGCTGGTGATGCGGGAGTTCGGCATCAGCAAGGTGCAGCTGGGGGCCATCTTTGCAGCCTTCTCGTGGTCCTATGCTTCGTTCCAGATCCCGATAGGCATGCTGGGCGACCGGTACGGGCCGCGGAAGGTGCTGGCTGGCCTGGTCACGTTCTGGTCTCTGATGACCGGCGCGACGGCCCTAGTCTGGAACTTCGTCTCCTTACTGGTGGTCCGGTTCCTGTTCGGCATCGGCGAGGCGGGCGCGTTTCCCAACGCCACGCGAGCCTTCTCGACGTGGATTCCCGCCACCGAACGCGGCTTCGCACAGGGGATAACACACGCCTTCGCTCGTTTCGGCGGCGCGATCACCCCGGTCATCGTCGTCGCCATCATGACGACCTGGGGCTGGCGTCCGGTGTTCTACGTCTTCGCCCTCATCGGTCTGATCTGGGCTGCCCTCTGGTTCGTCTGGTACCGCGACACGCCCGCCGCATATCGAGACAGATGGGGAGGCGTCAACGAGGCGGAGATTGAGATCATCACCGCCGGAAAGCCCGCCAAGGGTACGGCGCCGAAGCTTCCGTTCATGCGGCTCCTCAAGAGCAAGAATATCTGGGCGCTCTGTGTCAGCTACTTCTGCTATTGCTACACGGTCTGGATCTACCTGACCTGGCTGCCAACGTACCTCGTCGAAGGGCGGGGCTTCACGATCGTGCGAATGGGCATCTTCGCCAGCCTGCCTCTGCTTGCCGGCACGATCGGCGATACGCTGGGCGGGTGGCTGTCGGACAAGCTCTGGATGCGAACGAAGAACGGCAGGTTCTCACGCCGTATTGTCGCAATGTCCGGTCTCCTGGTGGCGGCTGCGTTCATGATTCCGGGCGCCGTCACCAGCTCGCCCTACGCTGCCGTGTTCTTCCTGGCCTGTGCTCTGTTCGGGCTCGAGATGGCGGTCGGCGTCTATTGGGCGGTGTGTCTCGACATCGGCTCGGAGTATGCGGGCACGGTTTCCGGGATGATGAACTCGGTCGGCAACCTCGGGGCGGCAATCTCACCATTCTTGTTCGGCATCATCGTTCAGTACACCGGGTCCTGGGTCTACCCGTTCGTTGTAGCAAGCGGGCTCCTGGTGATCGGCGCTGGCCTGTGGCTGCGCATCAATCCCGAGATCTCGGTGGCTGACGAGCTGAGACTGGGCGCCGAACGAGGGTCGGTTGCCGGCGTGCCGGGCTGACCACGAAGTATTCCTGTTGTAGCGAAGTAAGGGAGACCATCGTGCTGAAGCGATTTCGAACCGGGAACGACCTGGATTCCATGAACACCGGCCGCCGCGCGCCGTCGCGCGGCCGCCTGCTCCTCGGCGGTGTGCTGGCCCTCGCGCTGGGCGCGGGCAGCGTCCCCCTCACCCGCCAGAACCCGCCACAGCCGCAGCGCGGCAACTCCTACGCGCCCGACAGCAC
>CAYHRK010000295.1:0-4555 GCA_964358795.1 uncultured Vicinamibacterales bacterium
GCAAGTCCGTCTGCATTCGACCGGCGCTGCATCCCGTCTGGCTGCGTTACTCGACACTCAAATATAGGCCATGTGGGGTATCCACTTGACTCAGGTAGCCCCAATGGGTGGTGGTTTCCCGCCAGGGCGAGGGGCCGGTTCCCGCAGGCGAGGCGTCGCCCCGAGCCCTCAGATTCGGGCGCTGTGGCTGCTGCACCACAGGAAGCGACCTTTGGGGGCGGCGAAGCCGTGCATGCGGGCCCCTGGTACGTCTCAGCGGCGCCACTCCCCTGCACCACGGCGTCAAAAGTTGGTTGCCCCCAGCAAGTTACTGATTTCATAGCCGTTTAGCGCCAGGACCGATCTGGGATCAGAGTCACCATTGTTTCATTCGTGGCCGTCCGCGACCGCCACCTGACCGAGCTGACGGTGGGCGGCGCGTGATCGCGATCACTGACCGGGACCCCCGCACCTCTTATTCACGGCCCGAAAACCGGTCATTGATCGTCACGTGATGCCATGCGTCAGCGGTCTGCCGCTACGAAGTGGACCCCGCACGAGCCGCGGTGGGAGAGGCGAAAGGGGGAACAATGGTGACGAACATGGTAGGATCAGTCACCATTGTTTCAGGAGGCGCCTGTGCCCACGCTGGTGTCCGCCCCGCCGGCGCTCGACGTGCTCTTCCGGCGCAAACCAGTCGTCGACCTCGACGAGCTGCGCCGCGCCTTGCGGACGCCGTCGCGCACGACCGTGTTCCGCGCGCTGCGCCCGATCGGGTATCTCACGAGCTACAGCCACACGGGACGCTACTACACGCTGCGGCGGATCCCGCGCTTCGATCCGCACGACCTCTGGTGGTACCACGACATCGGGTTCTCGGCGCACGGCACGCTGCGGAAGACACTGGGACATCTGGTCGACACGTCGCCGGCCGGCCAGACGCACGACGAACTCCGCGACCTGGTGCATCTCCGCGTCCACAACACGCTGCGGCTGCTCGTTGGCGCACACGCGCTCGTGCGGAAGCCCTGGCGGGAGGCCTCCGTGTATCTCAGTGCGAGCCCGGAGGTGGCCGAAGTGCAATGGCGGCGGCGGCAGGAGCGCCTCGCGCCAGTCCCGCTGGCGCTCGACGTGGCCCAGGTGGTCGACGTGCTGGTCGACGTCATTCACCATCCCCAGGACGAGGCCGGCGCCGTCGCCCGGCGACTCCGTGCGGCGGGCCATCCCCTGCCGATCGAGCAGGTCGAAGCGGTGTTCACCCGCTACGCGCTAAAAAAAACCGTGCGCTCGCCCTCACGACGCTCGCAGCCGTAAGAGCGGAAACCGCCGCGTTGCGTGAGACCTGTCAGCGACGGGTGCACGCGCTCGGCGACCTGTTCGTCACCCTCGATGACCCGGTGGAACGGTGCCCGCGGTGTGGGCGTCAGCTCCACGTGCAGAAGACGCACCGCCGGCACGGTGTGACCCTCGCCCATGGGACATTTCATCTGCAGGCACGGGTCTCCGCGTGCCCGTCCGGGTGCATCCAGGGCGACAAACCGCTGCCCCATCGTCCTTCGGCGTTCGCCGCGATCCTGCCTCCCGGGAGCGTGGTCGGCTACGATGTCATGGTCGCGATCGGTCTCGCCCGCTTCGTGCACCATCAACAGCGCGAGGACATCCGCGCGGCGCTCGCCCGGGACCACGGGGTCGTGCTGTCGACCGGAGAAATCAGCACGTTGGCTTCCCGCTTCCTCGCCTACCTCCAGGCGCGGCATCAGGCCTGCGCCCCGGCACTCGCCGCGGCCCTCGAGGCCGATGGCGGCTGGCCGCGGCCTCTCGATACCACCGGCGAAGATGGGCGCGGCACGTTGCTCGTGGCCTATGTCGGGTGGTGGCGGTGGGTTCTGGGCGCCTGGAACGTGCCGACGGAACGCGCCGAATTCATCCTCCCGGCCATCCGCGAGGTGGCCGCCGCCTTCGGGCCGCCCTGCGCCATAATGCGCGACCTCGGCCGGGCCATGGCCGACGCGACCGCAGACTTCGTGGGATCGCGGCCGACGCCGATCCCGATCCTGGCCTGCCATTACCACTTTCTCGCCGATGTCGGCGAGGACCTGTTGGCCACGGGGCACGACCAGCTCCGTGCGCTCGTCCGGCGCGCCAAGCGTGTCGCCCGATTGCGCGTCTTCGTCCAACAGCACGGCGACCGGCTTGGGTCGGCGATCGAAGACGGGCGCGACGGGCTGCGCCACTGGCTCGCCGAGCCTCCCACCGGCCACCGCATCCCGAACGGACGAGGCGGCCTCACCGTGGTGCGGAGTCTGGCGCAGTTGGTGCTCGACTACCCGGCCGACGGGACCGACGAGGGGTTTCCCTTTGATCTTCCCTCTCTCGCGCTCTACGACCGGTGTTTGCAGGGGGTCTCTGCCATCGCCGCGTTCTTGCGCAACCCGCCGACCGACCACCAGGTGAGGAAGAGCCTCGAGCGGCTCCAGCAGATCCTGCGTCCGGTCGACTGTGATGTGCCCCCGTTTGTGGCGGTGGCGACGGCCCTCACACAGACGGTCGACCTGTTTACCGAACTGCGCGAGGCCTTGCGCCTGAACCCCAAGGCGCCCACGTCCACAGGGGACGTCGCCCAGGAGGTCGCCGAGCTGCACGACATTCAGCGCGCCGTCGCCACCCTTGCGACCTCCCTGCGGGCGCGGCGTCCGGCACGTGGGCCCGGCACGGCCACGCGGCACGCCATCGACGTCGTGCTGGCTCACCTCGACCGTCACGGGCCCCATCTCTGGGGACACGCTATCACCACCACGGCAAGCGGCGACACCTGCATCAGGCTGGTCGACCGCACGAACGACTGCCTGGAGTCGTTCTTCCACCGCATGAAACACGGGGAACGTCGCCGGAGCGGCCGGAAGATTCTCACCCAAGACTTCGAACGCCTGCCCCCGGCGGCAGCGCTGGCCGTGAATCTGACACACGCGAACTACGTCGAAATCGTGTGTGGATCCCTCTCGCGTTTGCCGGCGGCTTTTGCCACACTGGATGCCGCGAACCGGTCCCGTTCCGTCGCCGCACGTGGCACGCCACCAACCATGCACGGCGAGTCGGCCTCGCTCAGCACCGCGGACCAACGCCTCGTCCGGATGGCGGCGATGGGCGACCGGATCGTCGCAGCGGCTCAATCTCTCTGACCGACGCCCTTGCCGGAGTCAGGGCGAAAGTCGTGCGGCAACCGACTTTTGACGCCATAGACTTTGGCCGTTCAAGACGTCTAGGAGGCGCCGCCTGTGTTCGTATCGGGTCGCTAGGGCACGATGCGGAAGGCGGCGACGATCTTCTGCGGCACGCCGTCCTCCAGAATCTCGAAATCCTGAAGGGTCAGGTCGCTGAGGGGCTTGCCGTTCACCGATGGGTACACATCGACACGCACGAAGTTAATCTCCGTGCGGAACGTCGGTCGCTCCTTGCCCTGGGCTGGTGGGGAAGACTGGACCGGCCGAGGTGTGTCGTGGCCCCACGCAAGCATGCGCGCGCCGACGGCCAACGCGACCGCGAGCGCGAACGAAACCGTCCTGCGTCCACGCATCTCGCACCTCCGGCATCCGGCTACGATGTTCGGATATTACTACTTCTCGGTTTCCAGGGCCGAGCCGCTGCAATCCAGGGTGGTGGGTCACATTGAAAACCGCTGACGGAAATCGTCGGCCAGCTCGACCGCACGCGACTCGGGCTACAATCGGCTCGTCATGAACCAGCTCTACTACGGCGACAACCTGGACGTGCTTCGACGCCACATTGAGAATGAGAGCGTCGATCTCGTGTACCTCGACCCGCCATTCAACTCGAACGCCAGCTATAACGTGCTATTCGCCGAACGTGACGGGACGCAGGCAGCCTCTCAGATCAAGGCCTTCGAGGACACGTGGAAGTGGGACGCGAGCGCGGCGCGTGCCTGCGTCGAGATGATCGAGGCCGGCGGCAAGGTGTCCGAGGCCATGCAGGCGTTCCGGAGGTTGCTGGGCGACAGCGACATGATGGCCTACTTGGCCATGATGGCGCCGCGCCTGGTGGAGTTGCGGCGTGTCCTGAAGCCGACAGGATCGATCTACCTGCACTGCGACCAGACGGCCAGTCACTACTTGAAGGTACTCCTGGATGCGGTGTTTGGCGGCCAGAACTTCAGGAACGAAATCGTGTGGAAACGGTCCCACGCTCACAGCGATGCGCGCCAAGGCTCCCGCCACTTCGGACGGGTGACAGACAGCATCTTGTTCTACGGCAAGTCCGACGCTGGCATCTGGAACCCCTTGTACGTGCCGTATGACGAAGGCTACGTTGAACGTGACTATCGCCGCACTGACCCCGATGGTCGCCGTTACAGAATCGACAACCTGCAAGGCCCTGGCGGCGCAGCCAAAGGGAACCCGCACTACGAGGTTCTGGGCGTCAGACGATACTGGCGTTACTCGAAGGAGAAGATGCAGGAACTGATTCGCCAAGGGCGCGTCATCCAAACCCGTCCCGGTGCGGTGCCACAGTACAAACGGTACCTGGACGAGATGTCTGGGGTTCCCGTTCAAAACCTCTG
>CAYHRK010000296.1:0-4507 GCA_964358795.1 uncultured Vicinamibacterales bacterium
GAGCCGAGATGAGCGCCCAGGTTTCCCCGACGATGAGGTCCGTCGTCACGAAGCGGCCGTGAGGTGCCTCGGGCACATAGAATTGGCGCGCCTCGTCGTGATGCCAATCGGACCTGTCAGCGAGCGCGTACCAAGCGCCGGTGTCAACCAGCATGTTCACGGGTAAGGGCGTGGGCAAGATACTCGTCGTGGCGATCGGCCACGTCCAGGCGGCCGCTCGACCCCAAATCGACCAGCTTCGCGTATGCAGATGGCGGAACAGATGGAGCGGTCTCGTCTGCTTCCAGCCAGCGCGTTGCGAGACGGCGGATCAGCGCCGCCAGCGAAATGCCCTCGATGTTGGCTTTGGCTTTCAACGCTTTGAGCTGACCGGGGTCTAGATAGACCATCGTCCGTGCCTTCATGATAGTAGCATTATGATGCCATCATCCTAATAAGTCAAACTCAGCCCGCACTTCGCAAGGCGGCACGACTGCATGAGGCGTCGGCCCTCGCGGGAGAGGCACATCCTTCAGACCGGGATGATGCGGCGCCCGAGGTCCTTGAAGAAGGGGCGCGACCACGCGCGCAGTGCCGCCGGATCAGCCACGAACGGTTCCACTTCGGCGCGCGCCTGTTCCAGGTTGACTCGCTCGATGGTGTCGTCCAGCATGCGCCGCAGGTCTTCGGCCGTGAGCCGCTGCCCCTGAGGCCAGTGACCACTCTGCGCCAGTCGCGCCTCCAGATGCGCCAGATGCAGGTCTGGATAGTGGCCGCAAAACCAGACCAAGTCATACCAGTCCCGGCCCTTGACACGCGCCTTCCACTGCCGGCACAACAGCGCGTGCATCTTCCCCGCGAACAGGTCTGGCAGGGCATACACGCGTACCGGGAACGGAATTGGCGCCAACAGGTACAGAACCTCTGTCTCGAAGGCAGGGGGCGGATTGGTGTCGATCTCGATCCTGATCTTGATCGTCTGGCCTCGGGGCACCGCTCGCGTCAACGAAGCCGGCGTGTCGATGGACACCAACTGCCCCAGGGTATCGCCCTTCAGGAACGCCGACTGGATCGCGCCTGCGCGTGTTCGCGACTTCGCCTGCACCGTCACGTCGAACCCGAAGACCCGAATCTCGGTTTCGAGCGCCGTCGTGAACCGGCCAATCTGGAAGTCCGATCGCGGAATCAGCAACGAGAAGTCGAGATCTTCCGAGAAGCGGTTCAGCCCATGCAGGACGCGCAGCGCCGTGCCGCCGTAGAACGCGGCGTGCTCGAAGAAACGGCTCCGCCATAACCCGAGCAACGCCAATTCCTGCAGAACCTCTCTGAGCGCCCGCAGGTGGTCGTCGAGCGACACGGGACGATAACGACCGATCAGTTGACGGACAGCGTCATTCACGCGTCGTTCCCTCTTGCCGCCGAAGCGCCCCAGCAAGGCGATCGACGACGTCGACAAGTAGCGCAAGGCGCCGTGACGGCCATGAGCGGGCCAACTCGGCGATGACCGCGGTGTCGAACGACGCCAGCTCATCGAGGTCCACGCGAAGATCGTCGGCGAGCACAGCCTCCAACTGCCGAGTCGATCGCGCGTGAATCGATCGCGCGTGCACCAGCGTGTCGCACAAGGCCTTCTCGCGGGTGGCTATCAGGAATGCACGGCCGTCGGACGTTGTCATCCGCGAGATTCCGACGCAGAAGACGGTTGACGGAACCGGCCAGTAGCTGAACTGGCCCATCGGCGTCGAAAAAACCCGGCGCTTGCCTGCCGTGACGGAGGTAACGGTGGTCGCGCGCTCCGGAATCAGACCATGGAAGCCGAGCGCGTACTCCAGGGAAACGTACGAGGGGCCCGAGATCAGGTTAGCCAGTAACTCCCGCGAGTACGGGCTTCGGCGAAACGTCGGCCCGAACACGTAGAGCCCCTTCTTGACGCGGATGATGGCGCCCTGTTCGAGCAAACGCGTCGCGTGGTCGCGCGGACTGGCGTACTCGCGCAGCGCGTGAATGAGGATCTGGTAATCGAACTCCTCGTGGGGAACCGCCGATCGCAATTGGTCAATCATTGGCGTCTAACGGACGCAATAATACCAGTATGTCTACACAATGTCGACATACTGGGTCACTAGCGACGCGGTGACCTTTCAACCCGCATCCTGGGTTCGGCGTTCGTCTTCAGCCAGGTGGGGCCTGGGATCATCGTGCTTGTCGCCCGGCTCGACGATGATGTAGATGCGCGCGGGTGAGTACCGGCTCGTGGATGGCCCGTACTGTGCATCAAGGGCGCGCAGAAACTCGGCGAACGCCTCGACCTCCCCACCGTCGACTTCCTGGTAGACGAGCTCTTCCGATTCGGTCCCGTCGGTCCCATCGGATTCCACGCGCAGGATCGCGCCGTTCTGGGCGGCGCGGATTTCGAACTTCATGGAGGATCCCCTCTCCGACAATGCTGTCGACGACGATGCCATCGTCAGCCAGCGTCGTCAAGCCGTTCGCCTGTGTTGTTCTGCCGTCATCATGGTGCCGATCGAGGACGTTTGCGATGGCGAGTGGGCAGAATGGTACCGGATGACCCCGCAGGCGCGGTGGGAGCACAGTCAGGCGCTGTGGCCGGCGTTTCTGGCGCTGGGCGGTACGCTTGACCCCGCGAAGGCGGTCCGACCCCTACTGCTTCTTGAAGGCGTGGTGCACCAGGCAGCCGACGGGCACCAGAATCAGCGTCAGCATCATGATCAGCACGAAGTACAGGCCTACCGTCCGCACCGTCAGCGACCGCTGCGTCTGCAGCGCAAACGGGCCGGTTATTGTGTAGAGCACTGTTGACGGATTCAGGTTCAACTTCGAGATGTCTTCGTAGATCGCGTTCACCTGGTCGAGGGCTGTCAGGATTCCCTGAATCGCGGTGTTGAAGCGGATGTTCAGCTCAGCAATCGTGGCCTGGCGAGATGCCCCCCCGTTTGTGCGAACCCCTTCACCGATCGACTGAAGGTCTTCGTAGTACGACTGTTCCTTTTCCAAGCTCGTCGTAGCCAGGCTCTGTTCGATGATCCGATCCGTCAACTCTTGACTCCATCGGCAACCTCCTGACACGTCTCGTTCCCGAAGCGAAAATCGTCGTGGGCCACGGCCAGATGGGCGAGCACCAGCTCGAGCAGGCCATGATCGATTTCGTGGCACGCAAGTTCGACATCCTCCTCGCCACGACTATCGTCGAAAACGGGCTGGACATCCCGAACGTCAACACCATCATCATCAACCGCGCCGAGGGCGGCGTCTTCGAGCGGGTGGCCACCCTCCTGCGGCAATTGCTACCACTCCCGGGCCAGAGCGGGAGTGTTGGGCCAGCATGACGGCGTCGGCTGACATTATGCATGACGTCACTCGTAATTTGTGGCATCATGTGATGAGTGATCGTCAGCTATCGAGACAAACGAACGGCTGATTTCGCCGCCGGGAAACGAGTCAAGGCGCTGTCGGGCGTTGAACGGCCCGCCCGTCTCAAACTGGACCGGGTCGAGGCAGCCCACACTCTGAAAGATCTGTCAGCATTGCCCGGCAACCGCTTCGAGGCCTTGAAGGGCGACCGAAAAGGCCAGTACAGCATTCGCATCAACGACCAATGGCGGATCTGCCTTGAGTGGCCGGAGAAATCGCCGGGACCGATGAACGTGGAGATTGTGGATTACCACTAGGAGCACACCATGGCTCGCATTGCCATTCACCCAGGAGAGCACCTGGCCGAAGAGCTTGACGCCCTGACGATGAGTGCGGCTGAACTGGCGCGGCGGCTCAAGGTGCCTACCAATCGCGTCACAGAGATCCTGAACGGCCAGCGCGCCATCACTGGCGACACAGCGCTGCGCCTGGCGCATTTCTTCGGAACCAGCGCCGAGTTCTGGCTCAACCTTCAGAGCATTTATGAACTGCGCTTGGCCGAGGCCAAGACCGGAAAGGCCATCAAGCGGCTGACGACCCTGAAGCATCTGGTAGAGGCCCATGCCACCTAGATTTGCCTATTGGACGATCATCCTGGACGGCGAGGCCACAGCCTTCCGCGCGAAGGATCAGGCCGAGTTGCTGCCCACGTTCAACCGCATGAAGCAGAAGAACGCGGGTGCGATGATGAAGTGGTTCTCCCAAGGCACCTTGTGGGATTCGCCCGAGCAGGCCAAGGCTGAGCGAGAAAAGGCGGCCTTCAGACGCCCGAAGCCAGAAGCCAGGACATTGGCGCCGGCACCGGCACCAGCAGCGCCGAGAACGCAGGACAGGCGCGGCCGGGAGTGGCGGCCCGGCGGGGAGCACAAGGACCCGCGCGACAAGTACAAGGGCGAGCCCGGCGCCAGGCGAAAGCAGTGGAAGGCCAAGTTCTTCAAAGAACGCGCCGCCGGTGGAGCGGGAAGCACGAAGCCACCCGCCCGAAGTCCAAAGAAACAGTCCTGACGCGTACCACTCCCGGTCTAGAGCGGGAGTGGTAGACGAGCCGCGGTCGCGGGTGTGGAGGTAGGATTAGCCTTCGTCAACGCCGAAGGCA
>CAYHRK010000297.1:0-4474 GCA_964358795.1 uncultured Vicinamibacterales bacterium
TTCTCACCGGAGATGGCGTCGTACGCGAACAGCAGCGCCAGGAGAGACAGCAACCCCTTCACCAGGTACATGAGATCGGGCGGCGCGAACAGCGAAAAGAGGCTGAGCGAGGGCGTTTGACGATCGTGGGGGGTGATGCCGCTATAGGCCGTGATGTCGTATCCCCGGTCGAGCACCTCGTCGAGTCCGCGTGCGACGATGGACAGCGGCTGCGGCCGAACCACCGCCATCACGCCATACTCGCCCGCGCGCGGCGTGGCCCGAGCTTGCAGCACACCGTAGTTCTCCATTCGCACGCGGAAGTCCTGGAACATCACGAACACCGACAGCGCCAGCAGGGCCGCCATCATCACCGCGCACACGTGGAAGCGCAGGCTCAGCAGGTGCTCCAGGATTTCCTTCCGCGCCACCAGCAGAACAGGCTTCATCGCGTTCCCCGCTTCCGCATCACCGCACGTCGTAGCGCGCCAGTCCCCGGTACACCAGCGCCCCGGCGCCGAGGAACCACAGCAGAAGCACGCCCAGGTCCCACCCACGCAGACTGTCGATCACGCTAGCCGACCGCAGCCGGAATTCGGGCAGCGTGTTGGCATTGACCGGCGCGATAATTCCCAAGTTCATGCGGCCGCCCGGCAGCAAGTCTGCGTACACGCGATCGAACAGGTCACGCTTCACCACGCCGCGATAGCGTTCTGCCTCGGCCGCAAACCGGGTCTCGCCGTCCAGCCCGGTCTGGGCCATCTCGGTGATGAACGACACCACGGAGCCTGCTGGCGACAGACGCGCCACGGCGAGGCCGAGCTGCCGTTGTTCGTTCCTGCGCCGCCGGTAGTCGTCGTCGATCTGCGCCAGAGCGGTCGCCTTTCGCTCCTCGAACGGTGCCGCCACGGCGCCGCGGCCTTTGCTCCAGTCGGTCTGCTGTTGGTCGGCGTTGCCACCTGCGGCTGACTCGATTTGTGTCCACAACCGCCCAAGGGCGATGCCCCGTTCCCGGTCGATGTTGGCCGCCGCCGCGAGCTTCTCGAGCCACACGACCTGTCCCGACTTGACGGGCTTGCCAATCTGCGCCACGAGCGAAGCGGCGCGGGGCACGACGAGCACCGCCATCAGCCAGAAGGCCAGCGAGGCCACCAAGGCGGTGTAGCTGGACGACACCAGCGACGACACGAGCAGGCCGAGCATGAAGAAAACCGCGACGTACCCGAGCGACGCGGCGAGAATCCAGACGGTGCGGGCCATGAAGTCGGCACTGAAGACGCCGAGCCCGGCCACCGCCAGCACGATCAGCCCGACGAGGTACGACAACAGCAATGGGATGGCCAGCGTCACGTACCCGCCCACCAGCTTACCTGTCGCCAAAGCCGCCCGGCTCACCCGGTTCGCCAGCATCGTTCGCAGGGTGCCGTTCTCTTTCTCGCGGGTGACGGCATCAAACGACAGCAGGATCGCGAACAGACTGAAGATAAACTGGACGATAAAGAGGTAGTCGATGGACCCGAACAAGCCGACCGAGCCGTGCACATCGAGCGGCGCGCCGAACGCTACGCCGTGCCGGCCGATCACCAGATGCCGTGGGTGCGTTTCTTCGAACCCCAGGGCGTAGACCGACGCTGCCGCCGGGGGCCAATACACGTCGAGACTCAACGACGCATTGGTGATGATCTGAGTAGCCGACAGGTTACGCAGGAAGTCTCGGTTGCGCTGATCGACCTGCTGCTGATCGGCCACCCGGGTCAGGTACGTCCGGTAGTTCGTGTAGAACGACGCGGGAATGAAGACGAGGGCCAGCGTCAGCAACAGCGCGAACCGCAGGCCGATGAGGTTCTCGTGTATCTCCTTCCGGGCGATCGTCCAGATCATGACGGGTGCTCCCTCTCGAGCGTGCGGGTCTCCCGTGCGGCCGCGGCAGGCTCGGCGTCGATGCCGCCGCGCATGTAGTCGAGGTACATGTGCTCGAGGTTCTCGTACTCGAGTTCCTCGCGCGTGCGTTCCATCACCTTGCGTCCTTCCTTCATGATCCCGACGCGATCGGCAATCTGCTTGGCGCGGAAGATGTCGTGCGTGGACATCAGAATGGCCTTGCCTTGCTGCCGGAGGGCCATCAGCGTCTCCAGGAACTCGGCGCCGGCCTTGGGGTCGAGGCCCGAGGTCGGCTCGTCGAGCAGCAGCGCCGGCGCGTCCTTGATCATCGCGATGGCGATGCCAAGCTTCTGCCGCATGCCCTTGCTGAACTCCTTCACGCGTTGCTCGAAGGCCTTTTCCGGCAGCCCCACCTCGCGCATCACGCGATAGAGATCCTCGCGGCCCAGGTTGGTGCGGCCGCCGAGGCGAGCGAAGAAATCGAGATTCTGGCGGGCCGTGAAGGCGCCATACAGCATCACGTTCTCGGACACGTACGCGACGTGGCGCTTGGCCTCGAGCGGATCGCAGGCGGCGTCGACATTGTTGATCAGGGCCTTGCCGGATGTCGGTTCGATGAAGTTCAGGAACAGGTTGATGGTGGTGGTCTTGCCGGCACCGTTGGCGCCGAGCAGGCAGTAGATCTCGCCTGGCTTCACCTCCAGGTTCAGGGCGTCGAGCGCCAGGACACCGTCCTCGTAGCGCTTGCTGAGATCGATGGCTTGAAGCATGGCTGACCTCAATACTGTTCACATATCGTCACCCCGGTGGGCACCTTCGCCTTCGGCTACGGCGGCCCAAGAAAACCGGGGTCCAGTGTGGTCACCCTGACTGGATTCCGGGTGCCGCCCCGCGGCCCCGGAATGACGGCAGGGTGTTAACTGAACGGCATTGTGGCTGACCTGTCTCCGTTAACGGCGCGTGAGCTTGAGACCGAACACAACGATGCCGACGATCAACGCCAGCAGCAGGCCGATCAATCCGAGCGTGGCCCAGAGGTTGGTGCCGGCCTTTACACTAACCCGATAGATCTTGTCTTCCGACGGCACGCGCCGGTTGTACGCATAGCTTTCGGTCTTGATGCGAATTTCGTAGTCACCCACCGCGACGTCGGGCGGCGGGATCACGGAGAGCTTCACCTGCGCCTCGCGATTGAGCTCGAGCGACGGCACGTTGTCGGGCACCACCTCGGCCCGCCAGTTCAGTGGGTACTCGGCCGACAGCTTCACGTTGTCGAGCCTCCGCGTGCCGGTGTTCCGCAACGACATAGTTGCCGTCACCGTTTCACCCGGCTGAATCTCCGCAAACAGGCTTGGTGCCGACACCTCGATCTTCCCTGCACCGCGCGGAGTCGCGACCAGTCGCACGCGGCCTGTCCGGCTGCCTTCAATCTCCTGAGCGGAATACGTGCGTTCCGCCTGGAACCGCGGCGCCTGCCCATCGTCCATCACGAGGGCCCAGAACTTGAGCGGCTGGTCGATGCGGACCTGGTCGTCGGCGCGTTCGGGCAGGAACAGGCGAAGGCCCAACGTCTGCTGGGCCACGCCTGACGGGAAGTTGATCTGAGAGAGCCGCGCCTGGTTGGCGTCCACGAAGCTGTAGCTGATCTGATGCGGCAGATTGACGACCTTCAACTGGAAGCTGCGCACGTCCACTGTTGAGCGGTCGAGCCGCAGGTCGTAGGTCACCTGGGATCCAAGGTCAG
The DNA here is from genome assembly GCA_964358795.1 of uncultured Vicinamibacterales bacterium. Lineage (GTDB taxonomy): Bacteria > Acidobacteriota > Vicinamibacteria > Vicinamibacterales > JAKQTR01 > CAYHRK01. The sequence goes on from CAYHRK010000297.1 coordinate 3,605, forward strand.
CTTCCTGCGAGATCTGCGTGGATGTCAGGTTGACGACATCCGCCATCTCGGCCTGCTGGAGCTGGATATCCATTTCCTGAACCTGGCCCTTGTAGGTGGTCGCCACGATCACGCTGTTGACGTCGCGCAGCAACTGGAAATCGAGCGCCCGCGACTCTCTGTACTTCAAGGTTGGGATATGCGTCTCGTAGGGAAGCCCAATCGTGGTGCCGCGCGGGGTGGTCGGTGTGCCCACGCCGGCCTCGCCTGTCGACTTCAACGACACGAAGATGTCCTGCACGTCGCGGGTGCGGAGCGACTCCGGGATCGGATCGGCACCTTCGAAGTTGTTGAGCAGCGTGAACTGGGAGTCGTCGAAGCGCGGCGACAGGTTTTCGACCGTGAGTCGCACGAACGTGCGCCCGTCGCGCGATTGACGCCTGACGGCCGACCGCACCGAGAGTCGAGGCTGCTGGCCCAACAACGAGAGCACCGCCTCCTGATAGTTGAGCTGGGCGGTGTCCACAATCACCCGGGCTCGGTCGAGATCCGTTCGAGCCAGCAACTTTTCGTCGAACAACTCCTGCGCCCGCTTCAGTTCTGCCCGCGCCGCGGTCAATTCGACCTGGCGGCGCCGCACCTCGAGGAACCGGCGCTGTTCATCCGAGACTGGAGGCGACCCGGATTGGGGACGTGCTGGCGAGGGCGACAAGCACAGAAACGCCAGCGCGAGCACCGGGAAGGCCTTGCGCGCAACACGGGTGAACATCGCACCGAGGACAATCAAGATTCATGCCGGACACGTGCGAAGGCCTCCTGGCAAGTGTCCCGAATCGGAAGTTCGGTGACAAATAGTCCGGAGCGCGGCGCCCGGATCGCAAGGCGCGACGA
>CAYHRK010000298.1:0-4469 GCA_964358795.1 uncultured Vicinamibacterales bacterium
TTCGCCCGCGGCGATCTGCGGCTCGTTCTCTCGGAATTGACTCTTCGGGAACTAGCACCGGCCCCTCCGGCCGTGCGCGAAGTGCTCGCGACGGTTCCAGATGGCCATATCGAAGTGGTCCGGCTGACTCCCGCGGCCGACGCGCTTGCCCGGCGCTATCTCGCCGAGGGCATCCTCAAGGCGAACATGCTGGCCGACGCCTAGCACCTCGCGATGGCGACCGTCGCGAACGTGGATGCGCTAGTGAGTTGGAACTTCCGGCACGTGGTGAACCTGCCTCGGATTCATGGGTACCATGGAGTGAACGCGAAGCTCGGATACCCGACGATCGAGATTCGGTCCCCCCGGGAGGTGCTCGCCGATGAGTAACGCTTCAGCCAAGACGTTCGATACGGTCCACATGGTACGGGCTGTTCGCGACGAAGTGAGTTCGACGATCGCGACGATGTCGGTCGAGGAGGAGAATCGCTGGCTCCGCTCGGCGGAGTTCTCCGACCCGAAGCTCCGGCACCTCATGGAGTTGGCTGCCCAACAAGGCGTCGCAGCCGACGCCGCTTCGCGTCGCGGCTGATGCGCGATCGCTCTGTGGACACAGGAGCGGCTGGCATCTTAACGCATGGGAGACCGGACTGGCGGGCTGACGGCATCTGCGAGAGCGGGAAGCGCCTCGGCGCGATGGCCTTCCGGCATTCCTTGTTGTATGGTGAGTGTATGGCACGATTGACTTCGACGACGATTCGTCTCGGTGAGGAGGATGTGCGCGCGTTGAAGCGTGCCCGGATCGCAGGCCACTCTGCCTCTGAGCTCGTTCGGAAGGGCCTGCGCGTCGTGGCGTCGCGGTACTACACGGGCCGGCGTCCCCCGTCGACGCGTCTGTTTGAATCCACCGACACGAAGCTCGGGGATGAGGCCGAGCTGTTCCGAGATCTCGACGATTGAGGCCGCCCATCGTTGCTGACACCGGCGGGCTCCTTCGAGCGCTCGCCCGCACAAGCGACGGCGGCGCGAGCTTCCCGGAGTACGAAGCCGTGTTGACCTCCGCGAGCCGCATCATCGTCCCAGGGCTCGTTCTGGCGGAAGTGGATTACTTTCTTCGAGAAAACCGGGCCGCGATGCGCAAGCTCGTCGCCGAGGTGTTCGACGCGGGGACGCGCTACGAATACGAACTTCCTCTGCCGTCCGACATCGTTCTGGCGCTTGAGCTCGACGCCAAGTTCAAGAACCTCGCTATGGGGCTAGTCGATGGCACGGTAGCCGCTGTCGCTGAGCGGCGCCAAGTCTACCGACTGCTGACGACTGATCGGCGCGATTCGCATCGGCCCGCGGTTCGCACGGGCACTGGAACTGCTGCCCTGACGGCGCTGGTGCCGAGGGCCGCTTCCTGCCCAGTCCCGGCCAGCGTCCTGACGCCGGTGCGACCAGAAGTATATTCGTGTCCGGCGACCGACACAGGTTGACACCGTCGGCCACATCTGTTCTCCTGCTCGGGGAATTGCCGGCGAGTGTCAATCGAGGGCTGCATGGACCTGGGCATCCTGGAACGGCAACTGGCGCAGATCACGCTGGCGCCGTACATCGTGAAGGCGATGACGCTGATCGATGTGCCGCGCAAGGCCGGGAGCAACATGTTCCGCCACCAGATGGTCACGCTGGCCATCCTGCTGGACTACAAGTTCACCGATCCGGTCCTGCTCAAGGCGTCCGTCATTCACGATCTCTTCGAGTCGGCCGCCGACGCGCCCTGGGTGACCCGTGAGTCGATCGCATCGATCGACGCCAATGGTCCGGCCGTGTACGAACTGGTCCAGGAAGTCACCATCCGCGTGACCGGCGGCGTCAGGGAATCCAAAGCCGAGTATCTCCGGCGCGTCATGCTCTCGGGAAGCGAGAAGGCCAGACAGCTCAAGCTCGCCGACCGAATCAGTAATCTCGTGTCGTTGGGGTTCGTCAACGATATGCAGTTCGTCGAGCGCTATCTGAAGGAAACCCGCGAGCACATCCTGCCATACGCGGCAGCCACCAACGTGGACATGCACCGCGAGCTGAGCGATCTCGTCTCCGATCGGGAGTACAGACTGCTTCAGGTGCCTTGAGCATGGACGTCCCTCCGTCCCCGACATGGTCGAACCACCTGAGGGCGGCCTTGATCGCAGGCGTTGTCGGCGCCCTCGTCGCAGCCATCTCCCTCGTGTCGGTGTACCAGTTGCATCCTGCCATCCGCCTGGAGATGGACCGGGCGCTTCCCCGAATCGCCACCGGTCTGTACGCTCCTGAAATCAACAGCGAGGCCAACTTCGCCTGGAGCGGCGGCCGTGTGCAGATCAGTGTTCCCGAAGTTGATCGCCGCGTCCCCTGGATCTGTCGCGCAGCCGTGATCAACTGGCGCCCGGCGTCGGCCGGGCCCGCCTTTGTCCGCGTCGAATCGGACGGGAACACGCTCGTCGCCCAACGTGTGACGGCTCCACGAGAGACCCTGACCTTTCCCATTCAACCGCACCCGGACCGGTCGGAGTTGCGCGTCGACATGGCGGTGTCGCCGACATTCAGGCCAGGCTCTGGGGATACACGAGATCTCGGCGTGGCGTTTGACTGGATTCGGTGCGAGCCCGAACCCGGACGCTGGGCCCTGCCGTCGGCATCAGTCGTGGTAAGGGGCGCAGTCGCAGCGGCCGCGATCGGCGTGGCGGTCGGCCTTGTGGGACTCCCGGTGACAGCCGCGGTGGGCGTGAGCGTGGCCACGGCCGGCATCCAGGCGGCCGCGCTGGCAACCGGCGCGGCTCCGTACTCTCCCGGCACACCACCGGTCTTCGTTCTGGCCGCCCTCTTCATCTGCTTCTGCCTGGTGCCCGTCCTCTTCATCGAGACGGTTCTCCGGCGATCGCTGTGCGTCTCGGCCCGCCTGGCGATCGTCGTGTCGGCGTGCGCATGCTATGTGAAGCTGCTCTTCCTGCTGCACCCGGACAAGCTGTTGGTTGACGGGCTGTTTCACGCCCACCGGTTCGAATGGGTCTTGGCCGGTCGATACTACTTCACGCAGTTGTCGACCAGCGCAACGCCATTTCCCTACGCGATCGGCCTCTATGTGTTCGCTGCCCCATGGTCGGTACTGACGCATGATCACGTCGCGCTGCTGAAAATCGTGGTCTGTGTCTCTGAAGCCGCTGCCGGCGTGCTGCTGTACGCCATGATCGTCAGAGCCTGGGGTGACAGGGTCACGGGAGTGTTGGCCGTCGCCCTGTTTCATTTGGTGCCGTTGCCGTACGTCGTCGTCGGCAATGAGAACCTGACCAACGCCTTCGGGCAGTCGGCTGCGTTCGTGACAATGGCGACGGCGACCATGTGGACCTTGCGGCCAGGCCAGATCGGCCAGATGGCGGGATTGACCCTGCTTGCGACCCTGGCGTTCCTGTCGCACGTCGGCACGTTCGCCGTCCTGCTTCCGATGCTGCTCGTCGCCGCGGCCCTGTATTACTGGCTCGGTGGCGCGGCCCTGAGCGGCCCCGCGCGGTCGCTGATTCTTGCGACGACGATGGCGGTCGTCTTGTCGGCGGGCCTGTACTACGGCCATTTCGGCCAGGTTTACAGGCCGCAGCTCGTGCGCGTGCGCGACTGGGCTGTCACCCTGGTAGGGGTCGCTCGTGCGCCGGATACCGCGGGAGGCACACCCATTGTCGCCGCACCAGCCGCAGCGCCGGCCGCAGCGCCGGCCGCAGCGCTGGCTGATCCGGGGGTGACGACGCTGCAACTCGGGGCGACCGGCGCATTCGCCCAGACCTTGGCCAACATCGGCTGGCCGATTCTGATCCTCGCCATCGTCGGTGCGTGGCGGGTATGGGTGCGCCGTGTCCCCGATCGACTCGTGCTTGCCGTGGTGGCGTGGTGCGTCACGGGTCTCGCATTTCTAGTCCTGAGCATCGTCAGGCCGGTCGACGTCCGCTACCAACAGGATGCCTGGGAGTTTCTCGGCCGGGTCGAACTGGCCATCTATCCTGCGGCCGTCGTCCTCGCCGCCTGCGGCGCCGTGTGGGCGTGGCGCGCCGGCATCGTGCATCGGGTGGCGTCCGGCCTGCTCTTGATGGCCGCGCTCGTCACCGGCGCGCGGGCCCTGAACGGCTGGATCCACTGACGCCGGTACGTAGTCGGCACGGACCTGATCCTCTTAACAGCCCGTGGCGCAAGTGCGTCGTCGCACCGAGACCGGGGATGCGCCCGGCTGGCAAGGCGGGAGACGCGAGAATATGGCCTATATTTGAACGTCGAGTAACGCAGCCAGGCGGGATGCAGCGCCGGTCGAATGCAGACGGACTTGCACCACGGGCTGTTAAGGTATGATGCGCCCGGTGTCCCCGGCACCGGCATCATCCCTGGATGGATGACGCGAGCAATGGGCCGGTTGGTCACGCCTTCCGCGAAACGTCCCCACGGTATCAGCAGCCCACGGCAGGAGAGCCAGGCATGGACGCGACCAC
>CAYHRK010000299.1:0-4438 GCA_964358795.1 uncultured Vicinamibacterales bacterium
AGCCCTTGAGGGCTGCCCGACAAAGCAGGCCTGAAGGCCTGCGCTACGGCGAATTTCTTACACTGTTCCGCCGCGGCCAGGACAGCATCGCTCTCGAAACGGCGGTGGGTTTTGACGCATCAAGGTTAGCCGCGGTGACTGGCGCGTGCACCGCGTCAATCTCGACCTCGATGTCGCCCAACTCCGTCCGCACCACGACGCGTACCGGCGCCGGCGCGCTCTGGGCCAGGGCCGTGGCGCACAGCGACAGCACCGCCACACACACGACAAAGAGCAGCCGCACGCGCGTCATGGATCACCCTCCGGGAGACCGGGACTATCGTCGGCGCGGGGACGTGATGCAACGGTCGCCACGAGGCCGGACCCGATTGACGGGGCCGATCGCCTATAATTTGATCCCCCACGATCGGCCAGACGGTCGGGCACTATCGCATCGAGGCGGCGCTGGGCGCCGGCGGCATGGGCGTGGTCTATCGCGCCACTGACACCCGACTCGGTCGCCCCGTCGCCCTCAAGTTCCTGCCGCCAGACCTCGTCGCGAACCCGCAGGCTGCGGAACGGTTGCGGCGCGAAGCGCGCGCGGCCTCGTCGCTGAATCACCCCAACATCTGCACCATCTACGACATCGGCGAGCACGACGGCCAGCATTTCATCGCGATGGAGCTGATCGAAGGCGAGACGCTGGGGGCCACGATTGGGGGGCGGCCACTCGCGGTGCCCGTCATGCTGGACCTGGCCATCGGCATGGCCGACGCGCTCGAGGCGGCGCATGCCAAGGGCATCGTCCACCGCGATTTCAAGCCCGGCAACATCCTCGTCACGCCGCGCGGACAGGTCAAGGTGCTCGACTTCGGCCTGGCCAAGCAGGTCGAGGATGTGGCGGTCACCATGGAGGGTGGCCCGCTGACGCACCCAGGGACCGCGCTCGGCACCATCGCCTACATGTCGCCCGAGCAGGCCCGCGGGGAACCGCTCGACGCGCGGAGCGATCTCTTCTCGTTCGGCCTGGTACTCTACGAGATGGCGACCGGGCAGCCGCCGTTTGCCGGGGCCACGAGCGCCGTGATCTTCGAGGCCATCCTCAACCGCGAGCCGCCGCCGGTGCGCAGCCTGTCACCCTCGGTGCCTGCCGCCTTCGATCAACTCGTCCGACGCGCACTCGCAAAGGCGTCGGCCGGCCGGCGCATGCCCGCGAGATGCTCGACGAACTGCGCGCCATCACGCGAGCCCTGGACTCCGGTTCTTCGGCCAGCCGATCGGGCGCGGTCGAGCTGCCGTCCATCGCGGTGCTGCCGTTCTCCGATCTCAGCCCGGGCAAGGACCAGCAGTGCTTCTGCGAGGGCATGGCCGACGAGATCATCACGGCGCTCTCGGCGCTGGGATCGATCCGCGTCGCGTCGCGCACCTCCGCCATCCGCGCCAAGGAGAAGGGCCTCGACATCGGCGAGATCGGCGATCGACTGAGCGTCCAGACCGTGCTCGAAGGCAGCGTCCGCACGGCCGGTCACCGCCTGCGCATCGCCGTGCAACTGACCAGGGCCAACGATGGCCACCAGATCTGGTCGGAACGCTACGACCGCAACATGGACGATGTGTTCGAGGTGCAGGACGAGATCGCGCGGGCGATTGCCGAGGCCCTGAAGGTGAAGCTGGCACCCGGCAGCGCGGGGCCGGAGGTGCGGCGCGGCACCGACGATCTCGAAGCCTACAACCTGTATCTCCGCGGGCGGTATCACTGGGGGCGGCGCAACCGGTGGCGTCTCAAGGTGGCGCTCGATTGTTTCGAGCAGGCGATCGCGCGCGACGCCAGCTATGCGGAGGCGTGGGCGGGACTGGCCGACTGCTACACCGTCATGGGCGTCTACTCGGTGAAACCCGCGCGCGAGTGTCGGGGGCCTGCCCTGAACGCGGCCACTCGCGCCCTCGATCTGGCCCCGTCACTCGCCGAGGCGCACCACGCGATGGGAGCCACGAAGCTCTGGCTCGAATGGGACTGGAAAGGAGCCGAGGCGTCGCTCCGACGTGCCATCGAGCTCAACCCGCGGGCGGCGCTCAGCCACGTGTACCTCGCGATTGCTCTGGTGTACACGGGGCGGATCCTCGAGGGCGTCGCCAGCGTCGACCGCGCACTGAGCCTCGAGCCGGACTCGCCGGTCGTGACGTATGTGGCCCACGGCACGCTGATGTGGGCGCGCAAGTTCGACCGAGCCGAGAAGGGGCTGCTGCGGGCGCTCGAACTCGAGCCCGATGCCGTGTTCGTCTATTGGGGGCGCGCACAGGCGCTCATCCACCTGGGGCGTCTTGACGAGGCGATCCAGTACGCCGCGCGCGGCGTGGACATCGGCGAGCGGCAGCCACTGCTCCTCTGCGCCCTGGGACAGGCGTACGCCGCGGCGGGACGCGTCGCCGAGGCAGAGGCCGTGCTTGCCGAGATGACCGAGCGGAGCAGCCGTGAGTACATCGCGCCGCTCTATTTCCTCGATATCTACTGCGCGCTCGGCCGCGTGGAGGAGGCCTGCGACTGGCTCAACCGCGCCTACGCGGACGGCAACGGCTTCCTCCCCAAGCTCAGGTGCGCGGCCGAGTACGACGGCCTGCGCGACCATCCTCGCTTTCGCGCGGTGCTCGACAAGATGCGCCTGCCGTGAAGATCCTGGGATGGGCGGCCGCTGGCCCCGGCCGAACGGTCGTGACGCTCCGGGACATCGAGGGGTGGAGCTCGCAGGACGTCTGTAACGTTCTCGAAATCAGCGAGACGACCCAGCGGGTGCCCTTGCACCGCGCGCGGACGGCGACGCTCACCTGATGAAACGGGACTCCAGTTCAACGCCGAGCCCGTCGGCCATGCGGTTGACGAAGGCGAAGTAGGCGACGACGGCGCAGATGTCGTGGATGGCTCGGTCGTCGAAGCCCACGGCGCGGAGGGATTCGACGTCGGCCGCGGTCATCTCGGCGGGCGCGCGGGTGAGCTTGAGCGCGTAGGCCAGCATGGCCCGCTCAGCCTCGGTGACGGGTGCGGAGACGGGATCGTCGCGGAGCGCCCGCAGCAGGCGGTCCTGTCCTTCGGCGTCGACCCCGGCCTTGTCCAGCAACTGACGGAGACCCGCTCCGTGATGCTCGATTCAATAGTGCGCCATTTCAGCCTCGGTGCATGACACCCACGCGAAACTCGCTTGAGACCCTGGAGAACCTGCAAGCGCCTCCGCCTGACCAGACTGCCGATTCTAGCCGATCGGGCACGGAGCCTTGCATGACAGTCTTGCGAATCTGTGCCCCGTCCTGTACGCGCGGCTTCCGGGTTCGCCAGTTGTGCGTGGCACGCTTTGGGGTGTTATGCTCTGGCTCCTGGCGCAGCTCACGTCATGCCCATGATGGGCAGCGGTGTGTTCAGCAGTCAGATGGGTGGAGCGATGGCGGCCATGGGTTCCCTCATCGGTCACGCTGTTTATGGGAGCCTGCTCGGCGCCATCGCGGGCGGCCCTGTGCCGCAGGTCGTACGGGCGTGACGAGATTGGCGTGACGAGGGGACGCCAGAGGATGGTGGGAAAAGCGATGCGTCGTGTGGTTGCCGTTGTGGGGGCGACGCTTGCGCTCGGGGGAGACGCTGCGGGCGTTCACCGACAAGCACAACATGACGTTCCCGCTGCTCTCCGATGTGGGGTCGAAGACGATCGACGCGTGGGGGCTCCGCAATCGTGAGGCCACCGGGCGATCGGCTGGCATTCCCTATCCTGGGACGTTCGTGATCGATCGCCAGGGTGTGATTGTGTCGCGCGCGTTCGAGGAGGTCTACCAGGAGCGCGATTCCGCCGCCAGTATCCTGGCCGGCCTGACGCAGGCGTCACCAGCGCTCCAGGGCGTCACGGAGGTGACCGGCAAGTATCTGAGCGTGCGTGCCGGCCTCAGCGATTCGACGGCCGCACCTGGGCATCGGGTGACGCTCATTCTCGACGTGACGCCAGGCAGGAATGTGCATGTCTACGCGCCGGGGCAGGAAGGCTACATCGCCGTCGCCCTGAAACTCGATCCGTCGCCGGACTTCAGGAGCGGGGCGGCTCGGTATCCGACTCCACGCGACTACGTCTTCGCCCCACTGAACGAGCGGGTGAAGGTCTACGATCGACCTTTCCGGATTCTACAGGACGTAACGTTGGCCTTGACGCCGGCACTTCGTCAGCGCGCCTCGGAGAAGGACACGCTCACACTCACGGGCGCGCTCGAGTATCAGGCCTGCGACGACAAGGTCTGCTTCCGGCCGGACAGCGTGCCACTGCGGTGGACCATCGGTTTGACGCCGATCGAGCGCTGAAGGCGTGGGAGAGGACTCCCGCAGGGCGCGGCGGTAGAATAGCCGCGTCCCGCCGATGGACGACCTTGACGCGCGGGTGCGGCTCGCGGCGTTTCGATTCCTCGAGGAACAGGTGCGCCTCGCGGGAGA
>CAYHRK010000300.1:0-4428 GCA_964358795.1 uncultured Vicinamibacterales bacterium
ACCGTGAACACCAGCGGGAAGTTGCCGCAGGAACCGCTGACCGGGAACGGGGTGTTCACACGACCCTCGATTTCTCGGGTCTCTCCCGGCGTCGGCGTTCCATCGTTCTGCAGCTCAATCCACTCGGCCATGAGCACTGTCTCCAAGGGCGTCACGCTGCTGCTGCCTCGAACGTGGAGCCGGTGGCCGACGGCGAGGTCCCCGTAGGCCAGCGACCGGCTGCCGTGCCTGATTTGTGTCGTACCCGGCGCAACCTCCACAATCTGATAGTCCACCACGAAGCGATTGGGCGGCTGCATCGCCTGGATCTGGCCTTCCAACTCGCGTTTCTGACCCTCGTTGACGCGCGAATCGGCACTGATGACCGCTAGCGATCCCGTGAAGACGATGGTCACCTGTACCGACTGTCCTGTCTGGACCGCGCCGAGGCCGACTGTCCCATCTGTGCCCGGGCCGGTGATTCTCAGCGTGATGTTGCCCGGGGGCACGCCGTTCAGCGTGAAGGCGCCGCTGGAATCGGCGGTCGCGGCGATATCCGTTCCGATGACCTGGACGATAATCGTCGCCGTGACCCCCATGAAGCCGGCCGCGGGCGCGCCAGAGGACATCCGAATTGTCCCGCCAATCATTGCGCCACCGGCCGAGGCCGGGCCCGGTGCCGGCGGAGGCGAGGCCGTCGTCGCCGCTGGGAGCTGGCTTGGCGAGCTTGGCGACGCGGTTTTGCCGCCGCACGCGATAGTGGCGGTTAGCGCGACCATGATGCCGAGTGCGATGCCGTTCTTCATTGGGGACTCCTGGTGTTGTCGGCGTGAAGGCAAGAGGCGCCCGACCGGCCGGGTGCGTCTCCGCTTCATGGCTCCCTCCCTTGCTGGTCGGGACTCTCAGGTTGAGGTGCAAGGAGTGTGCCCGCGCGAAGTGCCCGACTTAGTGCACCCACCTCGACGTGAACACTACCTTTTTCGCACAGTGGATAACCAAAATCGGCACGAAATCAACAGGACGGCCGGCCGGTGATGGCACTTCACTTTTGTCATCGACAAGACAGTTCTTGGGCTGATCAACGCCTCGTCTCTGGCGTCCCTGTCTGGAGTCGAAGGAATCGGACTGGTCCCGGCGGGGACGTGGCTTCCCTCTTGAGGCAGACGGCTAGCTTGGCTAGCGCCCTTCGAATACCAGTCCGTGCACGAGACGCCGGACCTGCTCCGCGACGGCGGGCACGTCGTGAATCGAGAACTCTGAGATGCGCGAACTATTGACGATCTTGTCGTCGTCGAGGAGCTTCGGCCGAGCTTCGGCCGGAACTCGTTCCGACCCCATCTGTGATACCCCCGGGCCACTCCGGCCCGCCCCCGGCCTGAACGGTCGAGAAGGAGAATGCCATGCGGATGCGGAGACTACTTTTCACAGGCCTTATCGTGCTGTTGGCGGGCGTCGTGGGGACGGCGGTTACGCAGGATGTCCGACAGCAATCTGGCGCGCAGGTTGTTCAGCCTGACGACATCTACGGCAAGAAGATGTGCGGTTGGCCCCCGCCCGAGATGAAGATCGAGAAGCGGTAGCGGCCGCGCCTCAGCTCGTCGTCGGCGTGCCGTCAGGCGCTCAGCCTGAGGATTTCAACCATCATCGCCACGGCGCGCTCCATGTCCTCCACGTGGATGTGCTCTTCGAGGGAGTGCTCCAGCCGGGCGCCGATGCCCACCACGGCCATTTCGATCCCCTCGTTGTTGTAGATCGACGCATCCGTGAAGCCGCACATGAGGGCTGCGGTGGCCTGGATGGCATTGATGCCCTTCTCCGGTTCCATGCCTGCGTGGGCGGCCTTGCCCTTCACGGTGACGTCAATGGCGAAGTAGGACGGCCCGCCGATGATGATGGTGTCCAACGTATCGTTGTCGAGGAGGAATCCCCGCTTGGCGGTGATCTGGCCGAAGTCCAGCTGCTTCACGCCGAGCAGACCCACTTCTTCCTGCCGCGAGATGGCGACCTCGATGGGGGGCCGCACAGGGGCGATCCGAAGGGCCTCCATCATCTCCGCAATACCCGCCTTGTCGTCGCAGCCTAGAATGGTGTCGCCGCTCGATCGGATCACACCGTTTGCCAACACGGGCTTGATGCCCTTTCCAGGTTTGACGGTGTCGCCGTGGCACGACAGCAGTATGGGTTCGGCGCTGCTGTGCTTCGCGGGCAGCTTGGCGATAAGGTTGCCGTAGGCGTCGAGCTGAACCCCGCCACCGATCTCCTCCAGTCGGGGCACCAGCCACGCCATGAAACGGGCCTCATCCCCAGATTCACTGTCGATGCGTACCATCTCCATGAACTGTGTCGTCATCCGCTCCGTATCCATGGACACACCAAAGCGATCCTGAAGAGCCACGTGCATACCTCCGCATGACAAGGGTCGAACGTCTGCCTGGAAACGGTACCACCGAATCGCGGATTGTTCGAGCGGCATCGCTAGCAGCGGGAACATACCGATGTCAGTCGACAATGTAGCTGCATAAAGCTACATTCGGTATGTGAAAGCCGTAGGCCTTCGAGAACGTGCTGCCCGCCTGAGCATCCGATTTCATTCCTCGAACCGCGGGCAATGACAAACCTCCTCTCAACGCTCCACCGGCATTTCGGCCATGCGTCGTTCCGTGTGGGCCAGGAAGATCTCGTCCGGACGGTGCTCGACGGCCACGATCTTCTGGCGGTGATGCCGACCGGATCGGGCAAGTCTCTGGGCTTCCAGTTGCCCGCGCTCGTGCTGCCAGGCACCACGCTGGTCGTGTCGCCGCTGATCTCGCTGATGAAAGACCAGGTGGACGAACTGAACCGCCGCGCCGTGCGTGCGGCCGCGCTGCACTCGCTGCTTCCACCCGACGTGCGCAGCGAAGCGCTGCGAGCCGCGCGCCAGGGCGAGCTGCGTCTGCTCTACGTCGCCCCCGAGCGGTTCGCCTCGGATTACTTCGTCCAGATGCTGCGCGGCATCCCGATCTCGAGGTTCGTCGTCGACGAGGCGCACTGCGTGTCGGAGTGGGGACACGACTTCAGACCCGACTACCGCCGACTCCGGGCAGCGGCCGCCGAATGTCGCCGGAGCGACGGCCAGGCGGGCCGGCCGCCGATGGCGGCGCTAACAGCCACAGCCACGCCCGAGGTTCGCGACGACATCGTCGAACTTCTGGGCCTGGCAAGTCCACGGATCATCGTGTCTGGATTCGACCGCCCCAACATCAACCTGCGTGTTTGTCCCGTCTCCGGAGACCGTGAAAAGCAGCAGTTGCTGCCCGGACTGGTCGGCGATCGTCGAGCGCTGGTGTACGCATCGACGCGACGCAAGGCCGAGACTGCCGCCCAGACGCTGCGCGCGATCGGGATAGAGGCCGCCGCCTACCACGCCGGCCTCGACGATGTGGAGCGCACGCGGGTCCAGGATGGATTCGCCTCCGGGGCCCTGCGAGTCGTCTGCGCCACCAACGCTTTCGGCATGGGCATCGATCGCCCGGATGTGGAGGCCGTGATTCACGTCGATATCCCGGGGTCGATCGAGGCGTACTACCAGGAGATCGGCCGCGCCGGCCGGGACGGACGCCAAGCGACCGCGACGCTGCTCTGGAACTACGCCGACGTGAAGACGCGGGAGTTCCTGATCGATCGAGAGCGGGATGAGACGCCGGGCAGCCTGGCGGTGCCTCTCGACCCCGCCGACGTCACTCGGCGAAAAGAGCTCGAGCACAAGAAACTGCGGCGCATGGTGTCGTACGCCGACGCCACCGGATGTCTGAGGGCCACGATCCTGAGATACTTCGGCGACCCCGCGGCACGCGAGCCGTGCCGAGCGTGTGGCAACTGCGACCACCGTGCGCCCCTGGAGGCAGCCGCGCTCGAGATGGTACAGAAGATCCTGTCTGGCATCGCGAGGGCGGGGGAGCGGTACGGCCGGCGCAAGGTCGCAGCTATGCTGGTGGGCGACGTGGAAGAACTGCCGGAGTCGTTGAGGCGACTGTCCACAACCGGCGTGCTGCGAGGCCAGCGTCCCCGAACCGTCGAGCAGTGGATAGACGCCGCGTGCGGGGCCGGCCTGGTCCGCGTGTCGGATGATCAGTACCGGACGCTCAGCTTGACACCCCTGGGCCGCGCGGTGATGGCGGGCCACGCCGGCGACGTCACGATGGCGGTTCCGGTGGACCGGCCAACCCGGTCGGTGCGGCGCGTCTCGCGCAGTCACTCTCCTTCTGAGCGGCCGGTGGCGCCTCATGCCAAGCGAACCCGCACGATCAGCCTGCCGACCGAGCGACCCGCCGACCCGACCACCCACCTTCCCGTACCGCATCGCGAGATGATCGAGGCGCTGCGAGCGTGGCGGCTGGAACAGGCGCGCCAGCGGTCCGTTGCCGCGTTCGTGATCCTGCACGACCGCACGCTGCACGCCATCGCCGCCGC
>CAYHRK010000301.1:0-4425 GCA_964358795.1 uncultured Vicinamibacterales bacterium
GCCTCGTCGACGGCCGGATCAGCCGCAATCGAGTCGTCGATGACCTGCAGACGCGAGGAGACGTCGGGCCGGGTGCCGGACGCGCCAAACGTGAGGGTCACGACCGCCACCGTCCGGGCGTTGGCGTCGGCCTTGATAATCGGGACCAGGCGCGGCCCCCGCCGCAGCAGCCAGTTCTCGTGTTCGTGTCCGCCGACCACAACATCGATCTCCGGCACTGCGGTCACCAGATCCGCATCGTCCATCAGCCTGAGGTGCGTCAGAGCGACAATGGCGTCCACCTGGCCATGCAACTTCGCGACTTCGGCTCGAGCGGCGGCAATCGGGTCGCGGTAGGTCACCCAGGGCTTCTTCGTGGAATCGATGGTGACGCCGATCAGGCCAATCTTGACCGTCCGGCCGGAAGACAGGATGGGCACGATCGCGGAGGTCGGCACGCCCGGAAACGGCTGACCGTCGGCGCCCGTCACGTTGGTCGACACGAGGCGGAACTTCGATTCCGTGAGGCGCGCGCGAAAGGCCGCTTCCGAGACATCGAACTCGTGGTTGCCAAACGTCGCCCAGTCCAGTTTCATCGTGTTCAGCACATCCACCATCTGCCGGCCAGCCAGCGGTTGTCCATCGATGCGCGCCGTGCCAATGGCCGATGGCGACAAGTAGTCGCCACCAAGCGTGGTCAACAGGGCCGGGTGGGCCTTCTTCAGCTGCGCCAACACGGTCGCCACCCTGGCCAGCCCGCCGGACTTCCCGCCTTCGACCGGTTGGATTTCGTAGATGTCGTTCAGGTGCACCAGCGTGATCGTCACCGGTTGCGCTGGCGTTTGAGCGGTGGGGCTGTGCGCCCCGGTCACAAGGATGACCGCAGACACGAACAGAAATACCCAGATGCGTCGCATGGAGACCTCACTGAGCCAATAAGATGAACGCAATGCCGCGTGATTGATACTCTAGAACTGGAATCGGACGTTGATCTGCACCGTCCGCGGCAGATACGACCCGTTGACCCCAAGGATTCGCCCAAACGTCGTGCTGGTGATATCGGTCGTCGGGAATCCGTACTGGATGTAATTGAGCAGATTGAAGACCTGGACGCGCAAGTTGAGCGTCTTTGTTCGCTGAAGACGGAACGACTTGTAGAAGCCCATATCCACGTTCACCAGGCCATCCCCGAAAAACGTGTTGCGGCCGACGATCTGGTCGATCGTGTCGAAGATCGTCGTCTGCCGGAAGGCGCTTGCCGGCAGTATCTGCGTTGACGTATCCGGGTTGTCAACCGACACACCGAGAACCGAACGGTCGAGAATCACGGGGCGCCCTTCGCCGAACCCGTCGAAGTTCAGGTCCAGCCCCGGCTGCGTCACCGTAAACGGCGTGCCCGAAGCCAGCTTGAGGGTGCCCGAAACCTGCCACCCGCCGAGCAGGCTGCCAACCAGGTCGTTCCGCCCTTTCAGGAAGGGCACCACGTAGGTGCCATACGCGGTGAAGCGGTGCGGTGTGTGGAACCGCGAGTAGCCCTTCGCGTACCGCTTGTCGGGTCCCAGCTGATTGGTGTCGCCGGCGCCGACAAAGGTGGCTTCCGACGTCGTGTCCTCCGCCAGGCTATACGTGTAGTTCGCGGTGAACGAGAAGCCCCTGCTATAGCGCTTCGCCCACTCGATCTGGAGGCCGTCGTACCACGATTCGGCTCCGTTGGCGATGATCAGGTTGGTGGAATAGCGCGGGTCCGGTCGCCGCTCGTTAATCCGCGGCACGCGCAGGCTGATCTCGTTTTCGGCGATCGGCACGGCCGTCGGGCACGTCGCCGTCAGGGCGATCCCGTAGAAGCCCGTGCCGGCGCACTGCACATCGGCGGCGATGGCCGTGATGTACTTGCCCCGCAGGTCGGGCAAGGTGCCCGCCGGCGCATTGTTCGGGTGGTCGACCACCAGCACGCGCCCGTTCAGTGGCGACTGCGGCAGGTTGCCGAGGTTGTACTTCAGCGTGCCGGCGACGTGGTTGCCGTTGTAGCTGATGCGCAGCGTGGAGTTCAATGGCATCTGCCGCTCGTAGCTGAGGCTCCACTGGTTCGTGTGCGGCATCTGCAGGTCCTTGTCGGGAAGGAAGAGTTGGTGCCGCGCCGTCTGCGGTCCGGGCGTGAACGTGTAGCCGAGCGTCGGGTCCGCCACGTTCAGGATCCCGGGCTGAGTCGAGAACGCCAGGAGAATCGCGGTTGGCGGATTGGTGCGCACGCTGGCGCCGTTCTGCGAGAAGACCGACTGGAAGATGCGGCCGTCGGTGCGGCCGAAGCCGCCGCGGACCGAGGCGGTGCCGGGGTGGCTACCGGTCAGCCACTTGAAGAACCCCCCGGTGTTCGGTAGCGCCCACGCGCCTCCAAGCCTCGGCTCGATGTTGTTCTTATCCGCCTTGTAGAGGTAGTCGATGCGGTTTTCGATTTCCTTGGGTGCCGACACGTACTCGTAGCGCAGTCCCGCACTCAGCGTGAGGCTGGAGAACGGCCGCCACTGGTCCTCCGCGTAGAAGTTCGATTCCCTGGTGCGGTTCTCCAGATAGAACGGACCCCACGCCCGCAGGTAGCTCGCGACGCAGCCGTCCAGGAAGGCGGCGTACGGCGTCGCATACGTCACGCCGCCGCACACGCGGTTGAAGGTCCAGAAGCCGCGCGAGAAGTTGTCGGCCAGGTCATCGAGCGCCTGCCGCCGGATGTCGGTGCCGGCCTTCAGCGTGTGGTTCCGCCCGAGCATCCACGACAGGTTGTAAACGAACTGGTGGTCGAGCTGATCGCGATGGATGGGGAACGCGCCGCTGTTGCCGAGGATGGTGCCAAAGACGGGGGAGGCCGTGAACCGGACGATCGGCGTATCGTTGCCGGCCCCGATGTCCACGCGCGTCTTCCGGACGCCGAGGCCGTACCGGAACTCACCAACAAGATTGTTGCGGAAGATCTTAGTCCAGGTGACACCCAGGTTCTGCTGGGCGTTGTTCTGCTTCGCATTCTCCCCAAGGATAATGTCGTCGGTCTCCCGGATCTGGTGCGTGTACTGGTAGCGGCCGATGAGGGTGTCCTGGCCAAGCTGCCAATCGAGGCGGGCCGAGTAGTCCTCGTCGGGAAACCGGAAGCCCTGCAACGTGGCGTAGGTGCGGGTGCTGCGCGGGTCGTTGGGTGTGACGTTCTGCGGGTAGCGGGCCAGGATATCGCTGATCCACTTGCGGTTGGCCGCCGTGTCGTTGCCGCGCGTCAGTCTCGGCGCCGCCAGCTCGGAGGCCAGAAACACGTCTCGCGCGTAGTTCTGCGTACCCTGAAAACGCGTGCGATCGACGCTGACAAAGGCGAACAGCTTGTCTTGCTTGATCGGGAAGCCTGCCGTGCCGCCGAACTGGTTACGCTGGTTGTTCGGCTTCACCGTCGCAAACTTGCGCAGTGCCGTCAGGTCGTTGCTGTCCTGAAGGTACCAGTAGCCGTCACCATGCCACTGATTGGTGCCCGACTTTGTCTGAACCAGGACCACCGCGCCGTAGCCGCGGCCGAACTCGGCACTGAACGTGTTGCTGATGACCTGGAATTCTTTGATCGTCGAGAGCGATGCGCCCTGCCGGTTCTGGTTCTCCGACGAGTCGTCGTTGTTGACGCCGTTGATCTGAAACGTCGCCCCGCGCGAGCCCGTGCCGTTGAAGTTAACCGACGAGCCCGAAGACGCTGTGGGATTATTCTGGCCTGAGGTCGGGTTCTCCTGGAACCCAGGGAAGATTTCAGCCAGCGACAGGAAGCTGCCAGGGTTGAGCGATGGCTTGTCGATGATCTGCTCGGCGTTGAGCACCGATTTCACCTCGGCGCTGGTCGAGTTGATCGGAGCCGCCGCGCCCGTCACGGTGACCGTCTCGGCGACGCTAGCCGGTTTCTGGACGATATTGACGACCCGCGTGTCGTTGAGCGCAACCTGAACGCCCTCCTGGACGACGGTCTGGAAACCTTCGAGCTTGGCCGTCACGGTGTAGCGGCCTATCGCCAGGAAGGGAGCCGCGTAGAAGCCGACCGCGTTGGTGACCACCTCACGGACGCCGCCAGTGTCGTCGTTCTTGATCGTGATGATGACGCCGGGCAGGACGCCGCCGCTCGAATCGGTGACCGTCCCCTGGACCGTCCCCGTCACCGTCTGCGCGGTCGCCGGCGCCGACCCGGCCAGTGCAACGGCGGCGGCGACAGCCATGAACCACGGTTTGAATGGATGCAGCGTGTTGAGCATGATGTGGAGCGCCCCTCCTCAGAGTCCCCGGATGGCCATTGCTCGGTCTGAACCCCGCTAGCAGCCCGTGGTGCAAGTCCATCTGCATTCGACCGGCGCTGCATCCCGCCTGGCTGCGTTACTCGACGTTCAAATATAGGCCATATTCTCGCGTCTCCCGCCTTGCCAGCCGGGCGCATCCCCG
>CAYHRK010000302.1:0-4420 GCA_964358795.1 uncultured Vicinamibacterales bacterium
TTGGGCCGCCGTAGCCGAAGGCGAAGGCGCCCGCGGGAATGACGAAGGGAGAGCGAAAATGACGGGCTGGCGGTCAGCGTAACGCAGCCGTTTCTCGTGACATGACGACAACCCCATAAGGGGCACCGCGTTGTTGACATGATAACATGATGAAAGTACGCTTTCTTCATGTCCACGACGATGATCCAGATTCGCAGCGTGCCTGAGGACTTCCACCGCCGACTCAAAGCAAGAGCGGCCATCGAAGGACTGTCGATGTCGGCGTTTGTCCTGCGGGAAGTGCGCAGAGCGCTCGACCGGCCGACCAGACAGGAGATGCTCGATCGGCTCCGTGCACAACCCGTGCGCCGCCTGCGACGGCGTGCGGCCGACATCGTTCGGGTCGAACGTGACTCCAGATGAGCGTCTTGGATGCCTCGGCCGTCGTCGAACTGCTGCTCAACACCAAGACCGGGCGCGTGGTCGCTGAACGCCTCGCTGACCCGGCCATCGATCTGCACGCCCCGCATCTGCTCGATGTCGAAGTGACCCAGGTGCTCAGGCGCTACGTGAGAGACGGCACCCTCACGCCTCGAGAGGCCGCCGCGACACTCGTCGACCTGCGGGCGCTGGATATTGAGCGTTACGGCCACGAGGCGCTGCTGGATCGTGTCTGGGCCTTGCGCGAGAATCTGACGGCCTACGACGCGGTGTACGTGGCGCTTGCAGAGGCACTGGGCACGACACTGTTGACCTGCGACCGCAGGTTGGCGCGGGCTCCCGGCATGGCACGACGGGTCGTGCTCGTTGGCTAGCGGGCGAAGCGCGCCCTTACTTCCGGAACGATCTACGGGCGCGGCGGGGCGAATCCCTGCGCCTCGCGTGCGGCGTCCAGCATGTGACGAAGCCGAATGCTGTCATCCCTGCGCATACTGGACGACCGTTGTTGCGACGGTTCCGCGCACTCCGATTCCGTTCCTGGCGCTCTGCTGCCGTGCTACGATCCTGCCCGCAGCGGTTTGATCCGTCTGTCGGCCCCGGATTTTTCCTCGCCTCTCAATACGTCGCCTGGCCTCGTATCGTGCGTGACGGGGCCGAGCGCGTTTTCGGTGGGTGAGCGCCATGAAGCAGCCACGAACGCCTGTCGCGAGACAGCCCGTCTTTGCGGCCATTGACTTCGAAACCGCGGATTATGAACGTGACAGCGCGTGTGCCGTGGCCGTCGTTCGGGTCGAGGGGGACCGAATTGTCCGGCGGGTTCATCACCTGATTCGGCCGCCGCGAAGAGATTTCGTCTTCTCGTATTTGCACGGCATCTCCTGGGACGATGTCGTTGGCGCTCCATCGTTTCGAGATCTGTGGCCCCTTCTCAGGGCAGAGTTTGACGGCGTCGATTTCCTGGCGGCGCACAACGCGAGCTTCGACCGTTCCGTGCTGGAGACCTGCTGCCGACGCGGTGGCGTCAAGCCACCCTCAAGCCCATTCGAATGCACGGTCCGCCTCGCCCGGTCCGCGTGGGGCATCTATCCGACGAAGCTTCCCGATGTGTGCCGGCGGTTGCGAATTCCGCTCGATCATCACCATGCCGCGTCCGACGCGGAAGCATGCGCGAGAATTGTCATCGCTGCTGCGAAAGCCGGGGTAATCTTGTCGTCCCGTATGGCATGAACCTGGTCGGCGCGGCCGGACGTGGCGAGAGCGTCAGGCTTGAGTGTTTCCACCTCGCCGTCCTCTCCCAAGCCGCCGATCCGACGCGCACTTGCACCGCGATGGACGCGGTCGACGCGCGACTGGTTCGCCGGCAGGACGCGGTACACGGGGTCGGCCGGCTGCCTGTACCGGCTCATCGTCGAGTCGCTCCTCGGCTTGACGCGCTTGGGTGATCGGTTGCAGATCAAGCCGTGCCTGCCCGCGGACTGGAACGCCTTCACCGTGCACTACCGGTACCGCGAGACCGTCAGGCTGAAGGACAAGGCCGACGCCCAGTTGCTCAAAGAGCGGTTCGGGTTCGACGAGGAGGGTTGATGCCTGTCCGCCGGTTCCGATCGGTGGCCGAGATGGAACAGCCCCTCTGGCGGGAACCCGGGGATTCAGTGCTGTTTCAGTCGATGGCATCGCTTTGGGCGGCTGGTCACCGGATCGTGGGACCGCGATTTCCACCCGGCGTCCATCCTCATCGCTCCATCGAGAGTATGGATGCGATGACCAACGAGTGGGCCCTCGCCAACTTCCGCGCGTTTCACGCGGCCCGAGGGACTCTGCCCGGCGCCTCCCACGACGGGTGACGGCCGCCCCGAGTTCACGGGCAAACGCCTCGAGGTCCCTGAGGTCGGACTCGAGGACGCGGAACAGCTCGCCTGGCGACCAGCGTGTCAGCGCGCGGAACGGATGTCCCGCGCGTCGATGTCGATCTCGATGTCGACGATCGCGCCCGGGCCGACGTGCACCGAGGTGACGAGCCCAACCCGCGTCTGCCAGCGACCGTCGATGTGCCAGATGGCCATGACGGTGTACTCGCCCGGGGGAAGCTCGTCGAGGACGAATCCTCCGTCCGGGTTCGCGAAGACCCGCCTGAAGAAGCTACCCGTCGTACTTGTGTGGAGGCTGGCCATGACCTCGAGCCTGGACTTCGCCTCTTGGGGCATCGACGCCGCCTTGCTGCATGCGAACGGCGAAGCCAGCGCCGCCCATGCCGAGGAACACCAGTCCGCGTCCTGGCGGGAGGCCTTCGAGCATGAATTGACCGCCCGCCGAAACTGGAACGACCTTCTGGAACACGCTGTTGATGGAATCACCCCTCAGCACGCGATCCGGTGTGATTTGCGTGGGCCTGAAGATCACGGTCAACCCCGATCCTGACTTGGTCGGGGCTTGCGGATCAAAGGCGACGCGGCCCGGCAGCGAGACGCCCCGGCTGATGGGGACAGCGATGCCGCTGATGTTCGATCGAGCGACGTCGAAAAAAACGGGACGGCCAAGGCCACTACTGGCTTCAGTCCAAGAAGTCCGAGTTCGAGAGAGTCGCCATTGGAAACACGATCAAGACGATCGGTCTGCCGTACTTTCGAGCGCTTAAGCTGCCGCCCCTCGTCGAACAGCGCGCCATTGCCCAGGCATTGGGGGATGCAGACGTGATGATCGGCGCGCTGGTCCGACTCATCGCGAAGAAGCGCGACCTCAAGCAGGCCGCCATGCAGCAGCTCCTCAACGGCCAGACCCGCCTTCCGGGCTTCAGTGGGGATTGAGAGGTGAAACGGTTCGGCGACGTTTTCCAGTTCCTCAACAACGCAAACAACCCTCGCTCCGACCTCTCCGACATGGACGCCGAGATCGCCGCGCTGGAGCAGCGGCTGGCGAAGACCCGCGCCCTGAAGCAGGGGATGATGCAGGAGCTGCTGACGGGGAGGACTCGGTTGGTTTGACGCCTCCGAGGCGTGCGCCGCCGCTTGCCGAGATAGGCAATTGGCCGGTCTCCAAATAGGAATGTGGCCGGGCCGATAATAGCGGATTGGACGGCTTGCTAATAGTAGTTTGGACGGGTATATAATAGCAATATGGACGCACCCGCCGACTGGTTCCCGCGCCACATGGCCGCGCCTCTCGCCGAGGCGATGACGGACACGCCGGTTGTCTGCCTCCTCGGCCCGCGGCAATGCGGCAAGTCCACGCTTGCCCGGCGTGCCTTTCCCGACCGGCCGTATTACTCGTTCGACGACGAGACCCTGCGCGAACGGGCGGCCTTGGACCCGAGGGGATTTGTGACCGGCCTGCCGGACAGCGCCACGCTCGACGAGATACAGCGGGTGCCCGCGCTTCTCTCCGCAATCAAGATGGCTGTCGACGAGGTGCGCCGGCCAGGTCGCTTTCTCCTGACCGGCTCCGCCAATCTGCTGCTTCTTCCCTCGGTCAGCGAGTCGCTGGCGGGGCGCATGGCGCTCGTCCGTCTTCACCCCCTCACCGAGGCGGAAAAGGAACGCAAAACCGGGGGGCTGCTCGCCGCGATGATCGCCAGTCGCCTGAAGGGCAGCATCCGGCCGGCAAAGGTGGTCCCGTCCGAGCTGGTCGAACGCGTCCTGCGCGGCGGATACCCGGAAGCCATCCGCAGAGCACGGATGGCGCGCGTGAGACAGTGGCACCGCGACTATCTCGCAGCCGTCATCGAGCGAGACGCGCGCGACGCGGCGAATCTGAGGAATTTCGACCACCTTGATAAGATGCTCGCGTACCTCGCGCTACAGACGGCGCAGCTTCTGAATATCGACTCTCTGGCCAAGCACCTCGCCGTCCGCCGGGAAACGGTTCAGAACAACCTCGCGGCGCTGGAGCGGCTGTTCCTGGTCCGGAGGCTACCCGCCTGGCACACCAGCGACGCCCGGCGTCTGGTGAAGACGCCCAAAGCCCACCTCGTCGACAGCGGCATCGCGAGCACGCTCGCCGGGCT
>CAYHRK010000303.1:0-4403 GCA_964358795.1 uncultured Vicinamibacterales bacterium
GGAAGCTCCTTTCCCCACGTTTCTTCGGAGGGACTCGCGTTGCCCATGTCACCCAGGATCCCATACCGATACGCATTCTCATTCCTGATCGCCTGCGTCTCGGCTCTTGCGTCACTCGCCCTGCACTACGGCGATCTTTCCGCGCGGGACAATCCACGCGTGAGCGCAGCGTGCCTCGAGTGTCATGCAGACCAGGCCGCGGCTCTCGCCGCGACCGCGCACCGGTCGTCCGGCGGCGCGCCCGACGGTCCCGACGCGCGCGTGGCGTGCACGGATTGCCACGCCGGTGATCAGCGTCACTGGGAGGACGACCCCAACCAGTACGCGATGACCAACCCGTCCAAACTCGACGCGACCGCCGGGGCGCAACTGTGCTCGGCGTGCCATCAGAACGCGCACCAGCAGAACATGCGCGAGAGGAACTCCCACGCGACCAACGGCGTCGGCTGCAGCGCGTGCCACAGCGTCCACGCATCGGCGCATCCGGCGCTCCTCAAGGAGGCTGAGAGCGCCCTGTGCCTGCGCTGCCACACCAACGTCGCGGCGCAGTTCGCCCGGCCTTTCCGGCACCCGGTGAACGACCAGATCGTCAAGTGCAGCGACTGCCACATGACCCTCGACCAGACGCGCCGCCAGCTGTCGCCGAACGGCACGAGCGTCTGCATGAAGTGTCATGCCGAGTTCGAGGGGCCGTTCCCGTACGAGCACCAGGCGACCGTCGACTACTCCGTGGAAGAGGGAGCGTGCATTTCGTGTCACGATCCGCACGGGTCGTATCTGCCGAGGATGCTCAAGCAACCCTACGAGGCGCCACACTTCCAGCTGTGCACGCAGTGCCACTCGGTCCCGCGCCACAACTCG
Source organism: uncultured Vicinamibacterales bacterium (assembly GCA_964358795.1). Classification (GTDB taxonomy): domain Bacteria; phylum Acidobacteriota; class Vicinamibacteria; order Vicinamibacterales; family JAKQTR01; genus CAYHRK01. Next base: position 862 of record CAYHRK010000303.1, read on the forward strand.
AACTCGATGCACGGCAGGACCTGGTCGGGAGTCCCCTGCAACGATTGCCACACCGACACTCATGGCTCGTACGTCAGTCGCCTGTTCCTGAGCGAGTCGCTCGAGGGCAGCGGCTGCTTCAACGTCGGCTGCCACAAGTTCTAGGACGGTACAGGAATGCGAACGACAAAGATCGCGACCATGTGCGGCCTGCTGATCGTCACCCTCGCTGCGTCTGCGCCGTGGGCGGGCACGTTGAACGGCACGGTGAAGCTGGGCGGCATCTTCCTGGATGAGGAAGGAGACCGCTCCGCCGTCCAGGAGACCTACAACATCTACGATGGGTTCTCCGTCACGCAGATCCGCTTGAACGGGACGCTGGATCCCCGCCACACCTTCATGCTCGATCTGCGGGAGATCAACCTGGGCGCACGCCGAGGCGACCTCGTCTACCGGGTGCCGGGCACGTTCAAGCTCACGGCGGGCTACGACCAGCATCGGCAGATCTTCTCCCCCGACGGCGGGGTCAACGCCGAGCGCAAGGACCTGAGGGTCGGAGCCCATCTCACGCCGCTCGCGTGGCTGGGCCTCTCCGGGAGCTTCGGCTACCTGGCGCGCGACGGCGACCGCCTGCCCTACCCACTCGGCACGGTGAGCTCGCTCGGGACGCGGTACGACAACGCCCTGAAGACCGGCGACGTGACGGCGGACATCCGCAAGGACCGGCGCGGGGGTGCGGTCTCCTATCGCGTGTCCGACTACAGCGACGCGCTCGACCCGACCGCGCACCGCACCGGCCGGCTGGTGTCCGCCAGGCTCTACGCTCCCAGCCCGTTCTGCGACCAGTGGACCCACTTCCTCCGTGGGGCCTACGGGGTGCGCAAGCTCTCCAACCGGGACCTCGACTACACCCTGGCGAACCTCCAGTACGCCGGCGTGGTCCAACCGACGGGCGCCTTCCAGCTCAAGTACAACTTCGAAGCCAACCGCGTCGACAACAAGTCGACCCTGCTCACGACCGACCGCTTCCAGAACAACTTCGACGCGACGTATTCCTACAAGCGCGGCCGCGTGACCGGCGGTTACGGCTACGAGATCGCCGACGACGATCGGACTCTGACCAGCTATCACACCTGGCGCGCCGGCACGGCGTTCCGCTACGAGAAGTACGTGAGCGCGAAGCTGGACTACGCCAGCCGCGTCAAGAAGGACCAGGAGGAGTTGACGCTGCTCAAGGACGTCGAGGCCACGCAGATCCGTGCGAAGCTCCAGGTGCAACCCCATGACGCTGTCGCCCTGGGCCTGGGCTACTCGAGGCGCCAGCGTGAGTTCCCCGACATCGGCGTCACTGCCGACGGCGACGTGATCGACGCCTTTGGACGCTACACCTGCAACGGGTGGGGCGCTCTCTCGGGAGACTACAGCGTCTCGACCGATGACTACGAGGACCTCGCGCGCGGGTTCCATACCAGGAGCCACCTCGTGACGGGCCGGGTGGAGTTCGACCGGATCAGAAACGTGCGGCTCGCTGGCGGCGTGACCTATGTGTCCGTCGGCAAGGACCTGGACATCGAGAAGTCGCTGGTCTTCCTGGAGGGTGCCTACACACTCCTCAACGACTACCATGTCGAGGTCAAGTACAACGTCTACAACTACGACGACTACGTTCTGACGAATCGCTATTACACCGCGAACGTGGTGCGAATCAACCTGGCGTATGACCTGCACCTGAAGTGATCGACGGAGGCAGTTCCCTGCCCTACCCGAGGAGGATATGACGATGGCAATGGTCAGGAGAGTCATGGCGTTGGCGGCAATCGCTGCGGTCGGATTCATGCTTGTGGCCTGCACGCGGAAGATCACCCGCGTCGAGGTGGTGCAAGGACCGCAGAACTGCTTCGGGTGTCACAGCGACACCAGCACGTTCCTGGTGGCCGCGGCGCAGCAGTGGCAGAACTCGAAGCACGCGAGTGGCGAGACCCTCAACGAGAACTTCAGCACCTGCAAGGGCTGCCACACGAGCGAAGGGTTCGTGGCCAGGGCGACCGGTACGACGGCTCCTGACGTGATCGAGAACCCGACCTCCATCCACTGCTTCACGTGCCATGCGCCGCACAGCGAGGGCAACTTCGGGCTCAGGTGGACGGCCATCGCGACGCTCCAGGACGGCACGTCGTACGACTTGAAGGGCGGCAACATCTGCGTCGCGTGCCACCAGTCGCGACGCAACGTCAACACGTACGTGACCGCCAGCACGAAGTTCACCAGCCAGTACTGGGGGCCGCACTACGGCGTGCAGGGCGACATGCTGATCGGTTCGAACGGCTACGAGTACGCCGGGTTCACCTACGAGCAGACCAACCACCGCGGGGCGACCGAGGCCGGGTGCCTCGACTGCCACAAGAAGACCACGAGCCGAAACGTCGTCGGCGGGCATGCGTTCAACATGGAGTGGGGCACGGACCCGGATGTCATCCGCAACACTGCGGCGTGCTTTGAGTGCCACGGCGAGATCACCGACTTCAGCGAGGTCGGGCTCGGCTTCTCGGTCCAGGACAGCGTCGAGGTCCTGATCGGGGAGCTCACGACGCGCCTCGAGGCCGCGGGGCTCATCGAGGCCGGGCACGCGAAGTCAGGGGTCACGACCTCGGCCGACTCGGCCGGCGCGGTGTGGAACCTGCTGGTGGCCAAGCAGGACCGCAGCTCTGGTGTCCACAACGCGAAGTACATCATGGGGATGCTACGGTCCTCGATCCTGTACATGGACGGCGGCCTGCGGCAGAGGGACGCCCTGGCCAGGCAGTGACCGGGAACGAACAGGTCGGGTGAGACGCCACCTGGAAGGGGGTCCTCCACGGCGATCCACCTCCGGGACGACTCGCTGAGTCATCGCGCGCACGTGGTGGCTCTGATGGCCGGGGAGTGCTTCCAGGAATCCGACTCAGGAGGGCAATGCTCGGGGAGGGCGCGGGAGCCCTCCCCGAGCCGTTGGTCCCAACCCGCCCTGCGCCCGCGATCTCCCGCGATCTCCCGCAATCTCCCGCAATCTTCTTGCCCGCCCCGCGGCGCTCGGCTACATTCCCTCGTCCTTCCGCGCCGGGTCGCCCGGCTCGGAGGCGCCGATCCCCCTCCGCCGGCCGGGCTCCTCGCGTGCGCGCATCCTCGCGCCGTCCCGCCGGTGGAACCCCGCCGGCGCATGCCGGGATCTTCGAGTCCTACCGAAGGAGCTTTGCATGAAGATGTTGCGCCACATGGGTCTCGTCGCGCGGAGAGCCCTCCCGGGCGTGGCCGGCCTGCTGGCTGCGGGGCTGGTCTCGCTCACATCGTCTCGCAGCGCGTTCGCCAGCGAGCTGGATCTCGAGATCCCCACCATTGACACCACCTACCAGCTCTTCGGCAGCCCGGTCTCGGGCCTGCTGCTCCTCTACGTGGGACTCGGCGTGTGCGTGTTGGGGATGCTCTTCGGCCTGGCCATGTACCGGCAGGTCAAGGCCCTGCCGGCGCACCAGAGCATGCTCGACGTCTCGAACATCATCTGGGAGACCTGCAAGACCTACATCCTC
>CAYHRK010000304.1:0-4387 GCA_964358795.1 uncultured Vicinamibacterales bacterium
GCCATGCCTGCCTCCATGTGGTACGCGTTGTGGCAGTGCAGGAACCAGCGTCCCGGATTGTCGGCGACCCACTCCACCTCGGCCCGTCCCATCATCGACTCGACGAGCACGGTGTCCTTCACGGGACCCGTCGCCCGGCCAGTAAGCGGATTCACCAACCGGAAGAAGTGGCCGTGCAGATGCATGGGATGGCGAACCATCGACCGGTTGAACATCGAGAAACGAATCCGCTCGCCACGGTCGACCGTAATAGGTGACGCGTTGGGGTAGGCCTGCCCGTTGATCGTCCAGGCGTTGCTCCCCATCATGCCGCCGGCCAGCTCGAGCGGGATCGTTCGTGCCAGCCCAGTACGTGTCTCAGTGGCGTTCGCGTTGAGTGCCTGCAGATCCGCATACCGCAACACGCGACCGGTGCGCAGCCTCGGCGGCCAGACTACGGGCGGGGTCAACACTCCTTGCGATCCGGCGTACACGAACGGGGCCACAACTCCGGGAACGACGCTGTCGACGGGTCCGGCGACGAGCGGCCAGGAGCCCGGGTTGTCGGCCGTCACGATCACATCGTAACGTTCGCCCACGCCCAGAACGATGGTGTCGACCAGCACGGGTAGGACAGGCTGTCCGTCGGCGTGCGTGACCTCGAGCCGGTGACCTTCGATCCCGCATCGGAATGTTGTCGCGCCCCCGGCGTTGATGAATCGGAGGCGAATCCGCTGCCCTCGCGCGACGCGAAGGGGTTCGGCTCCGGCGGTGATTCGGCCGTTGATCAGATACCCGGCGTAGGGCGGGTCGCTGGACCGGCCCATCATGCCGCCCATCCGGCCTGGTTGTGACATGGCCGTCATGGCCTGCTCGGGCGTGATGGTGAGCCAGTCGTCGAGGACCAGCGTGATGTCGGCGTCGAACGCAAGCGTCTCCTCGGCGGGATCGATCACGAGCGATCCCGAGAGCGCCCGGTCGAGTTGAAGGCCCACGTGTGAGTGATAGAAGTACGTGCCAGGCACCTCCGCCGTGTACTCGTAGACGAACTGCTCGCCTGGCATCACCGCGTCCTGTGTCAGTTCGGGGACACCGTCCATGTTGTTGGGCACCGGCACGCCGTGCCAATGAATGGTGGTGGGCTGGGTCAGCTCGTTCTTGAGGATGACGCGCAACCGCTCGCCTTGGCGTACTCGAAGACGGGGTCCGGGCACCTGTCCGTTGTACGTCCACGTTCGCCAGATCCGGCCCGGAGCGACTTCGATGTCACCCTCCTGGGCGACCAGCCTGATCTCAGGAACCGGAACCTCCTGGTTGTCTTGTTCGGCCCACGCCACGCGAGGTACCGCCAATGCGGCGACCGCAGCTGCCGTGGTTTTCAGGAATGTGCGCCGATGCGACAAGAAGGGCATGACCATCAGAATGACCTCAAGAGAAGAAAGAAACCCATCAAAGTCTACCCATGAGGCAAGACGCTTGCCATCGACAACACGGGTTGGACGGCGAGAAGGACCCACCGACCGGTTCAGAACCGCAGACGGTGCGTGATGTCAAACATCACAACTGATCTGTTGTTTGATTTCAGACACGGAATTCGCCGGCCTGGCGCTGCCCCAATGCGGGGCTGACCGCTGGGAGTATCCCCTCACCGATTCTCTCTTGCTCGATCGTTGCCAGTTCCACACGCTGAGCCGCACGTCCCCGCGCGCCCGCATCTCCACACAGGTCATTAAGCCCGCATGTGAACAGTATTGGGGTTAGGCCGTGACAAGTCCTACCGCTGGCATGGGTTGTGCGTTCTCAAGCCAAAGAGCCGGCCATCGGTTCTTTCAACCACCGGCCCAGTCAACCCATGGAGAGTGACTCATGAAACCGTTCCGAACCGTCCTGACGTTTGCCGCCGCCGTGTTCGCCGTAAGTCTCGCCACCACCGTCGCCGCCCAGATGGGAGGCGGCCAGATGACCGGGCACCAGCACGGTGCCATGCAGGGCACGATGCAGGGCACAATGTCGTCCGACCAGATGATGCGTGGCATCGACTCGATGATGAATGGCGTGACGTCGATGATGCGCGACTTCACATCAATGCCGACGGGGTCCTTCGGTTCCCAGCACGACCAGATGATGTCGTCGGTCCGTGGCCTGGTCGACCAGATGCACCAGGTACACGGGGTCCTTGGCGACATGGCCAAGAACCCCGGCATGATGAGCAACAACGACGCGATGAAGGCGTTTCAGCAGGCGGGAACGGAGTTCCAGAAGATGGGGACGGCGGTCCAGGGCATGATGAAGAACCTGAATCAGGCGGCGAAGGGAATGTCCCGTGGCGGGAAGTAGGCCGACTCCCGCACTGACAGCCGCGCTGGTCGTCGGAGCAGTGTTGTTGGGGGCCACCGCCGCTCTCGCGCAGGATACGAAAGTGTCGGCTGGCGTGAACTTCCGGTTCGGGTCCGGTACGTTCGGCAGCGCACAGACGACAAAAGTGGTGTACGCGCCGGCCTCGTTGCGCGTCGACGTTGGGCGATTCGAATTTTCTGGGTCCTTTCCCTTCGTCTCAGTCATGGACGGCACGGTTCTGTGGTCGCAAGGCGGGTTCATCCCGATGCAGGGCACGATGAGCGGAGCCCCAATCGCCGGGGTGCCCATGGGACCCAACGGCATGATGGGTGGCGGCATGATGGGCAACTCTCAAACCCAGACACCGGGCACAGCCACTGCAGGTACGACCACGCCGTTTCTCATCAGTCAGTCAGGTTTTGGCGACATCGTCGCGGGTGCAGGATACCGGGTCGTGGATGACGCCACCACCGGGCTGCAGGTGGTGCTGGGTACCCGGATCAAAGTACCAACAGCCTCCGCGTCACAAGGCCTCGGTACGGGCAAGGTAGACGTGGCTGGCACCGCCACAGTGCGCAGGCGCTTCGCGCACGGGTGGATCTATGGGGACGCCGGCTTCGTCAAGATCGGTAGTCCGGCGGGAGTCAAGCTGAACAACGCGCTGCTGTGGGGTGTTGGCGGTGGTCGACAGCTGTCGTCGCGGTTCTTCCTGCTGGGAGCGGCATACGGTAACTCGGCGATCGTCTCGGAGTTCGGTGCCCCGGCCGAACTGAGCGCCGGAGTGGGCTTCACGATCAGCGAACGAGCCAGTCTGACGGTGTTGCCATTCGTGGGCCTGACACAGGCAAGTCCAAAGTACGGTCTCACGATCGGGATCAGCAGCGACATGACGCGTCGGTAGGCGCCCCGGTTATTGTTTTCCTATCGTCCCTGTCTCGGCCAGGCGGACGACGACAGCCGTGTACGGCTCCTTCACAGAGGACACGCCGACGACGATGCGCTCACCGACTTTGACGTCGCCGCGCTTGATCGGAGTCGTGCCTCGCAGGTACTTCGTGTTGGCCTTCAAGGCCACCGTGATCGTCTTCCCATCGGTGCCCTTCACGACGAGCGTTGTGTCGTTCACTGTCTGAACCGTGCACTTCAGATTCTTGTGCACCTCGCCGTCGTGTGCGGCAAGGGTGATCGGCGGGAGTGTGAGAACGAACGAACACAGGCTCAGGGCAAGAAGCTTCTTCACTGGGGGCACTCCTTAACGTTGTTTGTGGTGGACTGGGGGTGGGCCGGCACCGGTCGGCGTGGCGCCGGAAGGCCTCTCCAGGAACTGCAGGATCTCTTCTTCCTCACGCAGATCGTTGACGCTCCTGGGATTCAGACTCCTCATCTGTTCAAAGTCGGCTGCCGATAGTTTGGGCAGCCGCCGGATGAAGTGGACAAGAGCCCAACTGGCACGTGCGCCGTCTGGCGTTCCGGTGGCCCATCCTGGCATGCCGGTAAACCGGATTCCCTCTTCAATGATGTAGAACAGTTCGCCGTCGGTCAGCGACTGCGTATCCGCCAATTGCATGTCTGGCGCCTTCGGGTACAGCCCCCTGCCGATGGTCGTCGCGCCGCGTCCGTCGTTTCCGTGACAGGTCGCGCAATGATCGGCGAAGTGGGACAGCGCGTCCTGCATGACTTCCGGGGTGGCTTCCACAGGATTCTTGAGATCTCGGACGGTTCGAGGCACCATCACACCGCGAAGGCTCCGGGCAAGCGACGCCTCGAGGCGAGACGGCTCGGCGCGAGCAGAGAACCCGCGCCCGGACACGAAGGCCAGGCCGCCGATGCCACCACCCGCCAAGAGTCCGACGACGACAAGCGAAACGATCACGCGTCGATTCATGATGCTCCCGAAACACACATCCGACCCTGCATCGATCGTGCCGACCTGTCCGCCGGAGCTGCCTGCTCCTGGAGGTTCTTAAGGCCATTACTGTTCATCTATCGTCACCCCGGTGAAAACCGGGGTCCAGTGTGGTCACCCTGACTGGATTCCGGGTTCCGCTACGCGGCCCCGGAATGACGGCAG
>CAYHRK010000305.1:0-3126 GCA_964358795.1 uncultured Vicinamibacterales bacterium
ATGCTGCCGGGCACCACGATCTTCATGCGCAGCTACCATCCGCACGACATCGTGCGCCAGATCAAACGGCGGCGCGTGTCGGTGCTGGTGTCGGTGCCGAAGATTATCGGTGTGCTGCGCGAACACGTGAGGCATGTGGCGCCATCGACGTCACGGATGGCCGAGAGCAAGCAGCATTGGGCTAGGCGCTGGTGGGCGCATCGAGATGTCCACCGCCTGTTCGGCTGGAAATTCTGGAGCTGCGTGGTAGGCGCCGCGCCTCTCGATCCTGAACTGGAACTGTTCTGGTCGCGGCTGGGATTCGTCTTGATCCAGGGCTACGGTCTCACCGAAACGGCGCCGGTGGTGACGCTGAACCATCCGTTTTCGACCAAGCGCGGCTCGGTCGGCAAGCCGATTCATGGCCTGCAGGTGAAGCTGGCCGCCGATGGCGAGATCCTGGTGCGGGGCGACAACGTGACGCAGGGGTACTTCAATGCTCCCGAAGCCACGGCCGCGGCGTTCGAGGATGGCTGGCTGCGCACGGGCGATGTGGGCGAGATGGACGAGAGCGGCCGTCTCTACGTGCGCGGCCGCAAGAAAGAGATGATTCTGAGGCCCGATGGCCTGAACGTATTCCCCGACGACGTGGAACGGGTGCTGAACGGCGTGGCGGGCGTGACCGACTCGGCGGTGGTGGGCATCACCGACGGCGGTGGCGAGCGCGTGCACGCCGTCGTTGTGCTCACCTCCGGTGTGGAGGTCGAGGCGGTACTCGCCGACGCCAACGCGCAACTGGCGGAGCATCAGCGCATCCAGACGGCGTCGGTGTGGCCCGCAGCGCAGTTGCCTCGCACCGACGGTACGGGAAAACTGAAACGGGTCGAGATCAGAAAGTGGGCTCAGAGCGGCCAGGGATTGGGACCGGTGGCGCAAGCAGCCGACTCGATTGACGATCTGTTCGCCCGCTTCGCCCACGGACGCACGCTGGAACCTGCGACGAGCCTGGACCAACTGGGGCTCAGTTCGCTCGATCGGGTGGAACTGATGGCGGCCATCGAGCAGCGATTCCGCACCTCGGTGGATGAGTCGGCGTTCGCCTCTGCACGAAGCCTGGGCGATCTTCGGGCGCTGGTCCAGTCCGCTCCCGTGGCGGCAAGCCAGGGTCGAGACAGCGTGGTGTTCCCTGCCTGGAACCGAACGTGGGCGGCCCGCCTGGTCCGCCATGTCCTGCTTGTCTGCCTCGTGTTGCCGTTGACGCGGCTGTTTGCGTGGATCCATGTCGATGGCCTGGAGCATCTCGACGCCGTCCAGGGACCCGTGGTGTTCGCGGCAAACCACCAGAGCCACATGGACGGGCCGGTCGTGCTGGCGGCATTGCCGCCGAAGTGGCGGCGCCAGGTGGCGCCGGCGATGGCCAAGGAGTTCTTCAAGGCGCACTTTTTCCCGGCCGGCTTTTCCAGGAGCGACCGCTTCATCAATGGCTTGCTGTATTACCTCGCTGCCCTCAGCTTCAACGCTTTCCCACTGCCGCAGAGGGAGACAGGCGCCCGTGACACGCTACGCTACATTGGAGACCTCGCGGAAGACGGCTACTCGGTACTGATTTTCCCCGAAGGCGAGCGAGCCGAATCCGGATCGATGAAGCCGTTTCGCGCCGGAGTGGGCATGATCGCCAGCCGCCTCGGACTGCCGGTGATCCCGATCCGGCTCGACGGCCTGGATCGCGTACTTCGCGTCGGTTGGCGGATGGCCCGCCCTGGACGGGTGCGTGTTCGCTTCGGGGCGCCCCTGGCGCTGAAAGGCGACGACTACGCCGATCTGGCCCGGAGGGTGGAAGCGGCGGTGCGGGCGCTGTGATGCGGACCGAGTGCGGAGGACCTATCCAGGACGCCTGTGTGTGGAGTGCGACGTCCGATGTCGCGCGGATCACGATTACGTCACCCATGCCGCTGTCGGCCCATGCTGTTGCAGCTGGGGGCCAAATGTGGCACAATATTTGGATATGGATGGTATTGGAGACACTGGCGCGGGCCGCTTCCTCGCCCCTGCGGTGCCAGCGGCGGACCAACCTGCGGCACCAGAACCGGCTCCGATCTCCCCGTTGCTTCCGGGTGACCAGCGATTTCAGACGTGCCGCTGGCGCCAGGCTGCCGAGGACGGCGTGCCCCAGCACTGCACGCATCGCGACGTGATGCACATGGCGGGCACCACCACGTTCGATCCGGAGGCGTGGTGCGTCGACTGCGGCCTCTACAAGGTTCGCCGCAATCCCCGCAAGCGCCCCTTCACGCCACCAGATCAGCGCGATCGCTATTAATTATCGCCGAACTCGCGCGCCAGATCGACCCATTCGCCGTTGGGCGCCAGGTTGCGGTAGGCCTGCCAGTGAGGCCGCGCATCACCAGGCCGATCGGCCTTTTCGAGGGCCACGGCCAGGTAGAGGTGCGCTTCAGGGTACCCGGGACTGATCTCGAGGGCCCGGCGATAGAACCCCTCGGCCTCGGCGTACCGGCCCAGGTCGTGATGGATATTGCCCAGGTTGAAGAAGCCTTCGAACACGTCTGGGTCGAGCGCAATGGCCCGCTCGTAGAGGGCCTGGGCTTCAATCAGGTGGTCGTTCGCGTAGTGGATGTTCGCCAGGTTGATGGTGGCCGGCACCAATCGCGGCTCCACCTCGAGCGCCTGGCGATACGCGTCGGCCGCTCGCGCGCGGTTCTCGACGGTCCCGTCGTCCAGAGTCGAAGCCAGCAGGAAGTACTGCTCGGCCAGCGACGCTTCGGCCGGTTGGGTGACCCCAGCCGGATAGTCGCCACCCGCCGCACGGGCGCGAGCCTGCACCACGGCCGGCGGTTGTTGAAGCGTGATGACCTTGGCTGGCTGGGGCTCGGTGCGGAAGTCCAGCGCGAGCTGTCCGAACCGCGTGGCGGCCAGAGACCGAACGACCGCGCGGAACGTGGCACCACGCTTCAGGTCGGCGTGTACGTGCCGCACGACCAGCAAATCCTTGAACGACATCACCCGCTGGCCGTCATCCCCGGCGCCCACGCGAAGCAACGCGTGACGCTCCAGTTCGCGCAGGTGCTCGTCCCGCACAAGCGGGTACATGGCCTGCACCTCCGCCACCGGATAGTGCTGGCGATGATC
>CAYHRK010000305.1:3226-4347 GCA_964358795.1 uncultured Vicinamibacterales bacterium
GAGATCATCGGCTTCCGGAAGCTCTGGATCGACACCTGCGCCGCCGTGCGCTCGGCGGCGGCCATGAATGCCAGTGCCGCCGGCGACGAGGGATCGCTCAAGATGATCGGCACGCCCGTGTCGCCGCCCACGCGCACCGGTTCGGAAATCGGAATGCTGCCGAGAAACGCCACCTTCAGCTCGTCGGCCAGCCGCGCTCCGCCGCCACGGCCGAAGATGTCGCTTTCGTGCCGGCACGAAGGACACGCGAAGTAGCTCATGTTCTCGATGATGCCGAGAATCGGAATCTCCAGCTTCTGGTACATCGCCACCGCGCGCCGGCTATCGGCCAGCGACACCTGCTGCGGCGTGGTGACGACGATGGCGCCGGCCACGTAGGCGGTCTGGGCCATGCTCATGGCCACGTCGCCGGTGCCAGGAGGCAGGTCCACCACCACGTAGTCGCGATTGTCCCATCGGACTTCATGAAAGAACTGCTTGATCACGCCGTGCAGCATCGGCCCGCGCCAGATGATCGGTGCGTCATCTGGCGTGAGGAAGGCCATCGACACCACCTGGAGATCGTACTTCTCGGCAGGCACGATCTTCCCGCCATCGGTGCCCAGTTGGGCCTTGAGCCCCAGCATGATCGGGACGTTCGGACCGTAGATGTCGCCGTCGATCATGCCCACGCGGCCGCCGGTCGTCGCCAGGGCCAGTGCCAGATTCACCGCCACGGTGGTCTTGCCCACGCCGCCTTTGCCCGCACCAACCGCGATCACGTTCTTCACGCCTGCAACCGGGGCTCTGTTCAAGTCGGGCGACACGGCCGCCCGCACCCGCGCGGTCATGGTGACGTCGACCGCGCCCACGCCGGACAGTTGCATCACCGCCGCGCGGGCCTGCTCCTTCATCTGTTCTTTGACAGGGCAGGCGGGCGTCGTCAACTCGATTGTCAGCGAGATGTGTCCGCCGTCAATCGCGACGTTCTTGACGAACCCCAGCGCGACGATATCCTTGTGGAGATCCGGATCCTGTACGGCCTTGAGGGCCTGGAGTATCTGCGAGTGTTCAACAGCCATGAATCCAGCTTAGTCCTTCGATGCACAATTACGGAAACCCATTTGTGCCCTCAGGACTAA
>CAYHRK010000306.1:0-4338 GCA_964358795.1 uncultured Vicinamibacterales bacterium
ATGGTGCCCACCACGCCGTCCACCCCGGCGGCGTCAACGGCGCTTGCCAGCGGCTGCGCCTGTGCGGTGCCCGTCTTCAGCACCACCAACTGCAGGGCCCGGTCCACGCCGGTCAGATACTCCGTCACCGCGTGTTGCAGCCGCGCCGCAGCCAGCTCCGGGTTGGTGGCTGCGCTGCCGGGCCGGTGATACGCCCCGTCGGCCGCGTTTTTCACCAGGCCCAGGTCCGCCAGGTCGCGCGACAAGGTGGCCTGCGTCACGGTGAACCCCACACCGCGCAGCCGGCGCCGGAAGTCCTCCTGGCTGGTCACCTCGTAGCGATCGATCAGTTCGAGGATGGCGGACTGACGGCGTTTCTTCATGGGCACCACGCGAGATGAATGACTATACAGCATCATGCATAACACTGCAATACAATTGCCAGTCTATAAGCAATATTGGTTGACTTTCCACCAAGCACTGTGCATACTTATTCACTCAGTGCTTCGAGTCGCAAGTACGGCCCCGTATCGCTTTCGACCGCATGGGCCGCAGTGGCTCCCTCAGCACTAGTGTCCAGAGTCGGAAGTTCGGTGACACATAGTCCGGCGCGCGGCGCCCGGATCGCAAGGCGCGAAACGCGAGAATATCGGGAATATTTGAGCGATGAGCAACGCAGCGAGGCGGGATGCCCCGCCCGGAATATGTCGGCGAACTTCCGACTCGGGACACTAAGTCCTGAGGGCACAAATCCGTTGCCGTATTGGTGCATCGAAGGACTCAGAGCAGACACAGATGTCGCAGACACAGGCGCCTCAGATTCGTGCCGGCATTGCCGGGGCCACCGGATACGCGGGCCAGGAACTCGTGCGCCTGCTGGCGCGTCACCCCGGCGTCCATCTGGGCGCGGCCATGTCGTCCGGATCCAACGGGACGCGACGCCTGCCGGCGCTGGCGCGAATTTGGGACGATGAGATCCAGCCGCTGGACGTGGAGGCGCTGGTCGCAACGTGCGATGTGGTGTGCATGGCCCTGCCGGAACAGGCCTCTGCCACCGTCGGCCCGGCCCTTGTGGCTGCAGGAACCCGCGTCGTGGATCTGTCGGGCGCGTTTCGCCTCAGCGATCCGCTGGCTCGCCAACGCTGGTATCCGGACACGGCTCACGTGCCCGCCGGCACCATCTACGCGCTGCCCGAACGCAGCCGCGCGGCGTTGCCCGGGGCCAACCTGGTCTCGTGCCCGGGGTGCTACCCCACCGCTGCCCTGCTTGCGCTTGAACCGCTGGCAGAGGCAGGAATGCTCGATGGCGATGTGATCATCGACGCCAAGTCTGGCGTGTCTGGTGCGGGTAAGGTGCCGAGCGAGCGCACCCACTTCTCGGAAAACCATGGCAGCGTCTCCGCCTACAGCCTCTTCAATCACCGTCACACGGCGGAGATGGAGCAGGCGTTGGGGTGCGGCGTCACGTTTGTGCCGCACCTGGTTCCGCTGAACCGGGGGATTCTCGAGACGATTTATGTGCGTCTGCGGCCGGGGCTTACCGCCGCCGATGTGCAGCGTGTGCTCGAAGCGGCGTACACCGACGCGCCGTTTGTGCGCCTGTGGGGCGATGTGCTGCCGGAAATCAAGCACGTGGCCTACACGAACTTCTGTGACATCGGTTGGCAGGTTCACGAGCCGTCGCGCCGCCTGGTGATGGTGTCGTGCCTCGACAATCTGTTGAAGGGCGCCGCCAGCCAGGCCGTGCAGAACCTGAATCTGATGTGCGGGCTCGACGAACGCACGGGGTTGCTGTCATGAGCCGGCCGACGGTGTTGAAACTGGGCGGCGAATTGCTCGAAGACCCGGAGCGCGTGCAGGCGCTGGCCAGACTGGTGGCTTCGATCGCGCGCCGGGGTCCGCTGGTGGTGGTGCACGGCGGCGGCCGCGAGATCGATGCGTCGCTGGCGAAGGCCGGAATCCCGAAGCGCCAGGTGGACGGTTTGCGCGTCACCGACGAGGACACGCTCGCCGTGGTGGTGCCGGTGCTGGCCGGCACCATCAACACGCGGTTTGTGGCGGCGGTCGTGGCGGCAGGCGGCCAGGCTGTGGGGTTGACGGGTGCCGATACCGGAGTATTGCCCGTAGAACCGATGGCGCCGTTCACGTCGGTCGACGGCAGCACGGTGTCGCTTGGCCGCGTGGGACAGCCGGTGACCGATGGTGTGCCCCACCTGCTGCACCACCTGCTGGCGGGCCGATACGTGCCGGTTGTGGCCAGCATCGGTGCTGACCACCGCGGCGATCTCTACAACGTGAATGCCGACACCATGGCCGGTGCGCTGGCCGCGCGGTTGTGGGCCGAGCGGTTGGTGATGGCGGGAACCACGCCGGGCGTGCTCGACCGAACGGGTCAGACCATCGAGCAGCTCGGGCACGAGGTTGAGCAGGCGCTCATTGCCAGCGGCACGGCCAACGCTGGCATGCTGGCCAAGCTGCACGCCTGCCGCGCTGCGCTGCACGCGGGCGTCGGATCGGTGCTGATTGTCGATGGCCGCGACACGGCCAGCCTCGAATCGGCGGTCCTGCATGGCGAAGCGACCGGAAGCACGCTGACGAGGATGGTGGCATGAACGACACAGCGACGGTTCAACCTGCCGCGCAGGCTGACAGCGTGAAGGCGCTCGAGAGCCGCCACGTGCTGCAGACGTACAAGCGCAACCCGGTGCTGTTCACCCACGGCCAGGGCGTGTACCTGTTTGACGATCGGGGCCGGCGGTATATCGACTTGGTGTCGGGCATCGGCGTGGCATCACTCGGTCATGCCAACCCGGCGCTGGCCGACGCGCTGGCCGCTCAGGCGCGTACGCTGGTCCACACGTCGAACCTCTACTACCACGAACTGCAGGGCCAGGTGGCGGTTCGTCTGGCTTCCCTCTCGGGCCTGCCGCGCGCGTTTTTCTGCAACAGCGGCACCGAAGCGATTGAGGGCTGCCTGAAATTCGCCCGGCGATTCTGGCACACGGCAGGCGAAACCGGACGGACGCAGTACGTGGCCCTCGAACACGCCTTCCACGGCCGCACGTTCGGTTCGCTATCGGTCACCTGGGACGATCACTACCGTGCGCCGTTTGCGCCGCTGGTTCCTGGCGTCACGTTTGTCTCGCCCGACAACCCGGCAGCCCTGACCGCGGCCGTCTCATCGTCGACGGCGGCCATCATCGTCGAAGCCATTCAGGGCGAAGGGGGCGTGCGGCCGCTCGGCCCTGAGTTTGCTGCCGCTATTCGCGAGGCGCAGCAACGAACAGGCGTCCTGCTGATGGCTGACGAGGTGCAGTGCGGCCTGGGGCGTACGGGCCACGCCTTCGGATTCCAGCGTATCGGCCTGCAGCCCGATCTGGTTGCGGTGGGCAAGGCGCTTGGGGGCGGCATGCCGGTGGGCGCGGCGCTCTTGAGCGAGCGCGTTGCGCAAGCCGTGTCGTTCGGCGATCACGGCACCACGTACGGCGGCAACCTGCTGGCGTGCCGTGCGGCGCTGGTGTTTCTGGACGCCCTGGTCGCGGGAGGCCTGCAGGACCACGTCCGACAGGTGGGCGCGCACGTAGCAGCCAGGCTGTGCGAGCTGGCTGCCAAACATCCCGTGATTCGCGAGGTTCGCGGCGCCGGTCTGATGTGGGGTCTCGATTTGCAGGTGGACGCGACGCCGTTTGTCGAAGCCGCGCTTCGCCGCGGTCTGTTGATCAATCGCACCTCTGGCACCGTGATTCGCCTGCTGCCACCGTTTGTGATCACCGCCGCCGAGGCAGACGAGGGGCTCGCCTTGCTGGACAAGGTGCTGGCCGAAGTGACCAGGGAGTGCGCTGCATGAACACCGCCGTCGCCTCAACAGTTCCGATCGCTCACGGCGTCGTGCCGGCCGTTCCCCTGAGTGCCGCAGCCGTGCTCGATGTGCGGCCCGCCAGGGTTGGTGATGCGCAGGCCATCCACGATTTGATCAGCAGCAACCTGGCTGCCGGGCACCTGTTGCCGCGTACGCTAAGCGAGATTGCCATCCACGCCTCGCGGTTCGCGGTGGTCGTGCGAAACGGCCAGTTGGTCGCATGCGGCGAGCTGGCGCCGCTCAGCCCCGGCGTGGCCGAAGTGCGCTCGCTCGTGGTGCAAGACGACGAACGCGGGTTGGGCGTGGGCAGGAGGGTGATTGAGGAGCTCCGGCGCCGGGCGCGAGCGGGCCGGTATCGCACCCTGTGTGCGTTCACGCACGATCCGCGGTTCTTTGTGCGCCTCGGGTTCTCCATCGTGCCGCACTTCTGGCTGCCCGAAAAAGTGGCGGCCGATTGCTGGAGCTGTCCGCTGTTTCAGAAGTGCGGTCAGTACGCCATG
>CAYHRK010000307.1:0-4327 GCA_964358795.1 uncultured Vicinamibacterales bacterium
ATGCTCCCTGCGGTATCATCACCAGCATGAACGACGAAGCACCCAAGAGCGCGTACGACCTGGCGATGGAGCGGCTCCGTAAGAAGGACGCCGACGCCGGGATCGAGCAGGTTCCCCTTTCCGACACACAACGCGCCGAGATTGCCGAGGCGCGCAACTTCTACGACTCCAAGCTTGCCGAGCGCGAGGTGCTGCACCACTCCACGCTCAGGAAGGTCGCGGAACCCGAGGCGCGCGCGGTGATCGAAGCCGAGTATCACCGCGACCGCGAAC
Source organism: uncultured Vicinamibacterales bacterium (assembly GCA_964358795.1). Classification (GTDB taxonomy): domain Bacteria; phylum Acidobacteriota; class Vicinamibacteria; order Vicinamibacterales; family JAKQTR01; genus CAYHRK01. The sequence continues at coordinate 274 of CAYHRK010000307.1, forward strand.
GCTTTATCGCCGATCGCGAGTCGAAAATCGCCAAGATTCGCCGCAACGTATAGTGACGGCGATGCTCGACACCGTGTTTCATGTCACCGAGCGCGGCTCGACGCTCAGGCGTGAACTGCTGGGCGGTCTCACCACCTTCATCACGATGGCGTACATCATCGTTGTGAATCCGGCGATTCTGAGCGCCGCCGGCATCCCGATGGGGCCAAGCACCGTGGCCACCATCCTGACGGCCGCGTTTGGATCGCTGTTGATGGGTCTCTACGCCAACCGGCCCATCGCCGTGGCTCCGTACATGGGCGAGAACGCCTTTATTGCGTTCGGTCTGGCCGCCATGGGTGCCACATGGGAACAGCGGCTCGGGTCGGTGTTTGTGGCCGGCGTGGTGTTTCTGGCGCTCACCCTGCTGCAGGTGCGGTCCAAGCTGGCCAACGCCATTTCACCCAGTTTGAAGCACAGCTTCGCCGCCGGCATCGGGTTGTTCCTTGCCTATATTGGCCTCTACGAAACCGGCATCGTCACAAGCGGAGCCGCCGGCCTGCCGGCATCGGCGCTACTCGTGCCAGGGCAGGGCCTGTTGCGCGCGCCGGATGTACCGGTGAGGATTGGCGCATTCCACGATCCGCACGTGATGCTGGCGATCGCCGGATTCGTGTTGATCGCGCTGTTGATGGTGCGCAAGGTGCCGGGCGCCATCCTGATCGGCATCGCCACGACGGCCGTGGCGGGCTACGCGCTGGGCTTCTCGGCACCGGCCGCCGGGCTGATGGCCATGCCGTTTACCGGTGAGTACTCGCTGGCGCCGATCGCCTTGCACCTGGACGTCCCCGGAGTGTTGCGGCTCAGTTTTTTCCCCGTGCTGTTGACGCTGGTGCTGATGTCGTTTCTCGATACACTCGGCACGCTGGTCGGCGTGGGTGCGGCGGGCAACATGCTGGACAAGGACGGCAACTTTCCGCAGGTGGAACGGCCGATGCTGGTCGACGCGCTCTCGTGCACGTTTGCGTCGCTGGTCGGCACCTCGACAAGCGGCGCCTACATCGAGTCGGCCACCGGCATCCGCGAAGGCGCGCGCACGGGACTGGCCGCCGTGACGGTCGCCCTGCTGTTCCTCGCCGCGCTGTTCTTCCTGCCGCTGCTGGCGCCACTGCAGCAGGCTCGGTATGCGTACGGGCCGGCGCTGGTCGCCGTGGGCATGTTGATGGTGGCGTCGATGCGCAAGATCGACTTCGACGATCTCACCGAGGCGCTGCCCGCCTTCGCGTGCGTCGCACTGATGGTCTTCACCTACAACATCGCCAACGGCCTGACGGCGGGCCTCGTGCTGTATCCCATCGGCAAGATCGCCGCCGGACGGGCGCGGGAATTGAACGGGGGCACGATCGTGATGGCCCTGCTGTGTCTCACCTACTACGTATTCGGCCTGCCTCACTGAGACGGGACACGCAGACTCTGGCCGGGATGTGCGGCATTCGATGACAAAGCGGCGCGAACTTCCCACGGTAGCCGGCGTGATGCTGGTCCTGGCTGTGGCCAGCACCTACCCGCTGGTGCGGCAGATGGCTTCTGCGCTGCCCGACAACCTCGGCGACCCGTTGCTGGGTACGTTCATTCTGGGCTGGGATGCCGACCGGATCTGGCACGGGTTCAAGGGACTGTGGGACGCGCCGTTCTTCTTTCCGATGAAGGACACGCTGGCCCTCTCGGAGCACCTGCTGGGCATCGCCATCTTTACGGCTCCCATCCAGTGGATCACGGGCAATGCCGTCCTGGCGTACAACCTCGCGTTTCTCGCATCCTACGTTCTGGCGGGCGTCGGCATGTACGTGCTGGCGCGATCGCTCTGGGGCCGGCCCGATGCCGCGTGGGTGGGTGCGCTGGCGTTCGCCTTCGCCACGCACAAGGCCATGCACGTGAGCCACCTGCAGGTGCTCATGTCGGGGTGGATGCCGATTGGCCTGTGGGGCCTGCACCGGTACTTCGAGGCGGGATCGCGCCGCGCGCTTGCCGTGTTCGTGGCCGGCTTTGCCCTGACGGCCTTGTCGAACGGTTACTTCCTGTACTTCTTTGCGGTGCCCGTCATCGTGGTCGCCGCCTCGCACCTGATTCAGTTGATCGTTATGCGGCGTAACGGAGGCCCTAGCAGCCCGTGGTGGCGCGTGATGGCCGAGCTGGCGATCGCCGCCGTCTCGATCCTGCTGATTATCGCTCCGGTGGCGGCTGCCTACCTCCGCGTCAGGCACGCGTACGGGTTCCGCCGGAGCATCGACGAAATGGTCCACTACAGCGCCCGGGCCGGCGACTACCTCACCATCCCGCCGACGCTCTGGATCTGGAGTGGCCATCTGCGGGAAGGCGCAGCCGAGCGGACGTTGTTCCCTGGCCTCACGGTTGTGCTGCTGGCCGCCGTCGCCGCGGCAACATGGCTGCCCTTCTGGTGGCCGCGTTCGCTAGTGTCCCGAGTTGGAAGTTCGGCGACAAATAGTCCGGAGCGCGGCGCCCGGATCGCAAGGCGCGAAACGCGAGAATATCGGGAATATTTGAGCGTTGAGCAATCCGCCTCCGCCAAGGCTTCGGCGAGACCTGGCCAAAGCCCGGTCACACGGTCGGGCGACGGCCGGCGCAGCGAGGCCGGGGTCCCCAACGCGGCAACCGCGTTGGGGTGGGAGGCGGGATGCCCCGCCCGGAATATGTCGGCGAACATCCGACTCGGGACACTGGATCGTCAGGTCAGGCGGGCGTGGCACGTGGCCACCTACACCCTCGTGCTGGTGCTGGCCTACATTCTCTCGTTTGGCCCCAGCGGGTCCGCGCTCTATGGCTGGTGTCTGGGCGTCGTGCCGGGATTCGATGGACTGAGGGTGCCGGCACGGTTAGTTGTAGTCGTGGCGCTGGCACTGGCCGTGCTCGCCTCAGCGGGAGCCGCCTGGCTGTGTGCCCATCTGCATCGCCGTGCCGCGGCCGCGCTGGCCGTCGTGGCAGGGCTGGCGCTGGTCGTGGAAGGCTACCCGGGCGCCATGTACATGTCGTCGTTCGGACCGTACCAGTGGGGGTTGGCACGCACCGCCTATCAGTGGCTGGCCATCGGCCCGCCGGGTGCCATGCTCGAGCTGCCCGTTGTCGGTCCGGACCTTGCGCCCGTTTCGCTCGGCTACCAGTTCGCCACCCTCAGGCATGGCCATCCGATTGTGAACGGATACAGCGGCTACGGCTCCGCCTTGCAGGACTTCTTTCGCGACTCCGCATCGCCGCTCGACAACGCCGCCGGCATCGCGGAGGGGTTGCAGGCGTTGCGGATGCTCGGCGTCCGGTACGTGGCGCTGCACAAGATGCTGTACGAGAACCAACCCGATGGCATCCTGCGCGACGCCTACTGGCTGGTCGAGGCCATCAACAGCGCCGACAATCAGATTGCGGAGCATCATCGGTTCGGCGATGTGTGGGTGTGGCGCCTGGTCGAGGCTCCGATCGAATCCGTCCGTCGGAGCGCGGAACTGGTACCGCTCGATCCACGCACCTTTTCAGTGTCGGCGTCGGTCATGACCGACCGCGTGCCGTTTGCCTTCGACGGCCGTCTCGACACGCGCTGGCTGTCTGGCGCATCGCAAACGGGCCACGAGTGGATGCGCATCGCGTTTCCGCGCACGGCTGATGTGGGCCGATTGCGTTTTCTGTTCGATCGCGACCGTACTGGCGACTACCCTCGCCACCTTATCGTCGAGGCCGAAGAGGAAGACGGCACACGGCAGATCCTGTTTGACGGCCCCGTGCTGTCTCGGCTGATTCTGGGCATTGCCGCCGACGGTGGCACCTCGCCCACCACCATCGACCTTCGTCCGAACCGCACCAGGGTGCTGTGGCTAAAGCAGACCGGTCAGACGCGGACGTGGCAGTGGTGCATGCCGGAGCTGCAGGTATTCGAGCGACCACTCCCGGAGTAGAGCGGGAGTGGTTCACTGAGTGTTATCATCGGCACCGTTTCCACGATGACGACTCGTCGGGCACTAAGCGCGTGGTGTGCGGTCTTGGGTGTGGCGGCCGGGGCGTGCACCGG
>CAYHRK010000308.1:0-2034 GCA_964358795.1 uncultured Vicinamibacterales bacterium
GGTGGCGATGTCGGACCGGTAGTTGTCATACACGGGGTGGCCGACCGCCACGCCGTCGATCACGACACCGATCGTGAGACCGTGACGCGGAATCGATGCGGGCAGCGGCGTCAGGGCCCAACCGAAGTTGACGATCGTGCCAGAAACGGTCTCGCCCTGCGCCGGAGTATCGATCGTGCCAAACGGGATGGCTGAGGTGGTGTTAGTGGCAACGATTCGTCGAGAACCCAGAAGTGCGCTTCGGCCCTCGCGATCCCGCGCATACGCGTGCAGCGTGAACGTCCCGTTCCCTCGATTCGGCAGCATGTTCGTCAGAAGCATGTAGCCCCAACCCGCCCGCCGGCTCGCCGGTGACGTGGCGAACGCAGCCGCGACGTCCGGTCGAGCCCCCTCCACGAATACCGCATCCCCGATATAGACCAAATCGGCCTCACTCCCGGTGACCGGGCTGCGGTAGATCTGTACTTTCTCGACACCAATGTCGTCGAGAACCCACCCGGTCACGGGCACCTCGCCCACGGCCATGACGCCGTCGGCTGGCGTGTCGAAGGATCCAAACGGGGCAGACGACCCGCCCGCCGGTTTCACGTGCACCGCCACCGGCAGCGAGACCTCGGTGTAACCACGAGTGGCCGGCGTGATGACGATCGCGCCGTTGAGGTCGCCGACAGGGAACGTCTGGGACCGCAGCGTGACGGTGAAGCTGCCAATTCCTGCCGCTGGTGTGACCTCGAGGAAACCTGAGGCGCTGCTGATATGCCATCCGGGAGTGATGGTGCCAGACGGATTCGTGACACGCACCGTCTGCCGCGCGCTGACGAAGGCCCCGTCCGCTGTCGCGCCGAAGTGCAAGGCCGTTTGGTCGAGCGTCAAGGGCACGGGATAGCCGGTGTCTTTGATCTCCGCGATGAGTTCGCGGAGCGCGACTTCGAAGCCGGTGTCCTTGATCCGTTCGACTTGCGCGCCGCCCCAGTAGACAGGCACCAACAGCGTGGGGCGGTAACTCTTGATCATCGCCATTTCGTCGCGATAGACCGTCATCGAATCGGACAACGGGACCGACGGGTTCCACTCGAGGATGCCCCAGTGCGCGTCAGTCCGCGAGGCGAGTCGGCCGGCGATCGATGGCGCCACGTTTCGCGCCGTATGGAAGATGTACCCGTTGGCCGTGGTGTTGAACGACGTGATGCCGAGCGAACCGTAGGGCCACACGTCAGCCGTCCACCAGGGGCTCGCCGATGTGTGCAGGCGGAAGTCCGGGTTGTCAGGCGTGTGACCGAACAGGTAGTCGGCCGCCAGTTGATCGGAGTACCACCGCTTCGCCGGAACCGTCGCGCCAGTTGCCGGATCGCTCGACGTCGTGATCCACTCGGCGAACTCCCGGTTGTAGCGCCAGACCAGCGTCTGGCGAAACGTATTCCAGACCTCCCACCAGGGATTGCCGGGGCGGCGCACCCGCGGCGCGTCGAACCGATCGGCGCCGGCATCAGGAAACCGATTCCAGCCAGCAGAGCTGTAACTCGACAACGCAATGGCGTTCGTGTCGCTGGCCGTACTGTCCGCCAGGTCCCAATCGAAGTAACGGAGACTCCAGCTCGTGAAGGTCGTGCCGAAGTCGCCGTTCAGCCTGTGGCCGTCACCGTTCGTGTCGAGCGCCGGCGAGGCATCGCCCGCATAGCGCGCGGCGTTGGCGTAGCCCTGACCGGCGAGCGGCTGGCCGGTCGCGTACAATCCGCCGCGGCGCAGCCAGTCGCGGAACTCCTCGACCGTGAACGGCGAGTAGTCCGCCAGCGTGGAGTTCTCGAGCGTGTAGCGCGACGGGTCTCCGATGAACGAGTGGTCGAACGACAGCTCGACTTCGCCGTCGCCGCTCGCTGCGACAAGCGTCTCGGGATACAGGGCCATCCTGTTCGCGACGATGCGCCCGACCTCGCGGATGTACGCCTCGCGGATGGCCCGCTGCTTCCGCGCGTACCTGGAGTAGCTCCACCAGCCGCGCGCGACCTCGTTCGTCCAGTTCCACTGCATGTTGCG
>CAYHRK010000308.1:2134-4322 GCA_964358795.1 uncultured Vicinamibacterales bacterium
GCCGAGCCGAGCCCGCAAGTCTTGGACCTCGGCGGCGAACGTCGCATCGCCGGCCCCCTGGTAGTCGAGCCAGATCGGCAGAATGTAGACAACGGCGCCCTGCGGCGGGCTTGGCGGACTGGTCTGGCTGGCGAGGGGAGCCAGGAACAGGACCGCAAGCACCCCCGCGAGCGTCATGACCCCGGCAGAGAAGGGCCGCTTACGAGAACAGCGCATCTGTCAGAAGTATCGGCTGATTATGAAAGCAAGACAAGCGGCGTGCAGAAACAGGCAAGGCGCGACAAGCAGCGGCACCCTGAGGGCGCTGAGCGAGCGAGTGGCCTGTCGAGGACCTGGCTGCCGAAGACCCACGAGCATGGCCGGGCTCCACGCGACGACCAACGCAACCAGGTAGACACCAATCAGGTACCGTCCGTGGAGGTTGCGGTGCAAGGCATGACTCGAAGCGGCGTACGCCACCGCCGATAGCGCGCATCCAGCCGCAACGGCTACCAGGCTCACCAGCCGTCGCGAATCCGCCGAGCGCGCCAGACACACCAACAGGACGAAGAGCGAGACGGCAGAGGAGAGCACCAGGGCTGACGTGATGATTACGGGCGGCAGGGTTTCAAGCCATCCGAACCCCGTCCAGAACGAGGTGACGAGCAGGAAATCCGGCTGCCCGAGGCGGGCGCTGGTGGCCATCACCTTGGACACCTCGACGATGTAGCCGCCCAGGGACGGCAAAGGCCGGCCCTCCAACGTGGCGAGCGTCGGGAACTGCCGAAAAACGGCTCCGACCACCGATGCCGCGACAACGCCGGCGGCAAGCCAGGCGACCACGCGCGTACCGATCTGAACCGCACGCTCATACCTCCGAACCAACGCTCCGCGCACCTGGCTGACGACGATTTCGATCAGGCAGCCGACCACCAGGGCGAGAGAGAGCGCGACAACAGGGCGCGCCGCGAGCGGTCGCAGAAAGGTCTCAGCCCGCGGGATCTCTGCGAGGATGAGGGCGCCGATCTCCGGCAAGTACCCACCCGCCGCTGTGAGCAGCGCTGCGGTCATGGCCAGTCCGAAGCTCACCCAGAACGCGAGCGCATGTGTGACCGCAGCCGCGAACTTGACCGGGGCCTTCGTGCCGGCCAGCGCGCGTCGCGCGAGGAGGGCCGCCAGCAATCCCAACAAGGGAAGCGCGCCCCGACCGCTCACGAAGGCCAGCGAGGAAACTGAACCGAGCAGGAGCCCTGACACGACATTGTGCGGCGTCTCGACGAACACCAGCAGCACCGTACATGACAGCATCACATAGGCGGAGGTGAGGAGCGCGAATTCCGATATGTGCATCGCGAAGAAAGGCAAGGTTGGGACTAGCAGAAAGGCCAAGCAACTCAGTTGCGGGTAGCGTACCGTCGCGAGACTCGCGATGAGGCCGGTGCTGAAAGCGACCGCCAGGCCGAAAATCAAGGCATTCGTCAGCCGGACCGCGAGGAGCGTCTTCGAGACCGACAGCGCCGGCAAACGGCGGCCGAGCCACGACCACAGCGCCCACGTCGTCAGGCTCCGCGATCTGACATCCTCGGCCCACACATAGTCGCCCCACGGCACGGGATATGGACGCCCGACGTCAGCAGGTCGAAACCGCTCGTCAGGGTAAGCCCTGATGCGCTCGAGGTGACCCAGCCGCGCCCAGTCAGCGGCATCCTTCTCGAGCGACACTCGCCGGGTCGTGCGGGCGAAGCTGAGAAGGTGATCGGGCTCGTCCGGGGCCTGGAACGGCGGGACAAGCAGGGCGTACGCAACCGCCAAAGCCGTCGCCAGAGAAAAAGCGCCGACCGCGCACCGAAGGATCAGCGACCAAGTAGCGGAAGGCACTTCGCCCGTTGGGAGGATGCTTAGGCCCAGCGCGAGAAGCCCGAGGACAAGGGCGAGCCCGATCCAAAGCCACGAAGTCCCGTCGGCGATCTGCCAAACATAGTTCAGCAGTTCCATCCGGGATCGCCCACCACCTGGCAGCCACTCGACGGTTCGCCCAGCGACCGCCAGACGAGAAGTCGGCGCGGGCACGGCCCGATCGCGAACCAAGATGAAGCGTTCGTCACGCTGGCCCTCCGGCACGGCAGACGTCCACACCGCTACGCGGCCGTCCGAAGCCGATTGGGACTGGGGCGCCAGTGGGCCGTGCTGAGCCCGGCCGAGCACCTGT
>CAYHRK010000309.1:0-4320 GCA_964358795.1 uncultured Vicinamibacterales bacterium
CGACGCTTCGCCATCGAAGCGACGAGAACATCGCGTCGACGTACACGGCTCCTGCCGGCGGCGCCTGCGCGGACGGCTGGCTGCTCGGCCAGACGGGGGTCAACACCAACACCACAGCCGCTACCAACAGGCGGCCTTGCCAACTTTGTCGCATGTCCCAATCTCCTTCGATGGCTGAAACGCGGAAGGGAAACCCGCCAGATGTTACCTGCTTGACCGGTCCTAGCGCCACCCCTATACTTGCGGTGCACCCCGCAACTGTATTACCTCTGCTTCTCCCGCTTTGGTTCGGGGCAGAATCCCGGATCGAAACCGCGGGCTCGCTCGCGCCGGACCAGCGGGTCATCGTCGGCTGGCCGTGCGGGCAGAATGCCCAGACGAACCAGCTGCGGCCGATACTCGTAGCGGATGCTGATGCTGGCGGCGGCCGTCTCCTCGAGATCGAGGTAGACCTGGCGCACCGCATGATCGGTCCGCTGGCCGAGGCCGGTAGCCGCGTATTCATCGGTCTCCCGGGCTTGCGAGCGCGCCGCCTGAGGCGCGTTGGCACCCTTGAGTGACGTCGCGTCCGCCTCCATCCGACGTTTGGCGTCTGCCGGGGGCGCCGAGGGCTCGGCCCGTGGTGCGGTAACCGGGCCGGCCGACACGACGCGCTCGGGCATCCGCTCCCGGAAAAACACGGCGCTGATGATGCCGAGGTCGTTGGTCTTGCCCAGCCACTGCCCGTAGGACTTCTCCTCCGATGTGAACTGGAACCGGCGAGCGTGGGTTTGGCTGGTCTGCCACCCGCCAATGGTGATGGTCTCGTAGGGGCCCAGCACCCACTTTCGAGCCGCCGCGGCAGTGGTCTGCCGGGCGTCGATGGTGTTCAGTCCGTCGACCGACAGCGCAACCGCCACGCGAACGGGAAACGGGTTGCGGATCCGAATCTCGTACTCCCGGCCCTTGAGGGCCTCGATGTACCAAGTCCCGCGAGCCGCGTAGTGCGGCAGCGGCGAGCCGTCGACCAGAACCTCCAATCTCGCGTTGGGCCCAGGCACGACCGACGCCGACGGCGCCGCGTGGCCAATGGCGGCCAGCAGAAACACGGTGATCCCAAGGTTGAAACGGTGATGCATGTCGTCCTCCCACCCTTGAGAACGACGAGCCGCCGTTTTCTTGCAGTCACCGTACCCCCGCCACTCCTAGACTCCCCCCGTCATTCCCTCGAATGCGGGAATCCAGCCTGGACTCCTGCGTGCTTGGGCCCCCGTAGCCGAGAGCGAAGGCGCCCGCGGGGGTGACGATCAACCTGTCCAGTTTGGTGGGACAAAGCGCATCGAAGTTGGCTCGATCTGGCCGGGCTCGATCACTCCGATCGCAGTGCGATCACCGGATCTACGCGCGTCGCCCTGTCGCGACCTCCTTCTGACTGTTTGACCAATGGTCACTACCTGAAATCCGTTCTGCACCTGCGCGTTCGTTAACAGCCCGTGGCGCAAGTGCGTCGTCGCACCGAGACCGGGGATGCGCCCGGCTGGCAAGGCGGGAGACGCGAGAATATGGCCTATATTTGAGCGGCGAGTAACGCAGCCAGGTGGGATGCAGCGCCGGTCGAATGCAGACGGACTTGCACCACGGGCTGTTAAGGACGCGTCACGCCGACAACGTCGAGGCCATGTGCCTGAGCGCCGAGCGCGAGCGCGCCATCATGAGTGGCCATGACCAAACTGACGTGCGTCATGTCCCTCCACAGGAGTGCGGTAGCGAGGTGGATTGCATCGAGCGTGCCGAGTTCCGTCGGCATCGGTTGCGATGCGCGGTCGAGCACGACCGAATCGATTTCAACGATTTCCAACGACGCAATGAGTTCGAGGATGGTCGCTCGGCGTTTAGCGATTTCAGCGTCCGCCAGCCTGGTCCGTAGTCGGAGACGATCCAGCGTCCGTAAACTTTCCGTCGCGATTAGCGCACTCGACACGCCTTGCCGAATCTGCGACCACTCTGGAAGCGCGTCGGGCTGCCCGAGCGCCACACGGAGCAACACCGACGCATCCACATAAGCGATCACCGGTGACCCTGACGTTCTTCGAGGAGAAGGTCGACCACATCCACCTTCAGCTTCGCGGGTTTGGGAAGTCGGACCCCGTTGGGAGGCGGCGTGCCAGGCGCCGGCTTCCGGACGCGCAGCACCACTTGCTCACGCACGGGGATGATCTGAGCGACCGGAGTCTCGCGGTCCAGTACCGCGATTGTCTCGCCGCGGCGAACGGCGCGAAGATATTCGCTGAGTCGTGCCTTCAGTTCGGCGATTCGCACCTGCTTCATGACCATACTATGACCAGAAGTAGTCATTTATGCAAGTTCGGTCCCACTTGACGAACATTTGAGGCACCGCATCCGAGGCCGCCGCCGAACAGATGCTCGGCAGCCTGAGCGAGCTGCTGCGCGCCTCGCTCAACGCCGAGCCGTCGCGTGCCGATGCTCATCGCGACGGCGTTCGGCGTCTTCGCGCTCGTCCTGGCGCCGATTGGCATCTACGGTGTGCTCGCCTGCTGTGTCGCCGAAAGGCGCGCGCCCCGACCTGAGCGTGGACGGCACGATCGAACTGGAACGACTCGCCGACATCCTGTATGTCGGGCGTCCCGCCTACGGCCAGGAGCAGAGCGTGATCAGCCTGTTCCGTGTCGAACCGGACGGCGTCACGTGCGTGAGCGCGAAAGTGACGGTCGGCCGCACCTCGGTCAACACCATCGAGGTGAAGGCCGGACTCAAGGTGGGCGATCAAGTCATCCTGTCCGACATGTCCCAATACGACGCATTCGACCGCGTGAAGCTGAAGTAGGAGGCACGATGAGTACCACGGGCGGCGCAGAACCCCTGATTGAACTCGATGGACTGACCAAGGCCTTTTTCACCGACGAGGTCGAAACGCATGCGTTGTCGGGGACTACCATGCGCATCGACCGAGGCGAGTACGTCTCGATTGAAGGACCGTCGGGGTGTGGGAAGTCTACGTTTCTATCGATCCTTGGCTTGCTCGACACGCCGACCAGCGGCTCGTACACGCTCAACGGCCATCCCGTGGCGGACCTGAAGATGGCCGAGCGCGCCCGCATCCGCAACCGCGACATCGGCTTCATCTTCCAGAGCTTCAACCTGATTGGTGACCTCTCCGTGTTCGAAAACGTCGAATTGCCGCTCACCTACCGCGGGATGAAGGCGGCGGAGCGCAAGACGCGCACCGCCGAGGCGCTCGAGAAGGTCGGCATGGCACACCGCGCGAAACATGTGCCGAGCCAGCTCTCCGGCGCGCAGCAGCAGCGTGTGGCCGTCGCCCGAGCGCTGGTCGGCAGCCCGCTCATCCTGCTGGCCGACGAACCCACCGGCAACCTCGACTCCCGAAACGGCGAAGCCGTGATGGACTTGCTCCGCGACCTGCACAGCGGCGGCGCCACCATCTGCATGGTGACGCACGATCCCCGCTTCACCCGGTACGCGGACCGCACGGTGCATCTGTTCGACGGCCAGGTCGTCGAGGCCGGGGCAGACATGGCGACAGCGTAGCCGCCATGATCGCGCTGCGGAACCTCTCCCGACACTGATCCTGGCCGACGAGCCGACCGGCAACCTCCACTCCGCCCAAGGCAAGGAGATCATGGAGCTGTTCAAGCGGCTCAACCGCGAAGGCACGACCATCGTCCAGGTGACGCATTCCGACGTGAACGCCTCGTACGGCGACCGGATTATCCAGCTCCGGGACGGGTGGATCGTCACGGCGTGAACGCCGGCGCGAGGGCAACGGTCGCGGCGACAACCGCGGCTTGTCCGAATCCACACTGTCTCATGGGCCCTCGCCTATTGGGTGTTCGTCCCCTCCCGGCTTGATGCTATCCAGAACGCAGCGAGACCATCCCAGCAAGAGCCCAAACGAGAAAGGCGATCGTGAGGGCGAGGTACATCCAGTGTCGCCGGGTTCTCGGCCGTACACCGAGGACGTAGGGCCCAATAATGCAGATCGCCGCGAGAACCAGGAACCAACTGCCCGCGGAACGCATCTCGTCCTCCCGTGCTCAGGGTTTGACGACAACGCCGTTTCTCAAGTCTCCTGTGCGTGCGTGAGACCGCCCGTCGCATGCTGAATCGTGACTGTGTCCCGGTTATCGTCCGACGATCGTGGCCAGAGCCACGCTGGTCCATACGCTTGCCCAGATCCCGCTCATCGGCGACTCCTTCACAGCAATGCGTCGTATCAGCGTTCTTGCGCGAGATGGTCAGTCCCCTCCGGCTTTCAGCTTCCTCGGCCGCCTGGCGGCCAGTTGCTTGAAGTTCTCGGTCGAG
>CAYHRK010000310.1:0-2913 GCA_964358795.1 uncultured Vicinamibacterales bacterium
TACCAGACAGAACAGGACGGCCAGAGCGGTCGAACGATATGCGCGCATACAACAAGCCTCCAGGGTGGAAGACGCAACCTCGAACAGTGCAGGTTGAGACTATCGGGCCTGTGTATCCGCGATGTGAAGGGCACGTTGCCGGCGTGTTAATTCTTTGGCCCGCCCGTCATCGAACTCTTTAGTGGGCGTCGCGAGGCTGTGTGGCAATCGCGAGCCATGCGTACGCGTGCTGTGCTATTCTTGGCTCGTGCGGCTGCCGCAAACACGAAGCTAACACTATGTCTAGATTGAAGATAACGGGACACGCCTGGGCATCGGCATTTGGAGGGGTGGTGCGGCAGGCCTATGTCCAGGAGCGGGCGAAGGTCCTCGCCAACCGGATGGCGAAGCGATGAAGGTGCGGCGACGAGGTCTTCCCCTCCACGTGCTCGTGTTGGGCGCCCTGTGCTCTGCGGCCTGCGCCGGCTCGACTGCCAGCCCGACCGATCCCACGCCGGGGCCGCCGATTCGGCAGGACTTCAATTACTCGGGGACCGTTGCGCCGTACGGCATCGTGTCGCATGGCTTCATCATCAAGGTCGTGGCGGCCACGCTGTCGGCTTCGCTGTCGTGGGGCGAAGGCGCCGTTGACCTGAACTTCTACCTGACCGACGGCACCTGCACCGGCTACCCGCCGGCCGACTGTTCAATTTTGGTGCGGTCCACGGCGGAAACGGGCGTGCGCGAGCAGGTCACCCGGCTGGTGAAGTCGGGTGAAAAGTACATCCTGTGGGTCGACAATCTTCCCGGGACGGCCGGAGCATCCTACACCATCAGCGCAACGGCCAAGTAGGGACCACCGCCGCGAGCGGCTACGACGCCGGCGTCGGCAATCAGCGTCGGAGCATGGCGCCGCGATCAGCTTCCCTGCGTGTCGTGCCAGCCGCCGACATCTGCCACCAGCGCATCGGCTGCCGCAGGACCCCAGGAGCCCGGGTCGTACTCGTGCAGCGGCACGTCTGCATTCAGCACGGGATCCACAATGGCCCACGCCGCTTCCACGAGATCTTCGCGCGCGAACAACTGCGGATCGCCCTCCATGGCGTCGCCCAGTAGACGCTCGTAGTCGCCCATGGCCTCGTGACGCGGATCGCGCGTCAGCACCAGCTCCACGGGCTGTCCTTCCATCTTCTCGCCCGACCGCTTCACCCGGGCGCCAATGCCGATGGCCACGTCGGGGCCCAGCCGGAAGCGCACGTAGTTGCAGGCCTGCGGCAGACGCTCCGAAAACACGACCTGCGGCGGGTTTCGCAACGTCACCAGCACCTCGGTTTGCGACGTCCGCAAGCACTTCCCGGCGCGTGCCATGAACGGCACGCCCGACCAGCGCCACGAGTCCACGTGTAAGCGCACCGCGGCGTAGGTGGGCACGGTTGAATCGGCCGCCACGCCACGCTCGGCGCGATAGCCGCGGAATTGACCTTGCACAAGCGACGCGGGATCGAGTGGCCGAATCGTCCGCAGCACCTTGGCCTGCTCGTCGCGAATCGCCTCGGCATACGCGCTCGACGGCGCCTCCATGGCGAGATACGACACCACCTGCAACAGGTGATTCTGTATGACGTCGCGGATCACGCCTACCTCCTCATAGAGCGTGCCGCGGCCATTCATCCCGAACTGCTCCGCCATGGTGATCTGCACACTCTCGACGTAGTGGCGGTTCCAGATGGGCTCGAGAAACGCGTTGGCGAACCGGAAGTACTGGATGTTCTGCACCGGCCCCTTGCCCAGGTAGTGGTCGATGCGGAAGATGGCCGCTTCTGGAAACACGTCGTGCAGCGTGCGATTCAGCGCATGCGCCGATGCCAGGTCGCGGCCAAACGGCTTCTCCACAACCACACGCGCCTGCGCCGTGCAGCCGGCCCGCACCAACTGCGCCACCACCACCGTGAACATGCTGGGCGGAATGGCCAGATAGAACACGGGCCGCTTCACACCGGCAAGAGCGGCCTTCAGCCGATCGTAAGTGGCCGCATCGTTGTAGTCGCCATCCACGTAGCGCAGCCGCGCCGACAGCGCCGCAAACGCCTCCTCGTCGACACCGCCGGCATGCTCCGCCATGCTCGCCCGCGCGCGTGCCACAAACTGATCGAGGCCCCAGCCGGACCGCGCCACGCCGACGATGGGAGCATCAATCCGCCCGCGCCTGGCCATGGCCTGCAGCGCCGGGAAGATCTTGCGGTACGCCAGATCGCCGCTGGCGCCAAACAACACCAACGCGTCCGCGCACTGCGGCTCTAGGGTACTCATGGTCCTGTCTCCGTCCGGCCTGTGACGTGGCTCTCGGCCGCATGCAGTATCCTACCAGCCCATGCGTGAGGTTGTTGTCGCCGAACTCGGCGATCTGGCAGAGGTGCTGGTGGCGCGGTGCGAAGAGGTGGCACTGGCCGCGCTCGCCACCCGCGGGCGTGTCGCGCTGGCGCTGACGGGCGGGAACACCATGCGAGTGCTCGCACCAGCGCTCGTGCAGGCGCGGTTGCCGTGGGAGCACCTCGAGGTGTTCTGGGGCGACGAGCGCGCCGTGCCGCCAACCGATCCCGAGTCGAACTACCGTCTGGCACACGACGTCCTGCTGTCGCGCGTCCCGCTGGTGCCCTCGCACGTGCATCGCATGCCGGGGGATCAACCCGATCTCGAGGCGGCCGCCGCGGCCTACGAAGATGAACTGCGGTCGGCGCTCGGACCCGTTCCGCGGCTCGATCTCGTGCTGCTGGGCATGGGGCCCGATGGGCACGTCTGCTCGCTGTTCCCGGGTCACGCGGCGCTCTTTGAGCGTACGCGCCTGGTTCTGGCGATCACCGACTCCCCCAAGCCGCCGCCCGTGCGGTTCACGCTGACGCTGCCCATGCTCTGGTCGGCGGGTCTGGTGGTTGT
>CAYHRK010000310.1:3013-4293 GCA_964358795.1 uncultured Vicinamibacterales bacterium
CTCAGGGCGTCTTCATCTCGTGTTTCCACGCCTCGACCGTGTCGATCGGCATCGGCTGATCGCGCGCGCTCGTCACGAACTTCACGATCTGCTCCACTTCATCGTCGGTCATCACGCGGTCGCGTTCCTTGGCCGCACGGAAGACCTCGGCCACCAACTGCTCGTCGGGCTCGATCCCGTGCTCGACGAGCCAGTGCACGATGTTCGACACGCCGGACATGAAGCCGATCTCGATCTTCTGGTGTGCGCCCACCATGCCGGCCGGCACGCCCGAGTAGATGCGATCGGCCAGCCACGCATCGCCCTTCTTCTTCGCCTTGATGATGGCCGCCGCGTGCACGCCGGTGGCCGTGCGGAAGGCGTCGTTGCCGAACACGGGGTAGTTGGGCGGAATCGGCACGCCGGTCGCCTCGCTGGCGGTGTCGACGTACCTCCGCAGCGGCTCGATATTGGTGTTGATGTAGCCCATCAGCCGGAGGTTCACCAGCAGTTGATCCATCGAACAGTTGCCCACCCGCTCGCCCACGCCCAGGGCGGTCGCGTGAATCCGGTCGGCGCCCGACGTCATGGCCGTGATGGTGTTGATCACCGCCAAGCCGCGATCGTTGTGGCCGTGCCAGTCGATCTTGATGTCCCCGCCAGTCTCCTGAAGCAGTTGCCGGACGTAAGGAATCAGGTTGCGCACGCCGCGCGGCGTGATGTGGCCCACCGTGTCGGTAATGCACACCCGCCTGGCCCCGGCCTCGATGGCGGTCTTGTACAGCCGGCGAATCGTGTCTGGCGTGGCCCGCGTGGTGTCCTCCGTCACATACATCACCGGCAGCCCGTGTTTTACGGCAAACGACACGGCCTCCTCGGTCAGGTTCAGCATGTGGTCGAGCGACCACTCCTCCGCGTACTGCCGGATCGGCGAACTGCCGATGAACGTGCAGGCTTCGATCGGCATGCCGACGAGATCGGCGATTTCGACCAGCGCCGTCACGTCGGCCAGCGTGGTGCGCACGGCGCAGTTGGGCTGAATCGCGAGGGTGGATCGCTGGATTTCGCGGCACAACTCGATGATGTCGGCGCGCGCGCGCGGTCCGGCACCAGGCAGGCCAAGATCGGCGGCGTGGATGCCAAGCTGCGCCATCAGGTGGAGCAGTTCGATCTTCTTTCCGATCGACGGGTCGCGCACCGACGGCGACTGCAGTCCGTCACGCAGGGTCTCATCGTCAAACTCCACGGGCGTCTCGCGGTGCGGGTAGCCCGTGCCGGCGGTGTTCCAGTCGTAGATGTAG
>CAYHRK010000311.1:0-4292 GCA_964358795.1 uncultured Vicinamibacterales bacterium
ATGGATAGAGGGGCTCAGGAGCAGCTTACCTTGAACGAGGCATTTGACGGCTTACCGGCGATCTCCCCCGACGGCCGTCGGATGGGGTTTTCGTCCAGCCGTGGTGCCAAACCAGGCGAGCGGAAGATGTTCATGTACCTGATGGACATTTCCAGCCTGCACGTCGGCCCAGCAGGCCGCTAGGGAGTCGGGAAGCCGAAGATGGAATCACACGCACACAGTCTCGTGCACTACTTTCCGATCGGGACCAGCCTCATCTCGATCGTGTTTTCCACGCTGTTGTTCCGCAAGTACTTCCGGCGCCAGACGCCGCATCTGTTGTGGTGGGCGCTGGGCGTCGCCTGTTACGGCAGCGGTACCATCGTCGAGAGCGCCATCACGCTCTTCGGCAACAGCGTGTTCCTGACGAAGACCTGGTACGTCACCGGCGCGCTGCTGGGCGGATACCCGCTGGCTACCGGCTCGGTGTACCTCTCGCACTCGAAGCGGTTCGCGGATCGGGCGACCTCCATCACGCTGCCGTTCGTGATCGTCGCGTCGATCCTGGTCTATCTGTCGCCGGTGCGAGCGGAAATGCTGGAGGCCGCGCGGCCCACCGGTGCGATTCTGGGATGGACCTGGATCCGGCTGATGACGCCGTTCATCAACCTGTACGCGTCGTACTTCCTGATTGGCGGAGCCATCCAGAGTGGGTGGCGCTACTTCAGGCGCAGGCATGACGGGTATCGCGCCGCCGGCAACGGGTTCATCGCCCTGGGCGCGCTGATGCCCGCCATCGGGGGGACGGCGACCAAGGCCGGCTATGTCGAGGTGCTCTACGTCCTCGAGTTCGTCGGCCTCATCATGATCTGGATCGGTGACCGCGTGTGCGGATTCTCGGGCACGACCGGCGACCGGTCCGAGGCGGCACAGCCGTAGAGGACGTCTATGGAATGTGAACGCTGTGGGGCCGGACCGTCAGGCGCCGATCTGTTCGACCACTGCGCCCTGTGTGGCCAGAAGCTGTGCGACCAGTGTATGGCCGCCGGGTGTTGCGGTCAGACGCCAGCCCTTTCGGGTCGCGAGTCGGACGGCGAGCCGGAAGTGGAGTGAATCCGGTCGAGCCGTGGTCGGGAAGCACGAGCCTCCCGACCACGCCCTGGGAGACGCGCCCTACTTGGTCGCGACCAGACGCTTGCCGGTCATCTCGTCGGCGAGCGCATTGGCCTTATAGACTTTCCGGAACGCCTCGATGATCGCCCTCGAGTCCACCGAGACCGCGCGGTTGATCGCCTCCTCGTAAACGAAGTAGCCCGGCAGCGACTGGATGTTGCCGTCGAAGATCAGGCCCACCAGTTCGCCCTTCTTGTTGACCACCGCCGACCCGCTGTTGCCGCCGACGATGTCGTTGGTGCTCACGAAATTGAACGGCGTCTTCATGTCGAGCGTGGCCTTATTTTCGACCCACCGCGGCGCCAGGTCGTAGGGTGACTGGCCGTTGTGCTGCGCCGACCGCTCGAAGATCCCTGCGTAATACGTGTAGGGCGGGATGTTCTTCCCGTCTTCCATGTAGCTTCTGACGGTGCCGTAGGACAACCGCAACGTGCCGGTGGCATCCGGGTACGCCTTCGGACCGTCCACGGCGAACACGGCTTGTCCGATCTTGGGGTACGCGGCTGCCTGCACGCTAGTCACCTCGTCCTCGAACCGCTTGGCGATGGCCTGGGCATCGGCTTCGATCGAACGCGCCAGCACGATCATCGGGTCGGTGGACACGTCAATGGTCGCCTTGCCGCCAGCCTGCAGCAACGCGCGAATCTCGGTGTCCGTGATCCGGGTGCCATCGATCAACTCCGTCGCACGCGCCGCGGGCGTCTTGCCGCCGAGGATGCGCTTCACGATCGCGTGGTCGGGACCGAGGTACGTCTGCATGAAGGTCAGCGACTCGGTCAGATTGATCTTCTCGCGGGCCATATTGAGGGCCGGCGGCTGAGCGCCGCCGCGTCCACCCGGGGCCCCTGGGCCACCCGGGGCGCCCTGCCCACCCCGCCCGCCGGCGCCGCCGCGGCCGCCGCGGCCGGCCTCCGCCGACGGAGGAGTGTAGGCCGCGCGGACCATCTGCCGTGCCTGCGCGAACAGCGTCGAGTTCAGCCCAGCCGCGTTGGTGATGAAGTTCCGCTCGGCGTCCAGCTGTCGTGCCACGTTGAGCGACTTCTCGATCGCGTCCCACGCGTCGCCCAGTTCCTGCTGCTTGGCGGCGTTCTTCGCCAGTTCCGCGCGCAGCCGCTTCTCGGACGCTTCTTTCTGGGCCATCAGCGCGGCATCCTGGAGTGCCTTCACCTGGCCGCGCTGCGACTTCAGGGAGTTCTGGATGCTGAACAGCTCACTCATCGTTTGCCGCGCATTCTCGGCGCTCTGCGCCGCCCACTTCTTGACGGCCGATTCGCGCATTTCGTTGGTGGCGACGCTGAACGGCAACGCGACGTCGCGGCGGTACTTGAAGTGCGCCAGCGTGTTCAGGCGCTGCGTCGACCCCGGATGGCCGGTCGTGAAGACCAGTTCGCCTTCAACCGTGCCCTTCGGCGACCACTTCAGGTAGTTCGGCGTCTGCGCCGGCTTGTCGTTCTCGTAGAGCCGGAACATCGACACGTCGATGTTGTAGCGAGGGAAGGTGAAGTTGTCGGGGTCGCCGCCAAAGAAGCCCGTCTGGTACTCGACGCCGAACACCAGACGAACGTCGGCGTACACCTTGGACGTGTAGAGGTTGTAGATCGCTCCCGCGTACACCGACACCACCTGCTTGGTCACGCGGGTCTGCGGCTCGCCCTGGATGGCCTGGATGGATTTCTGTCGCGCCGCCGCGGCTTCCTGCGGGGTCATTGTCGGCGTGACAGCCGCGGTGACCTTGGCGGTGACGTCTTCGATGCTCTGCAGCACGCTGAGCGTCATGCTCGGCACCTTCAGTTCATCGGCAAACGTCGGCGCGTAGAACCCGTTTTTCACGTAGTCCTTCTCGGGCGTGCTCAACCGTTGAAGCGTGCCGAGACCGATGTGGTGGTTGGTCAGCACGAGGCCTTCGGGCGACACAATCGAGCCGGTGCCGCCACCAACACGTACCGTGGCCAGCTGCAGGTGGTTCAGCCACGCGTCGGTCACATCGAACTTGTACTTCGCCTTGATCGCGGCCTTCGGGATGCTGTTGTACGGCCAGAATCCTTCTTCGGCACGCGGGTCGACGGTGAACGCGCCGGCCGCGAACACCAGTGCGAGCACTGGAGCGAGGAATCGTCTCATTTTCATGTCTCACCCTCGAAACAATCGTGATGGCAAGGAGAACGGCTGGCGGGTCCGTGCGGCCGAACCGCCACGAGTCGGTCGCAGCAACCGTGGTCGGCTCGGAGCTGATGTGCAGGTTGACACGGGATCCGTCTAGAACAAGCGGGAGCGTCAACTGACTCTAGTGGCCCAGCGCCGCGCTGTCAAGCCGCCGGGGTGAGAAGTTAGGGCTGGCTTGTTGAACCCGGCCGCCGGCCTCAGTGTACGCGTTCCGGCCGCCACTGTTAGCGAGGCGCCGCCTCAAACTTGCTTCATCCGCCGCGCCCGCGAACAGGGACTATGCCCTTGACGACGACACTGGCCTGATGATTTCGGTTCGGGACAGCGATGTCCGCTATCTGGACCGGGTGTCGAAGGGCACGGCCCTCGAACACGTCGACCTGATCCATCGGGCGCGGCGCGGCGACCACACCGCCGCCACCGAACTTGACTGGCGCACAGAGGCGACGTTTCGGACGATTTCCGCGCGGTTCGCCGGACAGACCCTGACCGAAAACGAGCGAGAACGAAGAATTGTCCGTACGCCTCGAAGAGTTGATTGCCCGCCGGGCCCCGGGCCTGCTGACGGATCCCTTCGGGCAAGTCCGTTTTTTTCTGGACAAGGCCTATCGCTACTGCTCCGACCATCTCGGCGTTTTCACACCATGACACGCTCCCGCATCAACGCCGCCGTCGTGGCCGAGCGCGTTGCGTGGATCGTCACGATGCTGACCGGCATCCGAGCTCTACCCCTTCTATCGCTGGAGGACTTCGACGCGGATCCGCGCAACGCTGCGGCTGCCGAGTCGTACCTGCGCCGCACGCGCAGTGGATGTAATGCAGGTCCGCATCTGCTGGACCGTGGGTCGGCACATCGTCGAATTCGAGCAGAGGGCGGAGCCGCCAGGGCCGCCTATGGCAAACGCCTGCTTGCCGACCTGGCCTAGGGCCTCACCGCCGAGTTCGGCAGAGGCTTCGACGTCTCAAACCTCCGTTAT
>CAYHRK010000312.1:0-4264 GCA_964358795.1 uncultured Vicinamibacterales bacterium
AGGACAGGCTTGCTCGGCCCGGGTCGATCGATGCAACAACCCGAACGGCGGGGCGGACCCCTGAAGATCCACCCCGCCGCTCGCGCAATCGGCCCGTGCGGCACGGGCCTGAGACCCGTGCCACACCGGTGCAACGCTCAGAACGACACGCGCACGCCGAGCTGCGCGGTGCGTGCAACGCCGCCGTCACGCAGCGACGTCAGCAGGAGGAACGTGGGCGACGCCTGGTCCCCGCTTGGACCGACGAAATTCGCCCGGTTGGTGATGTTGAAGATGTCCGCGAACATGTCGAGCGTCATGTCACCCCGCGGTCGCACGCGGTAGCCCAACCGCAGGTCGATCTGGAAGAATCCAGGACCGCGTGCGCCGTTGCGCTTGCTCTCGAAGTCGACCTCCCAGGCATCGTCGCCCGTGCCGCGATACGTGCCGGCCGGGAGCGGCTCCGATTGCGACCCGTTGCGATCCGGGTCCACGTTGGCGTTGACGAGCGTGAAGGGCAGGCCGCTCAGCGCGCGCGCCACCCAGCTCACGGTCAGGCCGCCCGTGCGTGGCACCAGCGCCGAGCCGCTCACCACGAAGTTGTGGCGTCGATCGACGTTGGTGGGTCCCTCGTTCAGATCGAGGCGCAAGTCGTCGAGGAGCTGGAAGCCGCTCGCCGGTGCGCCGACGGCCGACGTGTTCCCGCGCGCGTTCGACAGCGTGTAGGACACACGGGTGCTGTAGTTGTTCGAAAACCGCTTTTCGATCTGCATCTGCAACGCGTCGTAGTCAGTCTCGCCGGCGTTGACCAGTTGGTTCACCGCGGCCCTGAACAGATCCGCATGGATCCGGACCAGCGCACTCGTCGGCACCGGCGCCGCACGCAGCCCGGGGTTCAGGTCCCTGCTGATGAAAAGGTCGCGCGCCCAGACGTGGACGAAGTCGACGCTGAACGACAGATCCCGACGCAGCTGCCGCTCGTAGCCAGCCGTGGCCTGCTGACTCCGCGGCACTTTCCGGTCGGGGTTGTCGAGGGCGACCGTCCCGGTGTTCACGACCCTCGAACCCGGCGGGTACAACTGGTTGAGGAGCGAACGGTTGACCGTCGGACCGTTGACCAGGAAGAGATCGGTCGGCAACTGGCCGTTGCGCGGGCCGGCATCGGCGGCATTCGTCGGGAAGTTGACCGTGAAGGAATCCGACAGCACGCCGGCCGTGAACAGGCCCGTGATGCCGAGGTCGAAGTGCGTCTTGTCGTAAAACAGCCCATATCCACCGCGAAGCACATTGCGTCCCGTTCCGCCGATGTCGTACGAGAAACCGACGCGAGGTCCCCAGTTGTTCTTGTCGACCGGGTAGCTGCCCACCGCGCCCAATCCGGGCTGGTTCACGCCCGGCGTCGGGATGACCTCGAGGTCGTACCGGATGCCGGCGCTGAGCGTCAGGCGGTCGTTCATCTTCCACTTGTCCTGCACGAAGGCTGCGTAATACTGCCCCTTGACGTAGCTCGCCGACGTTCCCGGCACGCGGATTGTCAGCCGATCGGGGTAGGTCCGAGGGTCGGCCGGATTGAACGGGGCGTTGGAGCGCCCGAAACTGAAGGTGCCGTTCAGGTTGTCATGCGCCTCGGAGCGGACGCCGACGTACTGATACTGCAGGCCGAACTTGAGGTCGTGGTCGCCCATCTTCCCCGGCAGGAACCAGGAGAACGTGTTTTCGATCTGGTACGCGTCATTGACGCGGGCCTGCGCCACCGAACTCTGCTGGTCCGTGAAGCTCTGGAACGCCAAGGTCGGCTTGCAGTCGATCTGCTTATGCCCGTTGCCGTTGAAGCAGGGATTGGCGAACGAGACGTCCTCCTGCGTCCAGGCAACACGCAGGGTGTTGACCCTCGTGTTCCCGAGCACCGAACTCAGGGTGCCGACCACGGTCTGATCCAGGTCGTCCTCCTCCCGTGACGCGCCCAACGTGACGGTGCCGATGACCTGGTTGTACTGCGGCGAGTACTCACGCAGCCAGCGCACGCCCCAGGTGTTGTTGGCGTTGAACTGGTGGTCGAACCGGACGAGCGTGTTCCACACACGAGTCTTCTCGGTCGTCGTGGTGTTGAACTCCGGACGCGGCGGAATGTTGATCGTCACGCCCTCGTCGATCAAGATCCGCTCCACGCTGACGAAGAAGTGCGCCTTGTCACGCACGATGGGGCCCCCGAACGTCCCGCCGTACTCCTGGCGCTTCGTATCAGGCTTGTCCAGGTTGTTCTTCCGGGCGAAGTAGTCCTTCTCGGTGAGGCCGGCGTCCTGAAGATAGCTGAACGCGCTGCCGCGGAACCGGTTCGACCCCTGCTTGGTCACCGCGTTGATGACGGCCCCGGTCGTCCGCCCGAACTCGGCGTCGAACTGGTTGGTGATGACCTGGAACTCCTGGATCGATTCGAGCGGCGTGCGCGCCTGCGTGCCCGCCCGCTGCCCGATGGCATCGTCGTTGTTGTTGGCGCCGTCGAGCAGATAGTTGTTGTTGCGCGCGTCCTGGCCGTTCACGTTGATCGAGTCCGAGCCGAACGACTCGGTGCTGATGTTCGGGATGATGCCGGGCAGCAGCCCGACGAACCCGATGTAGTTGCGATTGATCGACGGCAAATCGATCAGCTCGCGACTGCTGATGTGGCCGCCGACTTCCTTGGACGTGGTGTCGACGATGGGCGACTCGCCCGTCACCGTGACCAGTTCCTCGACGCCCCCCACCTCGAGCCGCACGTCGAGCGCCGCGGTCTTGCCGACCTCGATGACGACGTCCCGGCCGGTGTACTTCTTGAAGCCCGCGAGTTCGGCCGTGACCTCGTACCGGCCCGGCCGGATCCCGCTGATGAAGTACGTCCCGTCAGCGCTCGTAATCATCTCGCGGAACATCCCGCTGTCCTGATCGCGAACGACGACGGTCACGCCGGGCAGCACCGCCCCCTGCGAGTCGGTCACCCGGCCGCGGATCTCCGACGTGCCCTGCTGCGCGGCCGCGCTCGCGGCGACGAACATCGCCAGCAGCGCCGCCAACAATCCTGCTTTCCGCATCTGTCCTCCTTGCGTGAACGACACCCCGGGCCCGGAGCCCAAGAGCGAGTTGACTAACGGGGTCGGACTTCGGGTCAAGCGTCAAGAGTTTAAGCTGAGCTGTGAGCAAACGCCATACCGGGAGGCCCCAACCGGCCACGCCGCGACGAACGTGAGTTTCGGCCAAAAGTCACGTGCTCGGATTCTCGGCGCGTCAGGTTTTCGAAACTGAATCCAACGGAGTGTAAGTCGAGCTCGGAGCGATCCAATCCCCCGTCGGCGATGCGCCCGCCCGTTGGGATTCCCCACGCGGCTGTGCTATCCTTGCGTTGCCTTTCCCAGCAGGCCTCCCTCGTGCACCGTCAGGTGTCCGAATCGTTTTGGAGCCCCATCATGCGCAGATCCTGTCTGATTCTCGGGTTGACGACTGCCTTGGTCCTGCTGGCCGTCGTGCCTGCCGACGCGCAATACGCCGTCCGGAAACCGCAAGACGACCGTTCCATCGGCGAGTACTACTGGTTCGAGGTGAGCGGGGACTTCTGGAGCCCGGCGCCGGCCGTCATCATCACCAGCGAGTCGCTCGGCATCCCCGGCACGGCCATCGACTTCGTCACCGATCTCGGCATCGAGAAAACGCGCTTCCGCCAGTTCGCGCTGGTGCTGCGGCCCGCGAAGAAGCACAAGTTCCGCGTCGGGGTCACGCCGATCAAGTACGCAACCGAGCACGTGCTCCTGCGGACGGTCGTCTTCAACGGCATCGCGTACCAGATCGGGTTGCCCGTGGCGGCGTCGCTCCAGTGGGACGCCTGGCGCTTCGGGTACGAGTACGACTTCATCTACCGCAAGCGTGGATACGTGGGGGTCATCCTGGAGGCGAAGTACACCGACGTCAGGGTGAACCTCGACAGCATCGTCGCCAAGGAATACGCGCGCGCCGCTGCGCCGGTCCCCGCCATCGGCGGCGTCGGCCGTGTCTATGTGGCCCCGAACGTCGCGGTGACCTTCGAAGTCAGCGGCTTCGGACTGCCCAGCAAGATCGCGGAGGACCTCAAGGCTCGCTACGTCGAGTACGACCTCTACGGTACGTTCAACTTCAACAAGTACATCGGCGCGCACGTCGGCTACCGGACGATCGACGTGAGCTACACGATCGACCTGGACGAGGGAGACTGGAAGTTGAAGGGGCCGTATTTCGGGATGGTGGTCAGGTTCTAAGAACAGAGAACTGACGACTGAGA
>CAYHRK010000313.1:0-4243 GCA_964358795.1 uncultured Vicinamibacterales bacterium
GCCCTTCGAGTATTCCAAGAAGTTCAATATCGACAAGAACAACTTCGGCCCGCGCCTGGGCATTGCCTGGAACATCGGCAAGGACAACCGGACCGTGCTCCGCGCGAGCACGGGCATCATGTACGACCAGGCGATGCTCGGGGCGTACACCAGCGCGATCGAGTCGAACGGCCTCCCGACGCGCATCTCGGTCAGCCTCTCACCCGCTGCCGCCGGGGCGCCCGCGTTTCCGAACACGCTCAGCAACCTGCCGCCGGGCTACACGCTGCCGGCGCAGAACATCTTTACGATCGACCCGAAATTCCAGAACGGCTATACGTTCCAGAACAACCTGCAGGTTGAACGCGGCCTCAGAAACAACCTCTCGGTCTCGCTCGGGCTCGTCTACGTCAAGGGGTACCACCTGCCGGTCGTAAACAACATCAACGTGATCAACCCGATCGGCACCCTCGCAGACGGACGCCCCATCTTCTCGGGAGCGATCAACGCGAACACCCGCATGGACCCCCGATTCAATCAGATCAATGTCGTGGAATCGATCGGCGAGTCGACCTACAACGCTGTCACGATCCAGTTCGCGCGCCGCTCGCGCGGCCTGCAGTTCGACGTGAACTACTCGCTCGGCAAGGGCGTAGACAACGCGCCTGCCAGCGGTACGCTGTCGTTCCTGGGCGAGGGCGCCCGGTCCGACCCCACGAACCTGGATCGGGACAAGGGCCCGAACCTGCTCGACATCCGCCACAACTTCGCGGGCAGCGTCGTGGCCAGCCCCGAGGTGAACACGGACAACGCGTTCCTCAAGGCCCTGCTCAACCACAACCAGCTGGGGCTGATGCTCCAGTTCAACAGCGGTCTCCCGTTCACCATCACCAGCAACCGGGACCTGAACGGTGACGGCAGCGGCAGCGACCGTCCCTTGAACATCGGGCGAAACTCGATGTACTTCCCGAACCGCTGGAACGTGGATGCCCGCTACTCGCGGTACATCCCCATCCGCAAGTCCGTGCGCGCGGAGATCATCGCCGAATTCAAGAACATCTTTAACATCGTTGAGACGCAGGGCGTACTCTCGAGTGTCCAGGTCGATACCCTGGGGAACCCGCTGACGCCGATTCCGACCTACGTCAGCACCTACTCGAAGCCGGGCGGCTTCAGGCCAAACGGCGGGTTCGAGCAGCGCGAGTTCCAGATCGGATTCAAGCTCCACTTTTAGCGGGCTTCCGGCCCAGCCGGACCTCGGTCCACACCGGCCACTCGAGCACCCGGGACCCGACGCGACGCGTCGGGTTTCGGGTGTTCACGGGTTGTAGCGGAAGGTCATCATGAAACGTCTTTCGATCCTCGCGGTTGCCGTCAGCATACTGCCCCTCATTTTCCTCGCCCCGGGCAACGCCCGGGTACACGCCCAGAACCGGCTCGTTTCGCTCGTGGCCCAGGACAGCGGGCACGTCGCGCTCGGCCTGGCGATTCGGCGTCTGAACGTCAGCGGCACGTTTCTGCAGACCGCCGCGCACCCGGACGACGAACACAACCAGCTGTACGCGATGTTCACGCGCGGCTGGGGCCTGCGCTCGATCGACGTCCAGACGACGCGGGGTGCCGGCGGTCAGAACGAAATCGGCCCGGAACTCTTTCAGGACATCGCCGTCCTGCGCACGTCGGAGCTGCTCGCCGCGCACCGGCTCGACGGCGCGGAGCAGTGGTTCACCCGCGCCATCGACTACGGCTACTCGTACAGCCCGCCCGAGGTCTACGAGAGGTGGGGCCGGAAAGAAGTCATCAGCGATTTCGTCCGGTTCATCCGCACGTTCCGGCCAGAGGTCGTGCTCACGATGAACCTCCAGGGCCGGGGTGGCGACCGGGCGCACGAGGCAACAGCCGCACTCACCAAGGAGGCCTTCCGCGCGGCCGCGGATTTTGCGCAGTTCCCCGAGCAGATCAAGGAAGGCCTCAGGCCATGGCAGGCGAAGAAGCTGTATTTCACGGGAGGCCCGGGCGTTGGTGTCATCGGCGGGCCAGGCGGATCTGGCGCTGCCCCGTCGGGGGCACGACCGGCGGGAGCTCAGCCCCAGGCGCCGCCAGCTCAACCGCCAGGTGTGAAACTGGCGACGATCAATGCGGACGTCTACGACCCGCTGCTCGGCCGCACCTACGCGGAGATCGGCGCCGACGCGCGCAGCAACCACAAGTGCCAGGGCATGGGACAGCTGCCTCCCCTGCCGGGCGGCATCGGCGGCGGCAGGGGCGGCGGTCCCGCGCGCTACCAACTCGTCGACACGACGATTCCCGGACAGATGGAGAAGGACGAGACCTCCCTGTTCGACGGCGTGGACACGAGCCTCGTCGGGCTGGCGCAGTATGCGGGTCAGAACCCGCCGGACACGTTGAAAACCGGGCTCGCCGCGATCGCTGACGCCGCCCAGCAAGCGCAGAAGGCCTTCGACACGCAGGGCGACGCTGCCAGCGCGGCGCCGATCGAGGCCGGCCTTGCGGCCGTGCGGGCCCTTCGGGCTCAGCTCGGCTCGCTGGGGCTCAGCCAATCGTCGCAGTACGAGATCGGCTACCGCTTGAAGATCAAGGAACAGGACTACCAGGACGCGGTGCTCGCCGCCCACGGCATCTCCTTCGAGGCCCTCGCCGACGACGGGCTCGTCATCGGCGGGCAGCCTGTGAAGCTCTCGCTCGCGGCCGTGAATCGTGGCGCGTCGGAGGTTGACGTGACAGGCGTCTTGATTGCCGGCTTCGACGGCACACCCGCCTGCGCGCCGGGTTCCTTGAAGAAGGACGGCGTCTACACCTGCGTGTCCGATCTGCAGGTGCCGAAAAATGCCCGGCTGACAGCCCCGCATTGGACCGACGAGTACTGGAACCGCCCGGTGCCGAAGGCCGCGCTCGACATCTTCGAACCCAACGTGGCGTTCGGCGCCCCGTTCCGGCCGACACCGTTCCGTGTCACCTTCCGCCTGAAGGCGGGCGGCGCGGACATCACCCGCGAACTGCCCGTGCAGTACCGTTACGTCAAGGACATCTTCCTCGGCGAGAAACGGATCGAACTCAACGTCGTGCCGGCATTCTCGGTGAAAACCACGCCGGCGACTGCTGTTGTCCCTGGTGCGACGGCGAAGCCGATCGACCGCGAGATCCAGGTCTCGGTCACCAACGGGATGAAGGCCGCGGCCCAGGCGAGTCTCACGCTCGAGGCGCCGGAGGGTTGGAAGGGCGTCCCCGCCACAGCATCGCTCGGTTTCGCGGCCGAGGATGAGTCCCTCACGGTCCGCTTCAAGGTCACCGTGCCTGCCGCGGTCAAGCCGGGCGACTACAAGCTGCGCGCGGTCGTGACGTCAGCCGTCACTGGTGGCGAGCAGTTCGTCAGAGGTTACCAGGAAATTGACTACCCGCACATCCAGCGCCGCCAGGTCATCAAGCCGGCGGAAACGGCGCTCAAGGTCATGAACGTGAAGGTGACGCCGAACATCAGGCTCGGCTATGTCGTCGGCGCGGGCGATCAGGTGCCGCCGGCCCTTGAGCAGTTGGGCGCGAAAGTGGACTTCATCGGGCCGGACGAGCTCGCGTGGGGCGACCTGTCGAAGTATGACGTCATCATGACGGGCGTCCGGGCGTACGAGCGTCGCCGGGATCTGCGCGCCTACAATCGCCGCCTGCTCGATTTCGCCGAACGGGGCGGGACCGTCATTGTCCAGTACAACAAGATGGAGTTCAACCAGGCTCAGTACGGGCCGTACCCGGCCCGCGTCGGCGGCGGGCGCGTCACCGATGAGAACGCGCCAGTCAAGGTGCTCGTCCCCAATCACCAGGTGTTCACGTTCCCGAACAAGATCGGCGAGGCCACGTGGAAGGGATGGGTGCAGGAGCGAGGCCTCTACTTCCTGGGCGAGAAGGACCCGAAGTACGTGGACCTCATTCAGATGGAGGACCCGTTTCCCGACAATGCGGGAGTCAAGCTGGGCTCGCTCGTCGAGGCGAAGGTCGGCAAGGGCCGCTGGCTCTACGTTGGTCTCGGCCTCTGGCGCCAGGTGCCGGTGGCGACCGAGGGGGCGTATCAGCTCTTGGCGAACCTGATCAGCCTCGCCAAGGCGGCTCCGGCGCCGAAGAAGTAGACGGCAGCTGGAATTCTATCTCTTGATTTTGTTCCATCAGACAACGCGCTTGTTCTGAGCCTAGTAACGTGGAAGCGACGGGTCGATGCGGCGCGTCCACTCGTCGATGCCGCCTTGCAGGTTGC
>CAYHRK010000314.1:0-4232 GCA_964358795.1 uncultured Vicinamibacterales bacterium
TTCCGAAACCCCCGCTCCCCGGAAGGAGAGACCGCATGACGCCCTTACGTCAACGCATGGTGGAGGATATGCAACTCCAGGGGCTGTCCGCAAGGACGCAGGAGTGCTACGTCGCCGCCGTCCGCCAATTCGCCGAGCATTTTCACACCAGTCCGGATCGCCTCACCGAGGAGCAGCTGCGCCAGTACTTCCTGTACCTGGCGAACACCGCGACCATCGCGCTGTGCGGCATCCGGTTCTTCTACGAACAGACGCTGCGACGCCCGTGGACCACGTTGCGATTTGTGCGCCCCGTTCGCGAGAAGAAACTGCCCGTGGTCTTGAGCCGTGACGAAGTGCGGTAGCTGCTTGGGCTGATCCGGATCCCCGTCTACCGCGAGTGCTTGACCACCATCTACGCCGGCGGGCTGCGGCTCCTCGAAGGCGCGCGGCTGCAGGTCGCGGATATCGACAGCGGGCGGATGGTGCTCCACATCCATGGCAAGGGCAAACAGGACCGGTACGTCCCGCTGCCCGCGCCAATCCTGCCGCGGCTGCGGGCGTATTGGCGGACCCATCGGTCGCCGGCGTGGGTGTTTCCGGCGCCGACTCGCCGCGGGCTTCGCCACAGTCTGGCGCACGACGGCGGGCCCGTCACGCGCAGCAGTCTCCAGAGCGCCTTCAGGCGCGCGGTCCGAAAGAGTGGGATCGCCAAACGCGCCTCGGTGCACACCCTGAGACATTCGTACGCGACCCACTTACTGGAAGCCGGGGTGAACCTCCGGCTCATTCAGGCGATCCTCGGCCACCGGAGCGTGCGCACGACCCAGATCTACACGCACCTGACGGGCCCCGTGCGGGCCACCCTGACGGATCCGCTCAACGACTTGATGCGCGACCTCGGATCCGTCTGAGGTCCGCATGCTCGAGGTGGCGGAAATCATCCGCCTCCACGGCGCGGCGTATCGCGCGCACGTCGGGGACCGGCTCCTCCCCAGTCAGGCGCGAGTCCTCCGGGACCTCGCGGCGTGCCGAACCGCGGCCTGCGGAGGCCAGTTGACGCAGTGTGATCACTGCGAGCGGCAGGTGTATCGCTATCACTCTTGCGGCAATCGGCACTGCCCGAAGTGTCACGGGCATCAGACCGAGCGGTGGCTCGATCAGCAACGGCCGCGGCTCTTGCCGTGTCCGTACTACCTGGCGACGTTCACCCTGCCGCGCGCACTGCGCGCGCTCGCGTTCGCGCACCAGCGAGTCGTGTACGGCGTGCTGATGCGGAGCGCGGCCGCCGCCCTGCAGCACCTGGCCGCCGACCCCCGCTATGTCGGGGCGCGTCTCGGGTGTCTCGCCGTGCTGCACACCTGGACGCGCGCGATGCGCTACCATCCGCACGTCCATCTCCTCGTGACGGCGGGTGGTCTCTCGGCCGACGGCGCGCCGTGGATCCCGCCGAAGAACCCCGCGTTCCTCGTGCCCGTGCAGGCCCTCTCGATCATCTTCCGCGCGAAGGTGTGTGCAGGGCTCCGGCGGGCGGGGTGACTCGACCCGGTGCCGCCCGTGGTGTGGACGACGCCGTGGGTCGTGCATGTGCAGCACGCGGGCCGCGGGCAGCAGGTGCTCGACTACCTCGGCCGCTATGTCTTCCGCGTCGCGATCAGCCACAGTCGGCTGGAGCACATCGCCGACGGGCACGTGACGTTTCGCTACCGGGACAACCGGACCCAGGAGGAGCGGCGCGTCACGGTCAGCGGCGAGGAGTTTCTGGGGCGGTTTCTTCAACACGTCCTCCCGCGCGGGTGCGCCAAGGTCCGCTATTACGGTCTCTGGAGCGCGTCGCGTCGAGCAGACCTCGCGCACGCGCGAGATCTGTTGAGTCCCCCCGCGCTCACCGCTCCCGCGGAACCGACCACGTCCGAGGCCCCGTCGACGTCACCGTCTCCGACGCCACCTCGGTGTCCACACTGTCAGCACGGACACCTGATCCTCATCGCCGTGCTGCGGCCCCAGCGGAAGGTCCCCCCATGATCAACCGCGACGTCAGCACGCCGTGGCTTCATGCCCTCGCGAACGCGCGTCTCCCACGTGAGTGGTGTCGTGTCGGCCCTCGCGCGATCACGTCCGTTGCGGCCGCCCCGCGACGCGCCTGTCGTCGCTCACATCGCCGTCAGCCACACCCTCGGCACGCCGATCACGACCGTCCTCGGGTCCTGGGCGCACGGTCGACACAGCCCGACCCTCGATAGAATTCCAATCGCAACCCTCGTGCCTGGATTTCGTCCAACCCAGGATTTTGTCGCGGCTTCGCGCGACAAGAATCCCTAATTCGTTTAATTCGTTAGGCGCCGACCGTCGGCTCGCGGTATCATAACGCTGGAGCCGACACATGGAGCTGCAATTCACCGCGGTCTTTCGACGTGTGCCCGAGGGGTATGTCGCGTTCGTCGAGGAACTGCCGGGCGCTAACACCCAAGGCGCGACGCTGGAAGAGGCCCGAGCCAATCTTGAGGAGGCGGTGACGCTGGTCCTTGAGGCAAACCGGTGTCTCGCGCAGGAGCAGCTGGCTGGCGTTGAAGTTATCCGGGAACCCATTAAGGTTTCCGGGTGAAGCGCCAGGATCTCATCCGGCACTTGGAGGCGCACGGCTGTGACCTCCTGCGAGAGGGTGCTAAGCACAGCGTGTACATCAACCGTCGCGCAGGCAAGACGTCTACGGTCCCCCGTCACCGCGACATCAACGAGTTTCTCGCCATGAAGATCTGTAAGGACCTGGAAGTTCCGCCGCCGAGCGCCTAACGACCGCGAATGAGCCGCGCCGAGCGAGTCACGGTACACCGAGCGGTAGGCGGGACGCGCGAGCGGCCCGCCGCGGCGTCGGCTCCCTTCGCTGGTTAGCTGGCCCTAGTCGCCAGGCGTCGCAACCAATCGGCCAGTCCTGAATAGTCAACGAGCGAGATTCGGTACTCGAGATTCCGCTCGGGCACCCAAGTGGCAGCCGGCCCGGTGAAGTACGAGGTCGTCACGAGGGCGCCTGCCGTCGCCCGTTCACCCTCCACAACACCGTAAAACTGCCGGACAAGCCCCACATCAATGGGACGGTCCCGGGCGTATCTCTTGCACTCTACAAGAAACAGGTGCCGCCCAAGCTCGGTATTGTTATAGACGAGGATATCTCGTCCGCCGTCATTGCTTGGCGGCGTAAGTTGAATGTTTCGGCTGGGGTCGTCTCGCTGCAGAAGCTCGGCAACCAGCTCCTCGAACCGGCGGGGGTTCATCTGGTATACATCTTCAGTGTGTCGTGCCAGGTTTTGGACGATGTGATCCCACTGGGCCTGGGTTGCGATCTGAATTCTCTGAAGCGGCGCGGGCCCGACAGTTACCAGTACATCGTCGTAGATGATCTCGACGCCAGGGTTCGCCTTGCCCGTGTCCCAGATCCTGTCGAAGTGAGACGCAAGACCACGCACCATCTTCGGATCGTCGATCTCGAATGCGCAGGTAGGGTTTGCTGCCACATACGCTACACTGTCGTCGATGATCAGGCCGAGGAGTGAGGGCGGCGAGTTAACCCACATCACCTGCCATCGCAGGCGGTTCAGATCGTGCAGAAAGCCCTCCTCCCGGCCTTCCGGTCGTGTTGGTGCCATTAGCAGGTATCTTCGGTCAGAGGCAGGCGGACTTGCGTAGGTGAGAAACTCCTGTTCGATTGGCAGCCGCCAATCCTGTCTCAGCGGGGCAAGGACGCGTACAGACTTCGAAGCGTTCGCGAGCCTCGTGGCCACCTCGTACCAGCTGGCCATCCCCTGATTGTCTCGGGTCATCTCCACTCTTGTCTCACTATTGGGCCAGCTAACTTAACTTGTATTCACCAAAGAGCGAACGCGGTCGTCACGCGACTCCCTGCAGAATATCCGGATATTCACGCAGTCCTGGGTGGCCGCCATTATACGACCACTCAACAGCTTGCGGGACCAACTGGATTGGGCGCCCTGGACTAGACAGATCCGGATAGCGCAATGACGACCGCAGGGCCCGTGACCTCCTCAACCACCCTGATCCAGCCGGCTCCGCACCCCACGCCTACCCCGATTCAGCAGATGCGTAGTGAGCGGCGTCGCGGACGATGGGCCGGACTGAAGTCCGGCGCTACGACTGCCACCACGGCGAGCCGGACTGAAGTCCGGCGCTACGACTGCGACGACGACGGGCCGTCACGACCCCGCGCGGGCGCCGATGGCGATCAGCTGATCGTCGGT
>CAYHRK010000315.1:0-4217 GCA_964358795.1 uncultured Vicinamibacterales bacterium
CCCGAGCAGGCGCGAGGGAAGCCGGTCGACAAGCGCGCCGACATCTGGGCGTTCGGCTGCGTGCTCTACGAGATGCTGACCGGGAGGCGCGCGTTCGGTGGCGACGACGTGACCGACACGCTGGTAGCGGTCGTGCGTGCGGAGCCGGAATGGGGCGCGCTGCCGGCGGACACGCCTCCCGCCGTGCGGCGGCTCCTGCGGCGATGTCTCGAGAAGGACCCAAAAGAGCGCGCATCGGACATGGGGCTCGCGCGGATCGAGATCAGGGACGCGAGTCGCGCTTCGTCTCCAGACGAGCAGGTGGTGCTCGCGGCCGCGCCCGGCCGCGCGAGCACAAGACTGGCGTGGATGCTCGCGGCGCTCGCCACGGCTGCCGCGACGGCTCTTGCCGCGTACGTGTACGTCAATCGATCGGTCGAGTCGCTGGTCTACCGCGCTTCAATTCTCCCGCCCGCCGAACTGAGCGGACCGCCAGCGCTGCGGCTGGCCCTCTCGCCCGACGGTCGCCGCCTCGCCTTCGTGGCGCCGGACGAGAACGGGCGCGTGTCGCTGTGGGTGCGATCGCTGGACGCCCTGACGGCCCAACCGCTCGCCGGCACGCTTAGCGCATCGGCTCCCTTCTGGTCGCCGGATGGCCGTTCCCTGGCTTTCATTGCCGACGGCAAGTTGAAGAAGATCGACGCGTCGGGGGGGCCTGCGATCACACTCGCAGACACTGCCAACAGACCACCCGGGACCTGGAACCGCGATGATGTGATCCTGTTCACGCCGACGGCGGGGACACTGCACCGGGTCTCCGCAGGTGGCGGAGCGCCCGAACCCATCCTCGATCTTCGAGAGCAGGAGGGGGAGGGCAACCAGGTCTTCCCGTTCTTCCTGCCCGACGGACAGCACTTCATCTACACGTCGGCAACAGCTGGCTCGCGTGCGCGCGGGATCTACCTGGCGTCGCTCGGGTCGAAGGAGACGCGGCGTCTCGTCAGCGAGGCGACGGGCAACGCCGTGTATGCGCAGGGATACCTCCTGTATCTGCGTGACACGACGCTGATGGCGCACGCGTTCGATCCCGAACGTCTCGCCCTCGGCGGAGCGGCGGTGCCGATCGCCGAGAACATCCAGGTGAACTCGGTGACCGGCTCAGGGGCCTTCGCGGTTTCCCAACGTGGAGAGCTCGTCTACCAGACGGGCGGGGTCATCGGAACACAGCTCGTCTGGGTGGACCGGACAGGCAAACGCCTGGGTGCACTCGGGGAGCGCGCAGCGTACGGCGACATCAGGCTCTCGGCGGACGGGTCGAGGGTGTCTGTGACCGTGCTGCCTGGAGCGGCCGCCCTGCCGGACATCTGGGTCTTCGGTCTGAATCGAGCCACGCGCAGTCGGTTCACGTTCGGCCCGAACGGTAACGTGGCGGGCCTCTGGTCACCCGATGGCAGCCGGGTCGCGTTCGCCGCCCAGCGCAAGGGCCCGATGGACATGTACATGAAGCCTGCCACCGGCGCGGGTCGGGAAGAAGTGCTCCTAGCACGGAGATCTTCTTCGTCGCCGGTCAGACCATGATGTCGGCAGCCGTGGCGACCGACGGTGCCCAATTCGACGTCCGGGCCGTGCGGCGCCTGTTCGATACGCGCCTGCCGGGCACACGCTGGACGGGCTCGCCGTACGACGTGTCCCCCGACGGCCAGCGATTCCTCGTCAACGTGTGGGATGGCCAGGAGACCCCCACCCCCATCACGCTCGTGGTCAACTGGACAGCGGGGATCAGGAAGTAGCGTGGCGTGACGGCCCTGCAGTCAGGAACCCGCCTCGGCCCCTACGAGATTCTGGCGCCCATTGGCGCCGGCCCCTCGACGCGCGTCTGGAGCGCTCGATGGGCCTCGGCAGCGCGAACGGCACGCGCGCGTCGCCGAGCGGTGACACGCCGACGAAATCCCATGGCGCGCCTTCGCCGATCTTGTCGACAATCGCGTCGTGCGAAAGGGTCCGGCCCGGCATCGATGCGCCGCGCGTGGGACGCCACGCGGCGATGAATATGGGTCCGACCGACGCCTACTTCCCGCCGCTCGGCTTCGACTTGTCCACGTACGGCTTCAGCGTCCACTCGAAGAACGCCCACGTCAGGTTCCACGAGTCGATCTGCTCGGGCGTGTCCATCCGCAGCAGCGTCTTCGGATCCACGCGCCGGCTGTAGCTGTGGCCGCTCAGCGGATCCTTGTAGATCTTGGTTTGGGCGAGATCGGACTTCCGGGATCGCAGCGCGTCGACCATCTGCTGGTCCTCGACGAAGTTCACGTCCTCGTCGTTGGTCGCCACGTGCACGAGGAGCGGCACCTGCAGCTTGTCCACGTGGTAGAGGGGCGAGCGTTCGATGTAGAGAGCGGGCTTTTCGAACGGCAGCCCCTGGATTCGCTTCTGCGTGGCGAAGTCCCACTGATAGCTCGGCCCCTTGAACGACAGGCGGAACACGAGGTTCGTCACCGGGACGATGGCGGCCGCGGCCTTGAAGGCATGCGTGTCGCGGAACACGTTGAAGAGCGTGATGTAGCCGCCGTGACTCCAGCCCATGATGCCGAGCCGGTCGGGGTCGACGTGCGGCAACGTCTTCAAATAGTCCACCGCTCCCGCCACATCGTCCACTTCATAGCCGCCGTAGTCGATTTCCTTGTGGAACGCTTCGCCGTACCCGGTGCTGCCACGGTAGTCGGGCGCGATGATCACGTAGCCGCGCTCGACCGCTTCCTTGACGAACGGAAACATGCCGATGCCCCAGTTGCCGTGGACGCCGCCGTGCACCCAGACCATCGCGGCGTGGCCCTTCGCTCCGCGCGTGTTGATCGGCTGGAAGAGGTACGCCGGGATGTCGAGATCGCCAATGGGGCTCCGGTACGTGATCTTCTGGTAGTCGATGATCCCGCGACAGGCTTCCTCGTAGCGCTTGTCGATCTGCGCTTTCTGCTCCATGTCGCGGGCGAAGTTGGAGCCCACGGACTGGTCTTTCGGATCCTTGCTGACGTAGAGCTGCCGCGCCCGCTCGGGGTCCATGGGGACCTGCAGCCTCGGGTTCACGGGCCGGACCTGGGGTTGAGGCTGCGGGGGTGGAGTCTGGCCCGCGGCGGGCGCGAGTCCGGCCGTCAGGATGAGCGCGACGACGGCCGTGACGAACAGCAGTCTTCGGATGGAAGATAGTGTGAGCGCAATCATGAAGGTCCTCCTGCAACGCCAACTCAGCATCCTACCTCTCGAACGGCACCGAAGGGAACCTCGAGATGGCGGGGTCCGTCTGCTTCAGGGACGCCCTGCCAGATCCTGCCAGAGGAGCACCCCGTGACCCCGTCATCCCCGTTCGCGCCCGTGCTGGCGGCTGTGTTCGCCTGCTTCGCCGGGTGGGCCGTTCAAAACGACCTCGATGCCTTCATGGCCAAGGTCCTCGCGCGGCGCGAGGTCAACCGCCAGACGCTCAACGACTACATCCTGAGCGAGGTCGAGACCTTCGAGCTTCTGGCGCCGGGGCGCGTGCCGCTCTATCGCTTCCGCCGCGAGTTCGGGTGGTACGTACGGGAGGGCACCCACGTGCGGAGCCCGGTACGGTACGACGGCGTGACGATCGACGAAGCGGCGCGCCGGAAGTACGAGGAGGACTGGTTCCGCCGGGAACAGGAGCGCCAGAAGAAGGAGGCCGAGAAGAAGGCGAAGGAAGGGAAGGCGCCCGTCCCGGCCGCGCCGGAGGCCGGCCAGGGATCGATGATGGGGCAGGTCATCGAGCCGCGCTTCGTGTCGGAGGCCTACTTCCTCGACTTCAAGTTCGAGCCGGGCAACTACTACCTCGTCGGGCGTGAGCCGCTCGATGGCCACGAGGTCGCGCGCGTGGAGTACTACCCGACGAAGATGTTCGGCAACGAGGCGCCGCGCGAGCGACCGAAAGAGGACCAGCCGCACGGCCGCCGGCGCGAACCCACGAAACGCGAGCAGGATCTCGAGGCCGAGATCGAGCGCAAGATGAACAAGACCTCGCTCGTCACGCTCTGGATCGATCCGGAGGAACACCAGATCGTGAAGTACACGTTCGACAACGTGTGGCTCGACTTCCTGCCGGCGCGCTGGCTGGTGCGTGTCGACGACATCAAGGCGTCCATGACGATGGGGCAGCCGTTCGAGGGCGTGTGGCTGCCGAAGGCGATCGGCATCCACGCGGGTGTGACGCTGGCGAACGGATCGTACGA
>CAYHRK010000316.1:0-4216 GCA_964358795.1 uncultured Vicinamibacterales bacterium
CGGATGAAGCGCTTCCGGCGCTCTTCAGTCGGAAACGCGCGGAACGCGTCCTCGGTTGACAGCACTTCGGGTTCGAGCAGCCGCCACAGCGCGTAGTACGGGAAGTCCTTCCCCATGTGGGGCGTGGCGGTGAGGAGCAGCAGGTGACGAGCCGACCAGGGAAGCGCCCATCGAGGATCGGCCAGCGCTGCACCGGCCAGTGCTTCTCCAAGCATGTAGCGGTCGGTCTTGTCTACGGTCAGATCCGCATCGCGGCTGGCCGCTAGCTTGTGCGCTTCATCAAAGATGACGAGGTCGTAGGGCTCAACGTCCGGGCCTTGGAGTATGGCAAACATCGATTCGCCGGCCAGCGTGTCGACGCTGCAGATCACCGAGTTGCCGTCGTTGCCCACGAAGGGGTTCCCCGTTCTTGCATCGGCGCTTCGCACGATCCGAAAGCGCAGGCCGAAGAGTCGGCGGAGTTCGCGCTCCCAGTTGCCCAAGAGTCCGGCCGGCGGAACGATGAGCACGCGGCGAATGAGGCGGCGCGCCTGCATCTCGCGAATGTAAAGCCCCGCCATAATCGTCTTGCCCGCACCGGCATCGTCGGCAAGGAGGAAGCGCAGCCGCGGTTGGGTGAGCATGTGCTCGTACACCGCGATGCGTTGATGGGGCAGCGGTTCGATGCGGGACGTTTCGGTGGCGAAGGTCGGGCTCGCGATGTGACCGTAAGAGAGTCGCTCGACTTCGGCGATCAATCGGACGCGTTCGGGATCTCCCAGGAAGTCCGGCGCGCCGGTCGGCGGCTTGCTCTGGGCTCGTCCAGGGCTCCCGGCCGCTTGAGCCGTGGCTGTCTGCTCGGCCTCCAGATGACGCAGTTGCCTGAGGAGCTGGCCGGGAGGTTTGGACTTTCCTCGCTCCCAGCGGTTGACGGTGACGAACGACACCCCTAGGCGGGCTGCCAAGACGGCTTGTGTCAGCCCGAGGCGACGCCGAGACTCACGGACCAGAGTGCCGCTATCCACTGCTATCGATCAGTACATAACATGTCTAAATAAGTCAACTATATGTTTTGTGCATGATATAACAGTAGGTGCCAACTCGGTAAATACCGGTGTTTCATTCGATAGCGACGGGGAACTGCAGCGACTACTGAAACCCGTCTGAGCCTAACCCGGGGTGTGGCGTTGAAACTATGTGTCTGGTTGTTCGACAGGCTGTCGGGAACGGCGAGGACCAGACAACGCGCCTGGAGCGGATGGCAACCGTCAAGGAATCCTTCACAGCTCAACGGGCCCAAGGCCGAGCCAATACCAACGCCTGACTATCCGGCCGCAATTGAAAGTTGGCAACAACAAGCGCAGACATTATGTCATTGCCAAGGCCTACCACATGCGCCCACGCCACTGGGACACGATACTCTACGCGCTCCCTGAAGATCAGGTCGGTTACCTCACAGCGGCGCAAGCGAAAGCCGCTGGACCCATCGCGCCGGAGAGGAGTCGGCCTCCGTCGCTACCAAGGCTGGAGGCCGAGGCGGCACGCTGATCATCGTCACGCGGCCCTGCGGCACCCGGCCGCCGTATGATGTAAAGCCTCTGATTCCAGGCACGTGATCAGGGTGGGGGACGCTGGCATCGGTTCTACCGTCCGCCGCTCGGCCCGTCGAAACAGCCCGCTCGCCGGGTCGCGCTGCTCTATGCTGATCTAGTCAGACCGCGTCGCGTGGGTTCCGGGAATTCTGGAGCTTCAATTTCCGGAACTGTGTGCGTCAGAATCTCCCTAGTTCGGAGGAGGTACTACCGTGAGTCATCCTGGCCGTGGCGGTGCGGATCTGGCCTCATTGGATGATCTCGTTGAGCAGATCACCGCCCGCGCCCGAGGCGACGACGAGAAACTGCGGGCGTGGCACCAGGCTTTCGAGGACCATATCGCCGCACCGTGTGACGGCTTCGTGATCGGCGAGCCGATCTTGGTGGT
Source organism: uncultured Vicinamibacterales bacterium (assembly GCA_964358795.1). GTDB lineage: Bacteria > Acidobacteriota > Vicinamibacteria > Vicinamibacterales > JAKQTR01 > CAYHRK01. The sequence continues at coordinate 1,960 of CAYHRK010000316.1, forward strand.
CGAGTTCGCCTATGACGGCCATGTGCGCCGTGGACTGACGGCCAAGTGCCGCCGCCAGGACGGCACGACGCACGTCGTCGCGGCTTGTGACGTCGTGCTTCCTTCACGTAGCGATGGCGGACGCTACCTGGCTGCGTACCGCAGATGGCTGGGGCTCGAACCCTACCTTCCAGAAACCGCCGTTCGCATTCGCTCGCGGCGCCAGCACAAGGCCACGGTCGTCGACGTCGATCTGGGGAGCCATGTCGAACTTGTTGCCCTCTCGGTGAAGGAGAGGGCCGCACGCTGTCAACTCCTCGGGACCGATCGCGCGATCACGCTTCGCGCGAGTCGACTATGGGACGTGGTGCCCGGAGAGATCGTCGTCGTGAAGCCGCGCAGACAGTGGAGCTACGCCGGACACCCTTATCTTTCCGGCGAAATCACGTCCGCGCGGCTTGACGTGACCGCTCTCGGTCTCGTGCCGCTGAGACTCGACGACCAGGGCGCCTGGGATCCCTGCGAACACTACTGGGGCGACGGCGATGAACCGATCGAGGAGTGGGCCAAACCGATCATCGCCCGCGGTCCGCGACAGGCATTCGAGATGGAGCAGGTATTGCCAGGCACGGATCCTGACGATCCCGACTCCGACCCGATCACCCAGTCCAACGACCTGAAGGACGCCGGCAACGCGGGCGATGCGATCAGGATCCTGATGGAGCTCTGCCAGACAGACCTGCGGTGCCTCGATGCTCATGCGCATCTCGGCAACTTCGAGTTCGATCACCACCCCGCGGTCGCGATTCGTCATTACGAGGCGGGTCTTCGCATCGGCGAGCTGTCGCTGCGCGAGGCGTTCGACGGCCTGCTGCCGTGGGGCCACATCGACAACCGGCCTTTTCTTCGCTGCATGCAGGGCTTCGGACTCTGCTGCTGGCGTCTCGGTCGGTTCGAGGAGGCCGAGCGCGTCTTCGGGCGGATGCTCTGGCTCAATCCCTCCGACAACCAAGGCGTGCGCTTCCTGATCGACGCGGTACGCGTGCTCGAGCCAGGCAAGGAGAAGCTCAGGGACGATTGGAAGACGCATGCACGAGCTTCTGGCCCGCGTGTGGGATGAGAACCTCCATCCGGAGCTGAGTTTCGCCGACGCCACCGCGGTGGCGGCCCTGGAAATCGGCGCTGGCCTGCCCGAGTGGATCCAACCAGTGGACGCCGGCCAGTTCGGCCGCCAGACCACGGCATGTATGCTCGAGTGGCAATGGCGGACCGCGCAGCGCGAAGGCGTCGGGGCGTTGGAGTACATTGGACGGATCCGCCTGTTCGAACAATCACTCGGCGCCGCGCTCGACCAGGACTCGATTGCGGCCCTCGTCACCATGTTCGACGCCGCCGATCAACGCAAGATCCTGCTCGGTCTCGCCGAGCATCGCCAGCTGGCTCCCTGGGCCGACGTCCTCTCCGAGCCCCGTTCCGGCTGGTTCCGTCTGTACCAGCGGTTGGCTCGCAAGTGGGACCGGAAGCTTTTCGCAGACGCCTGCCGCAACAACATCGCGCAGGACTTCACGCTCGCGCTGCCGCTGCTGACCGAGCGTTTGCGCAGCAAGGCGTACGCGGAAGCGCTGACACTCCTGGACGACGCGGTTCGCGCGATGCTACGGCTCGATGCGGGGGAGACCTGGGATCCCCGAGGCGGGTTGCTGGTGCGCCATCGGGAGATCGTCATGAGGGGCGGGGTCCAGCCCGCGCACGTCAAGCTGCTGGGTGCCTGGCGCAAGGTTGCCGCTGCGATCGGCCAGCAAGACGTCAGCTGCGCGCTTGATCTGCAGCTGGTCGTTGCCACCCGGCGTGACGACTGGGATGCGGTGCTCGCCGCGTTTCGCCACGCCTCGCCAACGTGCGAACCGCTGTTCGCCGACTGGCGCGCGGATGCCAGCGATCGCAGCATAGGAACGTCCGGCTGGATGGACAGGTCCACCGAGCCGGCCTGGGTCCACCGGCTGGTGGACGCCGCGCGCGCCGGCAAGGCCGCGATCTTTCTGGAGCCGGTCAGGGAGTGGCTCGCTGATCCTCGCGGGGAGCCGGCGGCGGCCGGCCGGCGCCGAAGCGCGTTCGCGACACTTGCCGTGGACGTCGATGGAGCCGGCGACCTCGAAAGGCGCTGCCCCACTCTGCACCGCCTGCTCTCACGCGAGCGGGCCGGGATGCGCGAGTGCGATGGCGTGCGCCGGCGGTGGGTCGAGCGGCTGGGAGGCTTCGACCTCTTCGCCGATGTGGT
>CAYHRK010000317.1:0-4187 GCA_964358795.1 uncultured Vicinamibacterales bacterium
GGCGCACCTCAGAAACTTGCTTCACTCGTCACGACTCCAGCCTTAGAAGATGTCCGGGAGCGACGGTGTCTGAAAACAGATAGACCGCAGCGTCCCATGTCGCAAATCGCGCAGTGGAACCGAGCCCGCGTCACCACTGAGGTGCCGCACGGCAGGCCGAGGCGTCGGCACGCGGGCCTACGCCGGTCGGATCCGAAAAGCGTCTCGTGGGCCCATGGACTGGCACAGCGAGTGCACACGTCCCATAGCGTGGCTGAGCCGCAACCAAACGAGGATGGCTCATCCGCGCTAGCGGCGGGCCGCGAGGCCCGCCGATTCTAGTAGGACAAACGCGTCCAGACGGTTTCTTGTCAGAAAAACACGTTGTCAGGCGTTTGTCCTACAGAGAGAGACCGTCTCTCATGGGGCACTGGCCATGTGGGTGTTCGTTCTCATCGTCGCTCTGGTGGCTGCCGTCGCGATTGTCGTCGCCTTCGTTCATGGAGCCGCCCGCGCGGGAAGCCGTGCGCACACAAGGCTCGACCTTGACGTCGACAGCCAGGAAACCCACCGTCGGGACGCAGCGTAGTTTCGCCCGCCTCGCGACTCGGTCAGGCCTGGCCGGCGTGCTCGCCGTCATCGTGACAGTGGGAACGGTCGCCTGCGTTCACGTACCGCCAGAGACGCGCCCGGACGCGAGGAAGACTCGCTACTTCGCGACACCACGGGAGCTACCACCCGCCATCGCGGCGGCCATCGAGCGGGGGCATATCATCCTGGGGATGGATCGGGAGCAGGTGACGATCGTGCTCGGAACGCCCGTGAAGCGCACGGTGTATCCCGGTCTGCCATCCTCCGAAGTCTGGCTCTACCGCTGGGCGCGACTGCATCAGGACGCGCTCCGCGCCCACGGCGCCACGCTGTTCAGGCTGGTGTTCGTCGACGGTCTGCTCGCGGTCGCGGAGCCCCTCTAGCGGGCGCGACGACCGTCAGCGATCTGAACGCCTAGAATATGTTCGCGTGGCGACGAGTGCCGCGCCAGTGGTGGGTGGTTGCCATGCGACTGCTCCTGGTCGAAGACGAACCCAAGCTGGCAAGCTTCGTCGAGCAGGGATTCGCGCAAGAGTCCTTCGCGGTCGACGTGGCGAGGGATGGCGAGGAGGCCCTCGAGCGCGTTCGGGCCGCGACCTACGACCTCGTCATCCTCGACATCGTGCTCCCGGGGAAAGACGGGTTCGCCGTCTGCCGCGAGCTTCGGGGCATGAACCTCAATATTCCCGTGCTGATGCTGTCCGCGCGCGGCATGGTCGAGGACCGCGTCAAGGGGCTCGACACCGGCGCCGATGACTATCTGACCAAGCCGTTCTCGTTCGCCGAGCTGAGCGCCAGAGTCCGCGCCCTCCTCCGGCGGCGGGACCCGGTGCGGCTGGCGCTCAAGGTTGCGGATCTGGTCCTGGATCCCATCAGCCGGATCGTCCGGCGCGGCGAGCGACGCATCGACCTCACGCCGAAGGAATTCGCCCTGCTGGAGTACCTGATGCGCAACGCCGGGCAGGTCGTCACGCGCGCGATGATCGCCGAACGGGTGTGGAACTTCACCTGGGATCGCCTGACGAACGTGATCGATGTGTACATCAACCATCTTCGCAAGAAGATCGAGCTGCAGGACGAGCCGCGTCTGATCCACGCGGTGCGCGGCGCCGGCTATGTCATCCGTGACCCGCAAGACGGCGATTAGTAGGACGCTGAGGGCCAGGCTGACGCTGTGGTATCTGGCGATCCTGGCCCTGACGCTGGCCCTGTTCGCCGGCCTCCTGTACCTGTTTCTGGCCCAAAGTCTGTACCGCCACCACGACGAGGAACTTGCGGAGGAAGCGCGAGTGCTGGCGGAGGTGTTGCGGGGCGCGAAACCGAGCCAGCAGGCCGTCGCGACGAGTCTCGGCAGTCAGAACGTGACCGCGCAGTTCGTCATGGTCCGCGACCTGCGCGGCGACATGCTCTACGCGTCGCCGTCGCTCGAGGCGATTGAACCGGGGATCGGGCGGCACGAGGCGCTCGTCCACGCCGCCGCGCGCGGCGACGGCGCGCCGCAGTTCTTCATCGTGCAACTCGATCGCTCCGGACCCGCCCGATTCATCTGCGTGCCGCTCGGCCAGCCACCGGCAGCCTACCTTCAGGTCGGGAGCCTGCTCGGCGACGTCGCCGCCACCCTGCATCGGGTCGGGGTGGTGTCGGTCGTCCTGATTCCCGTGGTTCTCGTGTTGACGAGCTTCGGAGGCTTGTTCATCGCCAGACGCGCCCTGTCGCCCATCGACGCGATCAACGACACCGTCACGGCCATCCAGGCGACCGATCTCGCCCGGCGCATCGACATACATCCCGCCGATGAGGAACTGTCACGCCTGGTCCGCACGCTCAACCAGCTCCTCGATCGCCTCGAACGGGCGTTCGCCACGCTCCGTTCCTTCGCCGCGGACACCTCCCATCAGTTGCAGACCCCGTTGACGGTGGTGCGCGGTACGCTCGAGGTCGCGCTGTCACAGCCGCGGGAGGCCGACGTGTACCGGCAAGTCCTCCGGGACGTGGCCGAGGAGGTCGACGACATGAGCGCGGTCATCGCGGATCTCCAGGCGCTCAGTCTCGCTGATGCAGGTCCGCCGGCGAGGGCAAAGGGTCCGGTCGACTTGTCGGAGACGTGTTGCGAGGCGGCCGACATCATCCACGCGCTCGGCGAGGCGAAGCACGTGACGGTCGAGTCCGACATAGCGCCGGGCGTGCGCGTGTGGGGCGACGCCATCCGGCTGAAGCAGGTGCTGCTCAACCTCGGTGACAACGCCGTCAAGTACACGCCGGCGGGCGGGCGCGTCACGATCCAGCTTATTCAGGAAACCGGACAGGGCGTGCTGCGCGTCTCCGATACCGGCGCCGGCATCGCCGGTGAGCACCTGCCGAGGATTTTCGATCGCTTCTATCGCGCGCATTCCTCGCGCAGCGGTGTTGGCGGCACCGGCCTCGGCCTCGCCATCGTGAAGGCCATCGTCGACGCGCACGGGGGCGTGATCGCGGCGGAGAGCCGGCCGGGCAACGGTTCGTGCTTCACGGTTCGACTGCCGCTTGCGTCCTGAGCGCGCCGCGTGCGGCTAGGGTTCGCTGATCCTCGCTCAAGAAACGGTAGGCTTTCCCTCTTCCGACGACGCTTCTGCGGTTGCTGCGGCTACGCCACAAAGATGGAACTTCAGGCAAGGATTACCGAGACTGTCGAAGTGGCCGACTCCAGAAGGCATGGCGGTGCGAGCCGTGACTGACCTTGAACGTCCCCGGGGCACCGATGCGGATCAGATGAAAAACCCCATGGGGTGCCTTCTTGCGCGCTTCTCCGAGTGCTCCTTCCGGGAACTCGGCCACGTAAGCCTCGCCCGTCAGCACGTCAATCGCCACAAAGTGCCCCAGATGGGTCTTTTCGAGCGCGGCCTTGTGGCGCTCGGCGTACAGGCGCTCGCCTGTTTCGGCGATCTTCTCGGGACTGTCCAGTACTTTCGGATCGTCAGCCATTTGTACCAGTTTGGCGATTGTACCGTAATTCGCCCCCGAAGCTTAGCTCAGCAGGTTGGATGTTGACAATACGCACCGCGAGAACGGACATGCTTTGGATTCCACCCGACACAGCACGCCATTTCGCGATGCGGAAGCACATCCGCCGTCTCACGCGGCCAACGAATGCGTCCAGTCGGTTGTCGCTCACCTCGTGACCGCCGCCTGTCGGTGTCGATTGTTGCCGACCGGTTACTCGCCGCCGGGCATGCCGCGGCTGTTGCCGCCGGCTGCCGGCAGGTAGCAGCTCGTCACGTAGTCACTCACCATCCGATCGGCGTTGTAGCGCCAGGCGAGGCTCATGATCGACCGCTTCATGCGCCGGATCCAGCGTGTGGGGAGGCCCGTTGCATCACGGTCGAAGAAGGTCGGCAGCACGTCGCGTCCGACCGTCTCATACAGCGCCGTCGCATCGCGCTGCCACTGCGCCGCGAAATCGGCGTGCACCCAGCTCGAGCCGATGGCGAATCCGTTCTCTCCGTCGTAGGCCTCGGCCCACCACCCGTCCAGGACCGAGAGGTTGAGCCCGCCATTGAGCACCACCTTCTGACCGCTCGTGCCGCAGGCCTCGAGCGGACGGAGCGGCGTATTCAGCCACACGTCGACCCCCTGCACCA
>CAYHRK010000318.1:0-4171 GCA_964358795.1 uncultured Vicinamibacterales bacterium
CGGCACCGCCAGGCACGTCGTGTCCTCGAGCGCGACGGCAGAGGCCGGAAACGGTCTGCCCTCGTAAGCAGCCACGGCCCCGAACGGATCGCCGGGTCCGAACACCTCGAGGATGACATCTTTGCCCGACGGCGTGGCCTTGGTGATCTTCACCCGGCCCATCGCGATGGTGTAGAAGCAGTCCGAGGGGGAGCCTTCTTCGAAGATGACGTCGTTTCGGGCGTACACCTTGACGCGCGACACCGTGGCGAGTCGGGCCCGGTCTTCGGGAGCCAGCTTGCGGAAGACGGGCGTCGTTCGCAGCAGCTCCTCAGGGGTCGGGGGCATGGGGAGGGAATCATACCTCAACCCTACTTGACGCCCCCAAGCCTCGGACACTGGCTACACTCGGTTTCTCGGCGGTTTTCCAGCCGCGCGAAGAGCGGATCCGACGGGAATCCGGTAGCTCAGCCGTTGTATTTTTCAGCACTAAACTGAATTCCCTTGTAAAATCTCGTCAGAGTGGGCTGATTGGTGGGTTTCTCTACGGCATAGCGATTGCTCAGCCGTGGCGTGGCTCTCTGCGGGAGGAGGGCCGGAAGACCCATTGAGGTCGGCCATCATACTCACGAACATTGCGGCCGCGTCCCGAGGCCGGGGGAGGAGAACATGGGGCGCTTCAAGCGTACCCTTGGACCTGCGGTGCCCATCGCAGTAGCGCTTGCGGTGTGGCTCATCGCCATGGCGACCGTCCCGGCACAAGGCACGCCGGCTGCGGTATCCCAGGCGGCGCCCGCCGCGCCGGCGCAGGCGGGTGACTACGTGGGTGAGGACACGTGTCTCACCTGTCACGACACCCAGAGCTACAAAGGCACTGCGCACGCGCGCAAGGCGAACACGAAGACGCCGGCCGCGACGCACGGGTGCGAGAGCTGCCACGGGCCGGGCAAGGCCCATGTGGACGGCGGCGGCGACAAGACCCAGATCAAGACGTTCAAGGCCGGCGGACTGTCGCCGCAAGAGGCGAGCGAGGTCTGCGCCACGTGCCACAACCGCGGCGAGCACCTGTTGTGGGCGGGCAGCCAGCACGATCGCCGCAACGTCTCCTGCGTGACCTGCCACAACATCCACGATTCCAAGTCGCTCAAGGCGCAGCTCAAGACCGAGACGCAAGGCCAGCTCTGCGCGCAGTGCCATCGCGACAAGGTGGCCAAGCTCGATCGCTCGGGGCACATGCCGGTGCGTGAGGGCAAGATCGAGTGCAACACCTGCCACAACGTCCACGGCTCGCAGAACGTCCGGCTGCTCAGAGCGGGCAATTCGATCGGCGAGAGCTGCCAGAGCTGCCACCAGGAGAAGCGCGGTCCGTTCCTCTGGGAGCACGCCCCGGTGGGCGAGAACTGCACCACGTGTCACGACCCGCACGGGTCGGCCAACGAGCGCATGCTCGTGGCGAAGCAGCCGTTCCTCTGCCAGCGCTGCCATAATCACACGCGCCACCCGAGCACCATCTACGACAAGACGGTGGTTGAGTCGGTCAACCGGCTGTATGGACGCTCGTGTGTGAATTGCCACGCGAACATCCATGGCTCGAACCACCCGTCCGGGATGACGTTCCTGCGGTAGGCAAGGAGGACAACGATGCGCACCAGAGTCATGACAGTCATGGCGGCGCTTCTGCTGACCTCCGTGTCGGCAGACGCCCAGACGCCAACCTCGCCGAGCGTGGACCTGTTCAAGCCGGCGAACCCGTCACTGTACGGCCAGATCGACTTCGGCGGCCGGATCACGAGTACGTCCGGAGACGAAGCCCGCTACCAGCGGTATCGCGATGCGCGCGACGGCGCGTTCTTCGATATACCGCTTTACTACCGTGAGAACGAGAGCTGGTGGATGGAGGCCTCGATCCAGAACGCCGGCTATCGCGATCAGCGGTACGCGTTCACGGCGGCGGCGCCCGGCAAGTACAAGCTCCGGTTCCTTTACGATCAGACGCCGACCTACATCAGTGGCGACACGAAGACGCCGTACTCGCCGCGCCCGGAGGACAACGGGTTCTACGGCGGCACGGCCGGCACGCTCACAATCGCGGACTCGATTCAGTCGGGCATCGAGAACAAGACTCTCGATTTTCGGACGGCGATCGAGAACGAAGCCAAGGGCTTCCCTTCGCGCATCCGCCGCGACAGCCTTGGATTCGACCTCGCGTACTCGGTCTCGCCGGACTGGGACGCGAAGTTCAAGTTCCTCAACACCAAGAAACAGGGGAGCATCCCCTTTGGCGCCTCGTTCGGCTTCAGCCTGGCCGTCGAGATCCCGCTGCCGATCGACTCGAAGACCAACGACGTCGGCGCGTCGATCGAGTGGGGGAACGACAAGGGGTCCTTCCGCGCCGGGTGGGACGGGTCCTGGTACGACAACAGCGCGTATCAGCTCATCTGGGAGAACCCGGTCCGGATTACGGACCGGACCTACGCGGCAGCCTACTCGGCCGGCGACGGCACGTCCAAGGGCCGCCTGGTGACGTGGCCGACCAATACGTTCAACACCTTCAACCTGGCCGGCGCGTGGCGCATGCCCGCCCGCAGCGCGCTGACGGGCTCCTTCAGCTACGGCACGTGGGATCAGAACGAGGCGCTCGTGCCGCACACGATCAACACGGCCATCGCGGCGATTCCGCTGGAGCGGACGACCGCGGAGGGCTCGGCCACGACGACGGCGTTCACGTTGAACTACGTCGCGCGGCCGTCGCGCGTCTTCGACGTCAACGCGCGGTACCGGTACTACCAGTTCGACAACACGACGCCGCACTTCGACCTCGAGCGCGCCGACGGCGGCCACGACGAGTACGTGCGGTTCGACCAGGTGCCGGAGCCGTTCACGAATCCGGCCATCCACAAGCTCGGGCCGGAGCCGTTCGGCTACACGCGGAACTACTTCGATTTCGATGCGGCGTTCACGGGCATGCCGTACTCGGCGATCCGGATCGGCTACGGCTACTACGGCGCGGAGCCCCATTTCCGGGTGTACGAGAACATCAGGGACAACACGGTCCGGCTGTCCTACGACGTGACGGGCAACCAGTACGTGTCGTTCCGCAGCCTCTACGAACATTCGACCCGAGAGGGGGAAGGCATCGAGGACATCAACAGCAACGGCACGCCAGACGTGCTGGAAGCGGCCGGCGAGCAGCCCGGCATGCGCCAGTTCGACATCGCCGATCGCAAGCGGGATCGCTTCACGCTCCTCGCAAACCTCACACCGACCGCCATCTTCGGGCTCAGCGCCTCGGTGGCCTGGACCAAGGATGACTTCGACAATCCACAGCAGGCCGAGGCGAACCGCTTCGGGCTCCAGGACTACGAGAGCAAGACCTACTCGTTTGGCTTCGACGTCGTCCCGCGCGACGAGGTCAACTTCGGCGCGTCGTACGAGTACGAGACGTTCGGTGGCATGTTCCGCTCGCGCAACGCCAGCCCAGGGGCGCAGTTCCTCGATCCGAACCGCAACTGGTCCGTTGACGAAGATCAGAAGGCGCAGTCGTTCCTGCTCAATCTGGACCTGCTGAAGCTCGTGCCGAACACCGAGATGCGCTTCGGCTACGACTACACGAAGTACGACGGCGCCTACCTCTACACCATCGGGTCGGGGTATCTGCCATCGGCGGGCGTCACGATCTGGCCGAACCAGTTGCCGGACATCACGAGCGACGAGAGCCGCGTGACCGTGGACTTCCGCTACTTCCTGCGGAAGAACCTGGCCCTTGGGTTCCAGTACTGGTACGACGACTACAACGTGGCGGACTGGGCGTTGGGTCCGACGACCATCAGCGGAACGACGGTCACCGGCATCGCGCAGCCGCCCGTCGAGCCGGGCCTGCCGGTTTCCAGCGTCAACGGCGTCATGCTGAACTACCTGTACCGACCGTACACCGCGAACACGTTCTGGTTACGATTGACATATCTCTTCTAGACCGTTCGCGTCTTCCTCCTCCTCCGGACCGGCGCCCCCCCCCGCGGGGGGGGGCGGGGTTTTTTTTTGGCGACAAAACCAAGAAAAGGGGGGGGGGCGGTATCCCACTGTTGAGGAGTGGTCCGGGGGCGGACCGGGTTATTGCCCGGGAGGCTCCGCCCGAGAGGCTGGCGGAGTTTGGCCTGACAGCGCCGCGAATGGAAGTGATCCTGACTCTGCA
>CAYHRK010000319.1:0-4166 GCA_964358795.1 uncultured Vicinamibacterales bacterium
GTGTCCACGTCGCTGTCGATCGTGCGGGAAAAGGAGCGCGGCACGTGGGAACAGGTGCGCATGGCGCCCATCAGCACGGTGTCCTACGTCGTCGGCAAGACGATTCCCTATTTTGCCATCGCGTTGATCTCGGCCTTCCTGATCATCGGAGCCGCCATGCTGCTCTTCGGCCTGCCCGTGCGCGGGTCGTGGCTGTTGCTGCTGCTGGCGGTCTCGCTGTTCGTGATCGGCGCCCTCGCGTCTGGTCTGCTGGTGTCAACCCTGGTGGATTCCCAGGCGCTGGCCTTTCTGATCAGCCTGCTGGCGTCGCTTCTGCCGACCTTCATCCTGTCTGGCTTCATCTTCCCCATCGCCAGCATGCCGGCGCCCATCCGCACGATCAGCCTAATCGTGCCCGCCCGCTACTTCCTGACGGCGCTCAGAGCCATCGTTTTGAAAGGCGTGGACATTGGCGTGGTGGCGCCGCAATTGGCCGCGCTGGCCATCTATGCCTTCGTGGTCCTCGCTCTGGCATCGGTCCGGCTGGCGCGGGAGCGTGGCTGACATGAGACGCCTGCGCTTCCTCATCCGGAAGGAGCTTCAGGAGCTGCGCCGCAACAAGCGCATGTTCCCGGTGCTCTTCATCGCGCCGGTGCTGCAGTTGGGCGTGCTCGGCTACGCGGCCACCACCGACGTGACCAACGTCCCGATTGTCGTGGTCGACGCCGATCGCTCGACCGAGAGCCGCAATCTGATCGGTCAGTTTGAAGGCTCTCGCTATTTCAGCGTCGTGAAGGTGACGTCGCGGATGGCCGACATCGACGACGACCTTGCGCGGCGCGCGGCGTGGCTGGCGCTGTCGATCCCTGCCGGGTACGGGCGCGCTCTCGACAACGCCCAGCCGGTCACGGTGCAGGTGATCGCCGATGGCACCGACTCGAATTCCACCACCGTCGCGATGGCCTACGCCACCAGCCTGATCGCCGAGAAGGCGGCTGCCGTTGCCGTCAGCCGCAGGCCCGCACACGCGCCGGCGGTAGGGTCGATCGAGGCGCGCGTCCGCGTGTGGTTCAACGCGCAGTTGTCGAGCCAGTACTTCATGATTCCGGGCGTGCTGGCGCTGCTGCTGATGATCGTCACGACCGTGCTGGGCGCCGTGTCGATCGTGCGGGAGAAGGAACTGGGCACGCTCGAACAACTGAACGTGACGCCGCTGCGCCGCTGGGAGCTGATGGTCGGCAAGCTGCTGCCCTTCGGTGTCGTCGGTGTGATCGATGTGTTTCTGGTGGTTGGTCTGGCCGTGTTCTGGTTCGAGATCCCGCTGCGCGGCAGCTTCCCGTTGCTGCTCGGCCTGTCGCTCGTCTACCTGCTGTGCACGCTGAGTCTTGGCATGCTGGTGTCGACGCTGTCATCGAACCAGCAGCAGGCCATGATGACGGCGGCGTTTTTCTTCATGATGCCCATGCTCTATCTGTCGGGCTTCATCTTTCCCATCGAGAACATGCCGGCCGTGATCCAGCCCATCACCTACCTGATTCCGCTGCGCTACTACCTGGTGATTGTCCGGGGCATCTTCCTGAAAGGCGTAGGCCTGGAATCGTTCTGGCGCGAGGCGCTGATGATGCTGGCGTGGGGCGTCAGCGTGCTGATGCTGGCGACGATGCGATCTCGCAAGACGCTCAGATAGGCGGACAACGTTCCCGTTGTTGTCAAGGCTCCATATGGAAACGTATTATCTATTAGGGCTGAAAAGTCTTGATTTCGCGGTTGCACGAGCGCGGGAGTGACGACGTGGGCCGTCTACGCTCAAGAAGAGAACGGTGGAGGCTGGTGGGTTGCGATTATTTTTGGAACTTGGGCCACAATCCTAAGTGTTGTGCTTGAACGAAACCGGGCCGGATTGTTGTGTCCGACCCCTATCGTCGGTGCTCACTTCCATCGCTGAACTCGCTGTTTTATGGGCCCCCACAGTACCCCAACGAAGCTGCTTAATAGTATGGCCGCCGTTGACCATACCTGGAAACTCTCCGGTACCAGTGGCTTGACTACGCTTAACGTCCCCACGCACACAACTCCCAAAGCCAAGACCAACCAGTAGCGGTGAACGGGCATCCCCCAATGGACCACTGGCGCATAGGCCGCAGTCCACAGCACTGCAATGGACGTAACCGACCCCACTGCTCCAGAAGGTAGGTACTGCTGAACCCACATCCACAGAACGGCTGCCCACACGAGAGCTATCGCGTCGATCTTCTCCAGTTTTCTTTCGACTCCCATTTGGCCCTCCCTCTTGATTTTCACGTCGACGAGCCTCGCGTGAGACGTATCGGCGGCATCGGTATTAGGGAACCGGAACCCAACCGTTGTCGCAGTTGTAGCCCCACATCTTCCCGCCACGAATCAGTTCATACGCAAACTTCACTGAGCAACCGAACCCCACGCAGTTCCAGAAAGCTGGTCGGAAAATCTTGCATGGACCAGCTACTGCGGCACAGATTTCCCACGAAGCCAAGAGTGCATTCCGAAGGATGCACCTCGCCCCCTGCATACACAAACAGCCCTCTTGTCTCATGAATGCAGCCTTAACAATTCGGCCACGGGCTTCGCCCTCGTCGGGAAGGGTCATGTACCGCGTTCGGCCTCCACCCTCACGCCACGCTTCGCCATGCGCCCAGGTCACATCAGCAGTATCGACCACATGTTGGCCATCCAGCGAGATGGAAGTACCATCACCGAGGTCCATATAGTAGTTGGCTTCGAAAGTGTCCTCATTGCCGTCATCCCATCCGCTGATGGCAAGGAACCCACCATCCTCCCAGAATTCCTGCTTTCCCAGGGCTATCGGCAACATGGTTCCAGTCGGCTTAGCTTGCGCAAGCGGATTTAGGCCCTCAGGAAGAATCACAAGGATGTTGTTTGTTTTCTTGTGTTTTAGCTTCATGAAACGCGTCTCCGAACGCATGCGGGCAGCTCTATAGCGCGGAGAGACGCTCGCAAGCAACTTCACGAAGGCTTGCGCCTCGTGCGTTTTCCCGTGCTTTTGCTCGTGTCGGGTTTGAAATCAGAATCAATTGAAAACGTCCACACGCGAGCGCGGGGCCGCTGCGGTGTCCACCGGATCGGGTTGCAGAGATTCAGGCTCCCCCTACCCCCTGATCCCAAACTGCGGCCACACGCGCAGAGCGCCAGCCCGGTTTCTGGCCTTCGGCGGCCAGAGATTCAGACGCCCCTATATCCGGGTTCTCCTGAACCTCCCCTGTTCTGAGGAAAGAATCCGGGCGTTCCGTTGCTCCCCGTTTTGCTCTGAAGGGTGGAGCCTCACCCGTTCGTGGATAGGAACTACCCGTCCGGGAAGGGTGTTCTCGGGGTATCCGCTGCCAGGCGACCCAGGCGACGGCAAGCAGGACCAGCACCAGCAGCGCAAGCAGCGCCAACCACCACCGGAGTCTCGATAGGCGATCGGCATCCGAACGCGCAGCCGAAGTCTCGCCCGCCGCGTGTCCGTTGCGATGATGGCGACTGGCATCTCCCTCGTCTGCCGCCATGGCCGCAGCTCTGGCGGATGCGGCGTCGGCCGTCATCTGCCAGAGATCAATTTCGTGAGTGAAGGCAAAGACAGACTCGCCGGGACCGTGCTTCAGGCGGCGAACCGGCAGTCCGGATGTCTTCTCCCAGCGTTGCACCGTGCGGATGCCCCGGCCCAGGTACGTAGCGATGTCCTTCCAGCCGTTCAGACGGGTGGCGCCATCTTGCTGCGTAGCTAATTCTGACGAGGCGTTGGCCATCGGCGCCGGGTGATTCTACAGCCGGTTTCACAACCCGTTCTCGCGGCCAGAAATGGGGCGCACTCGCAGGTTGTGAATCCGTCTCTAGTTAAGCCACACCAAGAGACGATGACAGGGTAGTCCCTGACGCCGACGCATTCAAGGCGTGCAACAGGCGTGCAACGGCGTGCAATTCTGTGTGCAAAAGGGCTTGACAAGACGATCGAATTACCTCTTCAGGCGCACGTCACCCGAGAAGGTCTTCAGCTTCACGTCACCGCTGAACGTCTTCACCATAAACGGAATCCCAGGCCTCCGGGTTGCCACGCCCCCTATACTGGCGACAGATGCTCTAGCGAAGCACCGCCATCCCGTCATTCCCGCGGGCGCCTTCGCCTTCGGCTACGGCGGCCCAAGAAGGCG
>CAYHRK010000320.1:0-1870 GCA_964358795.1 uncultured Vicinamibacterales bacterium
GCAGCGTGGTTGGCCTGTGCGAATCCGGCATCGGCCCAGACCAAACTGTCCGTGATGGCCACAACCCAGGACCTCGCCTCGCTGGCCATGGAGGTCGGCGGCGATCGCGTCGCTGTCGATGCCATCGCCAAGGGGTACCAGGACCCGCACTTTGTCGAAGCGAAGCCGAGCTTCATCCTGAAGCTGCAGCGAGCCGACATCTTGATCGTCGTGGGCCGCGAGCTCGAAATCGGCTGGCTTCCGCCGCTGATCCTGCAGAGCCGCAACGCGAACATTCAGGTGGGCGCCAACGGGTATCTGGACGCATCGAACGGCGTCCGCGTGCTCGAGTTGCCGACGGGCCAGATCACGCGTGCGATGGGTGATGTGCACCCGTTCGGCAATCCGCACTACTGGCTCGACCCGGAGAACGGGCGCATCATTGCCCGATCCATTGCCGACAGGTTCAACCGTCTGCGGCCTAACGACCGGTCGTACTTCGAGCAGCGGCTGGCCGACTTCAACGCACGGCTGACCGAGGCTGGAAAGCGATGGGCCGCGGCGGTGGCGCCCTACAAGGGCATCAAGATCGTGACCTACCACCGGTCGTTCCCGAACTTCGCAGACCGTTTCGGGCTCGACATTGTCGGCTACGTGGAGCCGAAGCCGGGCATTCCCCCATCGCCGGGCCACACGCTCGAGCTGATGGAGGAAATGAAGCGGCTGAACGTGAAGATCGTGTTGGTGGAGACCTACTTCGACACCAAGACGCCGAACGCCATTGGCCGCGGGACCGGGGCCACGGTGGTCGTGATGCCCTCGTCGGTTGGCGGGGTGAAAGACGCGGCAGACTATCTGAAGCTCTTCGACTACGACATTGCGCTGCTGGTGAATGCCATCAAGCAGGCCGGAGGAAAGTAGAACATATGGACACCAGCATGCTCCAATTCCTGGCCGCGCCGTTTGTGGCAAGCCTGATCCTGGCCGGCATTCACACCTATCTCGGCGTGCACGTGGTGGAGCGTGGCGTCATCTTCGTGGATTTGTCGCTCGCGCAGATCGCCGCGCTTGGCTCCACCGTCGCGCTCCTGATCCCGTTTTCCGGCGGCGATCCGCACGGCGATTCGGCGTACGCCATCAGCGTCGCCTTCACGCTGGTTGGCGCACTCGTGTTCTCCACCATCCGCAGCAGGCGGGCACGCATTCCGCAGGAAGCCATCATTGGCATCTGCTACGCGGTGGCGTCGGCGGCGACCATTCTGGCCATGAGCAAAGCGACGTCCGAAGGCGAGCATCTGAAGAACATGCTCGTGGGGAACATCCTGGCCGTGTCGTGGGCCGAGGTGGGCAAGACGGCGGCGCTGTACGCAGTGATTGGCCTCTTTCACTACGTCTTTCGCCACAAGTTTCTCGCGATCTCACTGAACCCAAAGAAGGCCGCCGCCGATGGTGTGTCGTTGTGGGGGTGGGACTTTCTGTTTTATGCCTCCTTCGGCTTCGTCGTCACGGCGGCTGTCCAGATTGCCGGCGTGCTGCTCGTGTTTTGCTACCTCATCGTGCCGTCTGTGGCGGCCATGCTCTATTCAGAGCGAATAGGCGTGCGCCTGGCCATCGGGTGGACCATGGGCACCATCGTGTCGGCACTGGGAGTCTATCTCTCGCTCCAGCTGGACCTGCCAACCGGGGCGACTATTGTGTGCACATTCGCGTTGGTGTTGATCGTGATGGCCATCGCGCGGGTCTTCATTCCGCGGGGAGCGTCGGTCGACATCCACCAGGTCGACTTCTCCGACCGCGCGCACGGAGCCTGAACCGGGGTATCCTCTGGTCGTGCGCTTCCATTCTGACTCCCACGTGTCAACAGCCTTGGCGTGCCTGATCGGACTGGCCG
>CAYHRK010000320.1:1970-4162 GCA_964358795.1 uncultured Vicinamibacterales bacterium
CAGCAGCCACCGGCCACGCAGCAGCAGCAACCGCCCGTCTTCCGGGCAGGCGTGAGAATCGTCCGGGTGGATGTGTCCGTCACGGGCAAGGGCGATCGGCCTGTTGCCGATCTCCAGCTCGCCGACTTCGAGGTACAGGAAGACGGCGTGCCCCAGCATGTCGAGTCAGCACAATTTGTCCGGCTCGACGGCCAGCGCGTGTCCGGCGACGAAGGCTCGCTGGACATCCGCTCGCCCGAGCACGCCATGGCCGAAGCCGCGCGCGACGACGTCCGGTTGTTCGCGCTGTTTCTGGACGACTATCACATCGACAAGTCCCCGGAAATCACACTGCCGCTTCGCCGGGCGCTGACCGGGTTTGTTGACCGGCTCGCGCCGACCGATCTCGTGGCCATCATGGATCCGCTGACGACGCTGAGCGCGTTGCGCTTCACGCGATCGAAACCTGATCTGTTGGAGGTGATCCGCAAGTTCGAAGGCCGGCAGGGCGAGATCTTCCCAATCAAGAGCGTGATGGAGGAAGCGCAGTTGGCCAGAGGCGACATGCGGCGGGTTCGGGCCGAGGTGACATTCTCGGCCCTCAATGCGCTGGTCGTCAGGCTAGGCGGTCTGCGCGAGGGCCGGAAGACCGTGCTGTTTGTCAGTCAGGGTCCCCCCGTCCTCCTGGGACTGAGCGAGGGCAATCTTCAGGAGGACGTGCGGGAGATTCTTCAGTCCGCCAGCCGCGGCAACGTGACCATCCACAGCCTGGACCCGCGCGGGTTGGGCGGTCCGCCCCGCGCAGGCGCCACCGACACGCTCTACCAGCTTGCCGGCGAAACGGGCGGGCGCATCATCATCAACACCAACAGTCTCACCGACGGCCTCAAGCGCATCGTCAATGATGCCAGTGCCTACTACCTGTTGGGCTACACACCCACGCGGACCGAAGACGATGGCAAGTTTCACAAGATCAACGTGAACGTCAAGCGCCCAGGCACCAAGGTGGTCGCGCGGCGCGGCTATTGGGCCCCGAGCCGCAAGGAGATGGAGGCCGCGGCCGCCGCCGCAAGCAAACCGGAGGTGCCCGGTGTCGTGCGCGCCCTCGAAAAACTGGTGGAGCCGAAGACCAGGCACGCGGTGCAGATCTGGATCGGGCTGTCAGAGCGGGCGGACAAGCGGGCGCAGGTGACCGTGACGTGGGCTCCGTCTGAACCCGCCAGTGGCACGCCAGTCGCCGGCGTAGACGTGGAAGTCCTTGGCGGCGCGGACGGCACGCTCGTGGAGCCGCGGCGCACCATGGCCGGAGGGGCTCCGAGCGGCATGGTGAGGACACAGGAAGTCTTCACGCTCGATCCCGGGGATGTCTCGTTGCGATTCACCGCTCGCGCGGCCGACCGGTCCGAGATCGATCGCTGGGCCCAGGCGATCACCGTGCCCGATCTCCGGTTTCAACCGCTGGTGCTGGCCACGCCGCGACTGTACCGGGCGGTGTCGTTGAGCGACGTGCGCGCCATCCAGGCGACCGCCGAGCCCGTTCCCGAGGCGTCAAACGCCTTCCATCGCGGCGACCGCGTGTTCATGGACGTGCAATACTACACGGCCCAGGCTGACGCGGCGCCCGAGATGTCGTTGCACCTGCTCAGCGCCGATGGACGTGAGCTGGTGCCGCTGCAATTACCGCCGCTTGCAGGCGGGAAGGCCCGGCTCGAGTTGCCGGTGCGCAATCTCGGCCAGGGCACCTATATCCTGCGGTTGCGAGCCCGTCTGGGCGACGCCCAGGAAGAACAACTCGTGGCCATCCGCATCGTGCCCTGACTGGACAACTTCTATGGGCTTCATCTTGCCGAATGAGGCAAGTTCTTCGTCACCCCCGCGCCTTTTCCGTCACCCCCGCGAAAGCGGGGGTCCAGATCCTGGATTCCCGCTTTCGCGGGAATGACGAAGGGAGAGCCGGAATGACGAGCGTTCTTTACATCGACAGAAGCCGCGCGGCATTGCCGCCAAGGATGGCGGTCTTGACATCGTCGCTGACCGAGAGCGCCTTGATGCTACCGAGCATCGACGGAATGGTGCCGGGCTCGGCTGTGGTAGCCTCAAGAACCCGGGAGTCGGCAACGGCCACGGCCGTCCGGAATCCGGAGCGCGGGTGCGTGAGGACGCCCGCCCATCATGTTTCGACGCACCGATGATCTCCGCATCCTTGATGCGCG
>CAYHRK010000321.1:0-4154 GCA_964358795.1 uncultured Vicinamibacterales bacterium
CGGCTGGATGAACCGCGCCGGGTCGTGCGGGTTCCACGTGCCGCTGATGTGCTGCCACTGCCGGTTGATCCCCGCCATGAACTGGAACCCGTGCGACAGGTTCTTCGTGACGGTGATCTCGAGAGCGGTGTAGTTCAGCCGGCTCCACGAGTTGTTCGTCTGCTGGAACACGTTGCCTCGGTTCGGATCGACGGCACCGTACCCGCCGAACGGCTTGTTCGGCCCGTCCGGGTAGAAGCCGTTGATCTCGAGCTGCGCGTACGTGTCCTTGTAGACCCGATGGATCCCGGCGACGTCGATGCCGATCTGATACGGGAGCTGCTTCCGGAAGCCCAGGATGAACTCGTCGACGTACGGCTGGTGCAGGTCGGGATCGAACTCGTAGCTGGCGATCGACACCGACCGCGCCGGTGTGACGATCACCGTCTCGAAGATGCCGTCGCCGTCCCGGTCGTACTCATCGCGTGCGGAGGCCGCCCCCGCGGCGCCAAAGGTCGTGACCGCGTCGCGGCCCATCATCTGCTCGCCGACCCGCACGTAGCTGCCGCGAAGCACGTTCTTCGCGTCGCGCGTGACCAGGTACGAGAAACCGAGGCGCGGCTGGAAGATGTGGGCGGCCTCACGCGTGATCTCGAAGATGTCGTCCCAGCGGCGGACGAAATCGAGCCGCAGCCCGGCGTTGAACGTCAGGCGCTCGTTCGGCTTCCAGGTGTCCTGCACGTAGACGCCGATGTTCCGGTCGCGCGCCGCCCGGAACTGCAGCCGCAGCGGACTGACGTACTCTCGGCGGAACGGGATCGTGCCGGCGGCCGGGTTGTTGGGATCGACCTGCCGCCGTTCCTCCCGGTTGAATCCGTCGTTCAGATAGATGACCTCGGTATCGTAGCGGCTCCGCGGAGCGGCGAAGAACCCGGTCTGGAACTCGTGCGCTCCGCCCCACCCTGCCTTGAACCACGTCAGATCGCCGCGGAGGGTCACCTGAGACGATGGAAGGACCGACTTCGCGGCGCCCGGCACGGTGTAATCATCCAGGTTCCCGCCTTGCACCAGCCGGCCCGTCCCGACGACGCGGCCGCCCTGCTCGAACGCGCTCCGATGGATGGTCACGAGCGGTCCACTGCCGAGCCGTCCATCGTACGTGCTCTCGTCCGCACCGCCTTTGTTGTTGTACGACGCAAGGAACGTCGTCGTGACGTCCCTTCCCCACACCGACGTCACCTTCCCGCCGTAGAGTCCTCCGCCACTGGAGTAGAACGTCGACTCCGTGAAGTGATACTCGCGGTTGCCGCTGAGCGTCAGCCTGTCGCCCTGGTAAAAGCCGGCCACCTCGTGGCCTCCCAGACGGCTGGTCACTTTGACATAGGGCTGGAAGCTCTCGGAGAAATTGTTGAACGGCGCGAGGTCGGGGAAGAACGCCTTCAGATTCGCGACCTCCTGGGGCGTGCGGCTGATGCCCGCCTCGGTATTCGCAAGGCGCAGCGAGCTGAAGAACCACACGCGGTCGCGCTTGATCGGCCCGCCGACGCCGATATCCAACTGGTTGACCTTCGACGTCGTCGGCGTGCCGGGCTTCTCCGGGTGGCACCCGGCGCTGGGCGAGCAGTTCGTCGTGTTGTTGTCGTTCCACCCGAACGGCTGATACGCGTAAGCGGCCGACCCCTTGAACTGGTTGCCGCCACTCTTGGTGATGACGTTGATGTTCAGCCCCGTGCCCATCGGCGCCGAGGCGTCGACGCCTCCCGTCTTCACCTGGACGTCGTCGATCATGTCGGCGCCCATCGCCACGTAGGTCACCTGCGCGTCCTGGTAGTTCGAGGCAATCGCCCCTTCGAGCTGGATGACGTGCGCGAAGTGCTCGGTGCCGTGCCCGAAGTACACCATCCGGCCGCTCCCGTCGTCGAACGGTCGCGAGTGGACGCCGGGCGTGATCTCGAGGAAGTCGCTCCAGTTCCGGCGCGCCTGGATCGGCATGTTGCGCTGGAACTCGCCGTCGATGTTCAGCACGTTGCCCGGCTTCGACACCTCGATCATCGGCGACTCGCCCGACACCGTGATGGTCTCGGCGAGTGCGCCGATCTTCATCGCGATGTCGACCTGGAAGTTGGCGCCCGCCCGCAGCAGAACCCCTTCACGCTTGAAGGTCGCGAACCCCGCAAGCTCGGCGGTCACGGCGTAGGTGGCCGGGGGCAGGTTGATGAGCCGGTAGTAGCCGTCGGCGTCCGTCACGCCCGTTGCCGGACTGAGTGCCTCCGGGCTCGTAGCCGTCACGGTCACCCCGGGCAGGACACCGCCCTGCTCATCTTTGACGTACCCGCGGATGCTGCCGGCGCCGGTCTGTGCGAACGCGACGGCACCGACAGCCAGGACTAGCGCCGCTGCGATTAGGGCTCGACGAATCATGAGCACCCTCCTCGGGCCTTGGACGCCCGCATGGACGAGACGTTGGAGTTTCGAACGACCCAGCTCAACGCTGGCAGTGAAGACCTTAATCGTGTGACGTCTGCAACCAGCATTCCAGAAAGGGGATGGTCACAACCCTGCGATTCTCTCGGGAATCACACGAGGAGGAAGCGTGCTCTCACACGAGAGCCATCGGATCATCCAAGAGCTTGAATCAGCCTCTCCAATCGCATGCACCCCTCAGCACCCGCCAACCAGGGATCCCCTGGGGCGCGAAAGACGCGCCCATCACTGCGTCGCAGAATCGGCGCAAGTGTGCACCAAGTGGCGGCCCGATGTAATACTCACTGGGAGCATATCGGAAATGACGGACCCGCCCCTCACACCAGGCTCCGGTTGCTGTAGAGTTGTGGCCCGGGAAGTCCTCAAGGAGGGCGCATGTCCGTTCCACGATCCCTGCGCGTCACCCTGATCCTCGCCCTGATCGCCATCGGCATCCCCGCAGCAGCCCAGGGCCAGCGGGCCATGACGATCGTCGATCTCCTGAACCTGCCGAACATCTCCGATCCGCAGCTCTCGCCCAGTGGCGGGCAGGTCGCCTACGTCCAGTCGGAAACCGACTGGAAGAACAACCGGCGCGTGACGCACATCTGGCGCGTCAACCGCGACGGAAGCGGCACCGTGCAACTCACGCGCGGCGAGCGCGGCGAGTCGAACCCCCGCTGGTCCCCCGACGGCGCCACGCTCGCCTTCGTCACCCGCCGCGACGGCGACGAGGTGAACCAGATCTACCTGCTCTCAACAGAAGGCGGCGAGGCGAGAAGACTCACGAAGCACGAGACCGCGGTCCGCAACATCACCTGGTCGCCGGACGGCCGCCTCGTCTATTTCGTCGCCGCGGACCCGAAGACCACCGAGCTGAAAGATCGCGAGAAGGTCAAAGACGACGTGTACGCGTTCGACGAGAACTATCAGCAGGATCACCTGTGGAAGGCGACCGTGGCGACCGCCGCCGACGAGCGCGTCACGAGCGGCGACTTTTCGGTTTCCAGCTACAACCTGTCACGTGACGGCACGCGCATTGCGCATCACCGGGCGCCCAACCCGCTCTTCGGCTACTCCCTTCACGGCGAGGTCTGGGTGATGGATGCGAGCGGCGCGAACGCGGTGCAGCTCACCAAGAACAGCGTGCCGGAGGGCGGTGCAACCCTGTCGCCTGACAACTCGCGCGTCCTCTTCACCGCCCAGGCAAACGAGAAGTTCGAGCCCTACTACAACGCCAACATCTTCGTCGTCCCGGCATCTGGCGGGTCCCCTCGCGACCTGACCGCGACGGTCGGCCACGAGATTGAGTCGGCCGACTGGTCGAAGGACGGTCGCGCGATCTTTTTCGTGGCCAATATGGGCGTGCACGGCGAGCTGTTCGAGATGGCCGCTGAAGGCGGCGCGCCCAGGCAACTCACCGACGGCAGGCATGCGCTGAGGGGTTGGTCGTTCGAGCCCGGCCCCGGCCGGCACGTCTTCTCGATCGATGAGCCCTCCAACGCGGGCGACATCTGGACGATGCCGATGGGCGGCGCGATGGAACGCGTGACGCACGTCTACGACTCCCTCGCAAAGGATTTCCGCCTGCCTCGCCAGGAGAAGGCCGAGTGGAAGGGCGCCGACGGTGTGACCGTCGAGGGCCTGGTCTTCTATCCGCTCGACTACAAGGAAGGCCAGCGCTACCCGCTCGTCGTCCAGACGCATGGCGG
>CAYHRK010000322.1:0-4135 GCA_964358795.1 uncultured Vicinamibacterales bacterium
CCCAGCAGCGCGCCTTCCAGGGCGCCCGACACGGTCCCCGAATACGTCACATCGTCTCCGAGGTTCCACCCGGTGTTGATGCCAGACACCACGAGGTCGGGCAGCCCTTTCAAGACGATCGCCACGGCAATGTTCACGCAGTCGGTCGGCGTACCGTCGACGGCGTAGACGCCCTCGCTGATCCGTTCCAGGCGCAGCGGCTGGTGCAGCGTCAAGGCATGACCGACGGCGCTGGCCTCTTTCGCAGGCGCAACCACCAGCACATCGCCCAGCGGCGCGAGGGACTTCGCCAGGGCGCTCAGACCTTCCGAACGCACACCATCATCATTGGTGACCAATATTTTCTTCATGGTAAACAGTTCATTATAGCGGAAGCGGAACGAGCGCCACTCGCGTGGCGAGCAACCGGGCTAAGACGTCGGGCGGGCGCGAGGAAGCGGCACACACGCGAGAAGCGCTGCGGACAACAATGCCAGGACGGCACCGGTGGTGAAGGCGGCGGGAGCACCGGCGAACTTCCAGATGGCGCCAAACACGAGGCTGGCCGCAAGCGAACCGATGCCAATGGTGGCGTTGTACACGCCAAAGGCATGGCCGCGCGCCTTGGCAGGCGCGAGATCGGCCACGACCGCTTTTTCTACACCTTCAGTGAGACCGTAGTACACGCCGTAGACCAGGAAGACGGCCACCAGCGCTGACAGCGACGAGACGGTCGCAAACGCGGCGTAGACGCCGGCGTAGATCACCCAGCCGATGATGATCATCACGCGGCGGTCTAGTGTCCCGAGTCGGAAGTTCGCCGACATATTCCGGGCGGGGCATCCCGCTTCACCACCCCAACGCGGATGCCGCGTTGGGGACCCCGGCTCGCTGCGTTGCTCAACGCTCAAATATTCGCGATATTCTCGCGTTTCGCGCCTTGCGATCCGGGCGCCGCGCTCCGGACTATTTGTCACCGAACTTCCGACTCGGGACACTAGACGGTCCGAGAGGCGGCCGCCTATGGGCGACGAGCTGGATTTCACCACGTGCAACGCGGCCCAGACCAGCGGGATCCACGCATCGCCGACGCCCGACTGGCTCAACTGCAGCAGCAGAAACGCATCGGTCGAATTGCCCAGACTGAATAACAAGACGATGGCCAGGTACCGGTAGAACACACGCCCGAGCGGCGGCCAGACGTGGGAGTGCCCGCTCCCCGATTCACTCCTCACCGAAGACGCACGCGGTGCCTCGGCTTCCGGAATCGGCAGCAGCATCAGCACGCCAATCAGTCCCGGCACCACGGTCAGCATGAAGAGCGTCCGGTACTGCCCGGGATAGCACCACAAGAAGGCGCTCGCCAGCAGCGGTCCCACCACCGCACCAGCATGATCCATCGAACGATTCAACCCGAACGCATACCCGCGCGTGGCAGGATCGGCCCACGACGCAATCAGGGCGTCACGCGGAGCGCCCCGGATGCCCTTCCCTACCCGATCGGCCATCCGCACCAGCAGCACGTGCGGCCACGCCGAGGCAAACGCCACCAGTGGCCGTACGATGCACGACAGGCTGTAGCCGGCCAGCACGAAGGGCTTACGCACTCGCCACCGGTCCGACATCCGGCCCGACACGATCTTCAGCAGGCTGCTGACGGCTTCGGCGGCACCTTCAATCACGCCAATCGACAAGGCGGTCCCGCCAATGACGCGCGTCAGGAACAGCGGCAGCAGCGGGTAGATGGCCTCAGACGCCGTGTCGGTGAAGAAACTGGTCCACGACACCAGCCAGATGGGGCGTGGCAACGCCGGACGGGCACCAAACAGGCCACTGCGAGTCTGCGCCACTTAGGCCTTCAGATACAGACCGCGCCGGTCCATCCAGTACAGCACGCCACAGAGCAGCACCAGATTCGCTAGGGCGAACAGCAGGGACGCATTGTAGGGGTCACCTAGCGGAACGAACCACGACTGGTAGATGATCGAGCGCAGTGTCACCGCCTTGCCGTCAGCTCCCGTCAGCTTGATGAGCGTCAGGGTTTTCGCAATCAGGCCTGACAGCACGAACAGCGTGATTGCATTCAGGCCAAGCACCACCAACGGGCGGCTCCACCGCTTCCATCCCACAACATCGATCACCGCGTAGCAGGCGGCGAGGAAGATCGCCGCGCTGCCTCCCGTGAACCACACGTAGGAGCTGGTCCATAGATTCTTGTTGATCGGAAACGAGAAGCCCCACACCCATCCGACAGCCGTCGCGACCAGTCCCGCCACGAGCAGCCCGTAGACCTTACGGCGTGGTTCAGCTGAAGAACCCAGCCACAGGCCCGCGATCGCACCCAACAGTGTCGTCGCAATCGCCGGGACGGTGCTGAGCAGTCCTTCGGGATCCCACGTCTTGGATTGCGACCACACGTGACGGCCAAAGACCGTGCGGTCGATGAACGCCCCGATGTTGCCGGCAGCTGTCAAGTCGCCGGCCACGCCGCCAGGAGGCGGAACCAGCATCATCACCGCCCAATACGCCAACGTCAGCCCAATCGCCCACGCGCCCAGCGTCAGTGCGTGGGACCGACGCTTGCGGTCGTCCCAGATGCCGTCGGCCGGAGCGGTGGCGCGAAACAGGAACGCCGCCGCCAGATAGCACACCGCAATCCGAGCCAGCACGCCCGGAATCCGCCACGTCTCGAGCGGGAATCTTGGAAAACCGGCTAGGAATAGCCCGAGACCGAGAATCACGAACGACCGCTTCACGACTTGCCAGGGATTGCCCATCGTGCCACGCGACAGCGTCAACGACACGCCGACGATGAAGAGGAAGTAAGGGAAGATGAGATCGGTGGGCGTGCATCCGTTCCACTCGGCGTGCAGGAGGGGTGCATACGCGTGCCCCCAGTCGCCGGGGTTGTTGACGATGACCATGGCGGCCATGGTCAGGCCCCGGAAAGCGTCAAGAGACATCAGGCGCGTGGGGGTTTTCACGGTCTCGTCCTCCTGGGACGGCCATGATGCCGTTTTTCGGCGGCTAAAGAAAGAGGGTGGTGCTCGGCGGCCATGAGCGGGGCGGTTGCAATCCGTCCCCCGCAGGGCTACAACAGTGACATGGCTGCCCTGGCCGATCTGCTGTCCGCGCGCACCCGCGAAGCCGACCCGGCTCTGTACGACACGTACAACGGCACGTGGGTCCGCTGCTATGCCTGCGGCCATGTCTGCCCGATTCCCGACGGCGCGCCGGGCGTGTGCAAAGTCCGTTTCAATCGCGGCGGCCGGCTGATGATGCCGTGGGGATACGTGGCCGGAGCGCAGTGCGATCCCATTGAGAAGAAGCCGTTTTTCCACGTCGAGCCAGGCTCGATGGCCTACAGCTTCGGCATGCTTGGCTGCGATCTGCACTGTGGCTACTGCCAGAACTGGGTGACGTCTCAGGCGCTGCGCGATGCAGACGCCGGAACGCGCGTGGTGGACACGTTACCTGCCACCCTGGTTCGCGAAGCACTGCGCGCCGGCGCCCGCTCTGTGGTCAGCACCTACAACGAACCGCTCATCACGAGTGAATGGGCCGTCGCCGTCTTCCGCGAAGCTCGACAGGCGGGTCTGCTGACCGGTTTCGTGTCGAACGGCAACGGAACACCGCGGGTCTTGGAGTTCCTGGCGCCGTGGGTCGACCTGTTCAAGGTCGATCTGAAGGGATTCAACGATCGCACCTATCGCCAACTGGGCGGGCGGCTTCAGCCGGTGCTCGACACCATCAGGCAGATCCACGGCGCTGGGCAATGGATTGAGATTGTGACCCTGCTCGTTCCGGACCTGAACGACGGGGACGAGGAACTGGCGACGCTGACGGAGTTCGTCGCCAGCGTTTCGCCTGACATCCCGTGGCATGTCACCGCCTTCCACGGCGACTACCACATGGCAGACACCAGGGACACGACACCGGCTATGCTGAAACGCGCCGCCCAGATCGGACGCCGCGCGGGACTGCGGTTTGTGTATGCTGGAAACCTGCCTGGAAACGTGGACAGCCTCGAGAACACCTGTTGTCCCGGGTGCCACGCAGTCCTTGTCGAACGCTGGGCGTACCGCGTCGCCAGCAACCGCATTTCCGTTGACGGGCGTTGCCCCGCATGCTCGCTCCCGATTCCAGGCCGGTGGGC
>CAYHRK010000323.1:0-4125 GCA_964358795.1 uncultured Vicinamibacterales bacterium
CCCGGGCATACGGAATCCTGCGCGAACTGCACATCGAGATTGGCAACTTCTACGCCACCGCCACGCTGAGCGATGGGCTGATCGGGCTGCGCAACGGCGTCCGGACGGCGCTGGTGGTGACGCTGGCGGCCATGGAAGCCCGGGAGAGCCGCGGCTGCCACTACCGGATCGACTGACGCCTCAGATAATGCCCGAACTGTGATGGGGGATAGCCCGCAATAGCGCACGCTTGCGCTCCAACCGGTAGCGGCAAGATATCAGAACGCCCCTTATCGGACACCACCGACTCTGGCACAGCTCCTGATGGCGTTTCTCGTCGATATCGACGTGCTGTCCCTCGCCAGACTCGCCCGACATCTTGGCAGCGGCGACTGGCTCGGCGTCGTTGTAGGCGTGTGCACGGTGGCGCTCGGGGCCATCTCGCTGTGGATTGCGTTCGCGCTGCTCATCAACCCCGTTGCGGGGCGCGTCGTGTTCGCGTTCCCGGGCCCGGCGTACGGGCCCCGTCTAGGGGTGTTGTTCGCGTTGGCCCTGGCCAGGTGAGCCGTCGTCCCTCGATCCACTCGATCTCCGCCACCAGTCGACCCGCATCCTCGAAGACCTCGCGAACCCGGTGGCTTTTCAGCCGTTGACAGCGAGGGAGATAGTGTTTACAGGCCGATCCTCGTGACCTGCTCATCGTGGCGTTGAGCGCGCCCGAACGTCGGCCCGGACCAGGTCCAGGACTCGCGCCAGAGTTGGAAGCGGCTCCCCGGAGAGGCACTCCTACCAGCCCTGAGGGCCTCGGAGGGAAGCCGCGGTCCGAAGTCTTTGAGAATCAGCACGTTGAACCGCCATCACACTTTTCGGCGAAGAACCCACTATGGAAGGACGGGGACCCCGATCTCGTGGCATAGTGGGTAGTCAAAGTGCGTCTTTCACGTTAAGGTGTAGGATCTCGTAGCCGCCCGAGGAGGCGCCCATGGTGAACCGCTTTCGCGCCGCGTCGCTGGCACTGGTCACGGTCTTCATCGTCTCGGGAGCGGCATCCGCTCAAACGCGCGCGACCAGCGCGGACCTCAATGGCGTCGTGTACGACCAATCCAAGGCCGCGCTGCCGGGGGTCACGTTGACCGTCACCAATGCAGACACAGGGCTCGTCCGCACCGCCGTCACGTCAGGCGACGGCCGCTACGCGGTGCTCGCACTGCCGCCTGGCATGTATAAGCTTCGCGTCGAGCTCCAGGGATTCTCGCCGCAGACGCGCGAGGGCATTCAGCTGGCGCTCGGCTCCGCCGTTGACGTCGGGTTCACGCTGGCTCTCGCCGGTGCGCAGGAGCAGGTCAACGTAGTGGCGGAGGCGCCGCTGGTCGACATACAGAAGACGGCCGTCGCCACCGTCGTGTCGCAGCAGCAGATCGAGAGCCTTCCGATCAACGGCCGCAACTTCATCTCCTTCTCGGTCATCACGCCGGGCGTGACTACCGATCGCACGCCGCAGCAGGGCGCGTCGGCGACCTCTGGTCTGACCTTCGCGGGCCAGCGCGCGCGCTCGAACAACATCACGGTGGACGGCGTGGACAACAACGACTCGGCGGTCGGCGCCGTGCGCGCGACGTTCAGTCAGGAAGCGGTCCGCGAATTCCAGGTCCTGACCAATTCGTACTCGGCCGAATTCGGCAAAGCTTCGGGCGGCGTCGTCAACATCGTGACCAAGAGCGGCACCAACCGGCTGGCGGGCAACCTGTTTGGGTATTTCCGCGACGAGGCGCTCAACGGGAAAGAGCACTTCGAGAAATTCGATCCCGCCGGCAACGCGATCGATCGCAACAAGGCGTCGTACGGACAGACGCAGTTTGGCTTCACACTCGGCGGACCGATCAGGCAGGACAAGAGCTTTTACTTCCTGTCGTTCGAACGGCTCGATGTTGACACCAATAACTTCGTCACCATCGACGATCGCAACGTGGTGATGCTGGGCCCTACAGCTCTCGGCACGCCGAAGCAGATTCTCGAGCGCGCCGGATTTGTCGTCGAGACGGGGAACGTCCCGTACACGATCAATGGCAATCAGTTTCTCGCGAAGGTCGACCAGCAGCTCACGCAGGACCAGAACCTGACGGTGCGCTTCAACTACGCCGACGCGTTCAACGAGAACATCGAGCCTTGGGGCGGTCAGACGGCGCGCAGCCGCGGCGCCTCGCTCGACAGCAAGGACTACATGGCGGCTGCGTCGCACACCAAAGTGAGCGGCATGCGGTTCGTCAACGAGTTGCGCGTGCAGTACGCGAGGCGCGATCAGAACGTCAACTCGCTCGACCCGCGATGCCTGGGCCCTTGCACGGCCAATGATCAAGGCGGCCCGACGCTCGAGGTCACCGGGTTTGCCAGCGTGGGCCGTCAGCGCTTCACGCCGCAGCCGCGGCACAACCGGCGCACGCAAATCATCGATACCGCCAGCTACTACGTGGGCGACCATCAGATCAAGGCCGGCTTTGACTTCAGCTCGATCGATAACAAGGACGAAGCCCTGCCGCTGCACTTTGGCGGCCGCTACATTTTTGCCGCGGCGCTGCCGGGTGCGTTGTTCGGCCTGCCGTTTCCCGTGATCAACGCGATTCAAGCAGTCGCGCTGGGGCTGCCCGCGGCCTATGTGCAGGGCTACGGAAATCCTGTCAACAGCTACAAGGTGAGCGACCTCTCGTTGTTCGTGCAGGATGACTGGCGCCTGACCTCGACCTTCACGTTGAAGCTCGGACTCCGTTATCAGAGGCAGTACTGGCCCGACTTTACCTATACGGTGCGCGGGATCGATCCGTATCAGTTCCCGTCCGATAACAACAACGTGGCGCCGCGCCTGTCATTCGCGTGGGATCCGATCGGCGACAAGAAGACGTCGGTGCACGGCGCCTACGGGATCTTCTTCGACAATCACATCACGGCGCTCGCCGGCATCACGAACCTGCTCAACGGCGACACCAACGTCCGCACGCTGGTCGCGCAACTGCCCAACCCGCTGCCGATTGGGGCCTGGAACGCACCGGGCCGGCGACTCCCGGAAGCGGCCGTTGGCACGTATCCAAGCCTGGAAATCTCCATCGATCCGGGACTCAAGACACCTTACGCGCATCACGGGTCGGTCGGCATCGATCGCGAGCTGGCGGCGCAGCTCGCGATCTCGGCGAACTTCGTCTACGCGCGAGGCCTCGAGCAGGTCGGTACGATCGACTACAACCCCATCGTCCCCGCGCTCGGCACCGGCCGTCGTCCCGAGGATGTCAACGGCGTCCGAGGCACCTCTGCCTCGATCCTGCAATACACGTCGTTTGGCGAGACGTGGTACCGCGCGCTGACCGTGTCGGCAAACAAGCGGTTCAGCAATCGCTATCAGTTCCTCGCGAGCTACACGCTGTCGAAGGCCGAAGACAACTCGACCGATTACCAGAGCGCGTTCGTGCCCGAGAACAACGGCCGGGGCCGAAACCGAGAGGACCTGCTCGGCCTGCCCGTCGGGTTCAACCCGGATTTGGAGCGTGGGCCCTCGACGCAGGACCAACGTCACCGTTTCGTCCTCAGCGGCCTCTACGTCGCGCCGGGCGATGTGCAGCTGTCGTCGATCGTGACCATCGCGTCGGGACGGCCGTACAACATTCTGGCGGGCGCTGATCTCAACGGCGACGGCAACGGCGGCGCGTTCCCGCCCGATCGCGCACGCACGACGCCCGCGGACGCAACCTCCAGCGTCAGTCGGAACAGCGGGACGATGCCGAATCAGGCAACCGTGGATCTGCGCGTGAGCCGGCGCTTCCGTCTGGCGGGCAGAGCGAGCGTGGATGGAATCTTCGAGGTGTTCAATCTGTTCAACCGGACGAACTACACGGAGATCAACAACATCTTCGGCACCGGCGCGTATCCGGGCACGCCTCTCCCGGCGTTCGGACAATTCACGCAGGCTGCGTCGCCGCTGCAGGTGCAGCTCGCACTCAAGGTGAAGTTCTAGCGAGGCGTGCCTCAGACCGCCTCGCTAGAACCACGCTGTTGGCTGGCCCCGCGAAACGCGGGGCTGTAGATGTCTTGAAGGGCGAGAGGGACGTCGACGAAAACTTGACTCATTTGTCACGACTTTGGCCCTTCAAGACATCTAGC
>CAYHRK010000324.1:0-4115 GCA_964358795.1 uncultured Vicinamibacterales bacterium
TCGGCCCGAGGACGGGTGGGCTGGTCGCGGACAGGACCCGGACGGTTTTGAAACTACCTCGGGTCCTTAGCGTTCGATCGTGATGGTGACGGGTTCTTGCAGTCGAATCGTGACCGGCGTGCCGGCGGTCAGCGCCGCGGCGTTTCGGCCACTTGCCATCACCGCTGCCGTTCCGCCAGCGCCACCGATGGCGCCGCCGATGGCCGCGCCCTTGCCTCCGCCGATAATCGCACCCAGGATGGCTCCGCCAACAGCGGCGGCTCCAATCTTCGCCGAGCTTTCCTGGCCTGGCGAATCACCTTCTCGGTAGATGGCCTCGGTTCGAATCGGGGTTCGGGTGCCGTCA
Source organism: uncultured Vicinamibacterales bacterium (assembly GCA_964358795.1). Lineage (GTDB taxonomy): Bacteria > Acidobacteriota > Vicinamibacteria > Vicinamibacterales > JAKQTR01 > CAYHRK01. Next base: position 347 of record CAYHRK010000324.1, read on the forward strand.
GCCAGCACCAGGGTGTGGAACCGCACGCCGAGCCTGGACCTGTTTTTCAGCTTGCCGCCCCGGTCGACGTGCGTCACTGAACCCAGCACGAGGGTGCCAGACGGAATCGCCACGTCGGTACCCACGCGGACATCCCGCGTGATGCGCGCCTCCACCGGGTCTTCAACTCTGGCCCGGGCCGTGGTGATCGTGGTGTCGATCTGCAGTCCCAACACGGAGTCGGCCGAGACCACCAGTTCCTCGAATTGCTTGGCTGGCGGTTCGGGCGGAGCCGGCGGAACGGGCGCCGGCAACGGAGCCGTCGGCTGCACCGGTGAAGCCGCGTTTTCCGTCGGCGAGGGCCGCGCGACGCCGTTCCAGCCGCCTGTTTGCGGGGGTTCCGCACTGGTAACCGCAGGCGGCGGCTGGCGTGGCACGCTCGCTCGTGGCTGCGCAGAACTCGAAGCCGCGCCGATATCGCTGCCGGCCACTGCGGTTGGGCGCGCCGGTTTCTTTCTGCTGTTGGTCGCGCGAGCCGGAGATGGCGCCGGAGGTGGCACGCCTGCTGATGTCTGCGGCCTGGCGGCGGCTTGCGAGGCCGTTGCGGCTGGTGGATCGCCCACCACACCTTCGGTGCTCGAGGCCCGCGCGACCGAGCCAGTTGCACCGGCCCCAGGATTTGGCGAAGACAAGCTCACGCCAGACTCGGGGGCGGACACGGCCGTGGCGTTGGTCCTCATCGCGATATAGCCGCCAATGCCGGCGGCCACCACGCACAAGAGGAGCGCGAATCCGATGGCAAGGAATCTGGTCATGGTCGTTTCTCCGATCCAGGCATAGCCACAGCAATTACCGTACCTGCAGCCGAAGTCTGGCTCCCGCCTTGAACCGGTTATCCAGGCGCAGTTTACCAGAACCGGACCCGATCGAGCCTGTGGCCCTGGGGTGACACCGGTCCGCCATCAGCGTCCTGATTTGCAAACGCCGCGTTCCCACGGCAGAATGGCTGCGCCATGAAGTTGCTGGACCAGTTCGTGCGGGATGGCGACCACCTGTTCCGATGGCGCAGCTACTTCCCGCTCCTGCTGGTACCGGTGCTGTTGGCGGGGTTGATGTTGACGCCCCCACCCTGGTCGTCGCAGCCCACCGAGCGCGCCTGGAAGGTGGGATCTGTCCTGATTGCGTTGTCGGGTCTGGCCTTCCGCATCTGGGCGGTCGGGTGCGCGCCATCGGGCACCTCCGAGCGCAGCACCGCCAATCCCCGCGCGTCGCAACTGCGCACCACCGGCCCCTATTCCATGGTGCGCCATCCGCTCTACATCGCCAATGGCCAGATGGCGTTCGGCTTGTCGCTGTTCCCCGGCGTGTGGTACTTGCCGATCATCCTCGTGCTTGCCACGTTGCTCTACTATGAGCGCATCGCCGCGCGGGAGGAGGCGTTTTTGAGCGAACGATTCGGCCCGGCGTTCGACGCCTGGGCGGCACGCGTGCCGGCGCTGGTGCCGTCGCGCGCCCACTATGCGCCAGCGACGACGCCGTTTTCCTGGCGCAAGGTGCTTCGGCACGAGTTCCACGGGTTGATGGTGATTGCGGCCGGCGCATGCGTGCTCGATGTGGCCCAGGCATCGTGGCGGGCTGGCCAGTGGCGTGTGGACCGCTGGTGGCTGTGGTTTGCCGGTGTGACGGCCGTCCTGTTCGTGCTGATGATTGCCGTGAAGAGAAGTACGCGGTTGCTGGAGACCTGATCGATGGCGCTACCGACTCGCGACGAGATCGCCGGCGCCCGGATGGCCGACCAATGCGCCTGAAGAAGTACTACAGCTCGCGCGAGGTGACCGCGCTGACCGGGATGACCGCCGATCAGCTTCGCTGGTGGGAGCGGCGGAAGCTGGTCGAGCCGGCTGTCGCGTCGCACCGCACCGAGGCCGGAGGGTTCACCGAGCGAAGATACACGCCGCTGGATTTGCTCGAGATCATGGTGCTGGCCGATTTGCGCCGACGCGGGTTCTCGCTGACGGCTCTGCGGGCCCTGCTCGATACGCTGCGCGACTCCTTCCACGTGCGGTTGTTCGAGGCCACTGGCGAGGGTGGCCCCATCACGCTGCTGACCGACGGCCGCAGCATCTACGCACGCACGCTCGACGGGCGATTCTTCAACCTGCTGAAGGACCCCACCCAACCCCTGCTCGTGATTGGCGAAGAAGCCAGCCTGAAAGTGCTCGCGTCCCGGGCCCGCCCCCGGCGCAAGCGCAAGTCCCGACCGCACCCGTCCACAGTCCGAGAGGAGTCGAACTAGACATGTCAGCGCCATTCTTGCGTCGCATTCGGACACAGAGCCTGTTGATCGTCATCCTGATTATCTGCGCCGCTGTGGCCATGCCCGCGCAGTCGGCCAAGCCCGCGGCTGCGCAGAAGCTCGACGAGGCCTACACGAAGCTGATCAAGGACTACACGCAGGATCCGCGGATCAGCACCGAGCTGGTCGATCACATGCCGGCTGGCGACAAGGTCTTGTCGCCGCTGAAGTTCCTGGGCCGCATTCCAGGCACACCCGGCGAGCTCACGTACGCGAAAGACATCCAGCGCTACTACGAAGCGCTGGCCAAGACATCGCCGCGCTTCAAGTACTGGACGATCGGCAAGACGGAAGAGGGCCGCGACATGGTGTTGCTGGCCGTGGCCGACGAGGCGACGATCAAGGCGCTGGACACGTACAAGGGCAACCTCGCCGCGCTGACCGATCCGCGCAAGACGACCGAGGAACAGGCGCGCGCGCTCATCAAGACCTCGAAGCCGATCTACTGGGTGACCGCCGGCATGCACTCGGGTGAGACCGGCGGGCCAGAAATGCTGATCGAGCTGCCGTACCGCCTCGCGGTTGAAGAGACGCCGTTCATTCAGGCCATCCGCAACAACGTGATCGTCTTCATCACGCCGGTGCTCGAGGTCGACGGCCGCGAGAAGCACGTCGACACCTACTACTACGGCAAGAAGACCGGCAAGCAGCGGCCGCCGCTCATGTACTGGGGCAAGTACGTGGCCCACGACAACAACCGCGACGCGATGGGCCAGGTGCTCCAGCTCACGAAGAACGTGAACCGCACGTTCCTCGAGTGGAAACCGACCATCCTGCACGACTTGCACGAAGCGGCGAACTACCTGTACGCGTCGACCGGCACCGGCCCCTACAACGAAGCCATCGACGCGATCACCATCAACGAGTGGTGGGCGCTGGCCAACGTCGAGGTGATGGAGATGGCCAAGCGCAACGTGCCCGGTGTCTGGACCTACGGCTTCTACGACGGTTGGGTGCCGAACTACATGTTCTTCATCGCCCACGCCAAGAACGCCGTCGGCCGCTTCTACGAGGTCCAGAGCTACGGACCCGACATCATCGAGAACCTCCGGATGGGGGCCAACGCCACAACGCGCGAGTGGTACCGGCCGAACCCGCCGCTTGCGAGCATCAAGTGGGGCCCGCGCAACAACACCAACATCCAGGAATCGGCCCTGCTCATTGCGCTGAACTACGTGGCCAGGAACAAAGAGACGTTCCTCGAAAACTACTGGCTGAAGAACAAGCGCGCGCTCGACAAGGGCAGGACGCAGGCGCCGTACGCGTGGGTGATCCCGGCAGCCCAGCGCCGCAAGGCCGATGCCGCCGACCTGGTGAACGCGCTGCGCCGCCAGGGGCTCGAGATTCAGCGGGCCAGTGCGCCGTTCAAGGCAGGCGCGGTCAGCGTGGCGGCCGGCGACTACGTGATCCGCGCCGACCAGCCCTACCGGACGA
>CAYHRK010000325.1:0-4109 GCA_964358795.1 uncultured Vicinamibacterales bacterium
CCGCCGATGACGACGGTCGCGAGAGGACGCTGCACTTCGGCCCCCGTCCCTTGGGACACGGCCATCGGCAGGAAACCAAGACCGGCCACGAGGGCCGTCATCAGGACCGGACGCAGCCGCGTGAGCGCGCCCTCGACGACGGCCCCGTCGATGGGCCGGCCGTCCTCGCGCAATTGGTTGATGAAGCTCACCATCACGACGCCGTTGAGGACGGCCACGCCGAACAGCGCGATGAAGCCGACGCCTGCACTCATCGAGAAGTTCATGCCCCGGATGACCAACGCGAGAATCCCGCCGGTGATCGCGAACGGGATGCCGCTGAAGACGAGGGCCGCACGGCGCACGGAGTTGAACGCCGTGAACAACAGCAGGAAGATCAGCGCGAACGTCAGCGGCACGACCACCATGAGCCGCCGCCGCCCACTCTCGAGGTGCTCGTACATCCCACCCCACTCGGCCGAGTACCCAACGGGCAGCCTCACTCGCGCCGCAACCTTCTGCTGAGCCTCTGCCGCGAACGACCCGATGTCGCGACCGCGCACGTTCACCTCCACGGTGATGCGGCGACGTCCGTTTTCCCGGCTCACCTCGGCGGGTCCCTCCTCGCTCGTGATGTGCGCCAGTTGCCCGAGGGGCACGCGAGTCCCGTTCGGACCGCTGACGAGCAGACGCCCGATGGCGTCGGCATCGTTCCGGGCCTCGGGCGGGAATCGGACGACGAGGCCGAACCGCATGAACCCTTCCAGGACGGTGGTCGCCTGGGTGCCCGCAATCGCGGACTGAATCACCTCCTGAACGTCCGCGACGTTGATGCCATGCCGGGCCACGGCGTCACGGTCGATCCGGACCTGCAACACGGGGAGCCCGGCGATCTGCTGGACCTTCACGTCCTTTGCGCCGCGGACGCCGCGGACGACGCTCGCGACCTCGTTCGCTTCTCGCAGCAGGACATCGAGATCGTCGCCGAAGATCTTGATGCCGATGTCCGATCGCACGCCGACTCCCTCGATCAACTCCATCATGCGGAACTTGATGGGCTGCGAAATCGAGCTGGCAATCCCGGGGAGCTTCTCGAGCGCCTCGCCAACCTGTGACACGAGCGCCTCCTTGTCAACGCCGGGCCGCCATTCGGATCGAGGCTTCAGCATCGCGTACGTGTCGGCCATGTCCGGCCCCATCGGGTCCGTGGCGATTTCAGGCCGGCCAATCCGGCTGACCGTCGTTCGCACTTCCGGAAACGTCTGGAGGATGCGTTCGATCAGGGTCGCTTCGCGGACGGCCTCGGTCAGCGAGACGCTCTTGACGCGAACGTGGTTGACGGCAATGGCCCCCTCGTCGAGGTCGGGCAGGAACTCGGCCCCCAGCACGCCGAAGAGGGCAGCAGAGGCGACGAAGAACACGGCCGCCGCAGTCACCGTCGCCGCGCGGTGCCGCATGACGGTCCGGAGTATCCGTTCGTAATACCGAGTAATGATTTCGAGAACCAGGTTCCGCCGCTCCTCGCGCCGCTCCTTGAGAAAGAAGGCCGTGAGCGCCGGGATCAGGGTGAGACTCAGGACCAGTGCACCCACCAGGGCGAAGATCACGGTGAGAGCCATCGGCCTGAACATCTTCCCTTCGATCCCTCGCAGCGTCAGGATCGGGAGGTACGCGGTGATGATGATGAGAACCCCGAACAGTGCAGGCGTCAGCACCTCCATTGCGGCACTCCGGGTCACGCCGTGGCGATCGACGAGGGTGAGGGGCCGGCCCAGCCTGGAACTCAGCTCGCCGAGACGCCGGACCGTGTTCTCCACGATGATGACCGCCCCGTCCACGATGAGCCCGAAGTCGATGGCGCCCAGACTCATCAGGTTCGCGGACACCCCGAAGTAGTTCATCGCGATGATGGCGACCAGCATGGAGAGCGGGATGGCGGCGGACACGATCAGGCCCGCGCGAATCTGCAGAAGGAACAGAAACAGCACGCCGATGACGAGCAGTCCGCCTTCGATCAGGTTCCGCGTCGCCGTGCGGATCGTCTGGTCCACCAGCGTCGTTCGATCGTAGAACGGGTTGATCCGCACGCCGGGCGGGAGCGAGGCCTGCACCTGCTCCAGTCTGGCGCGGACGCGCTCGGTCACGGTCCGGCTGTTCTCTCCCTTCAGCAGCATGGCAATCCCCATGACCGCTTCACCCTTGCCGTCCCGTGTCGCCGCTCCCTGGCGAACCTGCGCGCCCGCACCGACTCGGGCGACGTCGCGAACACGTACCGGCGTGCCGCCGTGAGACGCCACGGCGATGTTCTCGATGTCGGACGCCGACTGGATCAGCCCCACGCCGCGCAGCAACTGCTGTTCGCCGCCTCGCTCCAGGTAGGCCCCACCCGCATTGCTGTTGTTGCGCTCCAGCGCCTCAATCACCTGGCGGAGCGTCAATCCGTAGCTGACCAACTTGGCGGGATCAACGAGCACCTCGTACTGCTTCTCGAGCCCGCCGAAGCTGTTCACCTCGATGACGCCGGGCACCGTCCGCAACTGCGGCTTGATGAACCAGTCGAGGATCGTCCGCAGGTCCATCAACTCGCCCATCGTCGGCGCCAGCGTCCCCGTGGACGTCGGGTCCGGCCCGTTCCCGCGCGGCGTTTTCGAACCGGGTTTGACAAGCGGTTGCTCGCGGTCAACGGTGAACTGGTAAATCTCCCCGAGGCCGGTGCTGATCGGCGCCAGTTCCGGCTCGACGCCTGGCGGCAGTTCCCGCTGCGCCTCGAGAAGTCGCTCGAGGGCCAGTTGCCGTGCCCAGTACACGTCCACGCCGTCGTCGAAGGTCACGGTGACCTGCGAGAGACCGAACTGCGAGATCGAACGGATCTCGTCCTTGCGCGGCAGGCTGCTCATGGCCACTTCGATGGGGAAGGTGATGTACTTCTCCATCTCCAGCGGCCCGAACGCGGGAGCGACCGTGTTGATCTGGACCTGATTGCTGGTGATGTCGGGCTGTGCATCGATCGGCAGCTGCCACGCGGAATAGATGCCGGCGCCGATGAGCAGAAGTCCCCCCACCGCAACCAGCATTCTCCACTTGATACTGAAACCGAGAATCCGCTCGATCACATCGTGCTCCTCGCCCTATTCGCGCTCGCCGATCTCGCCGATCCTGAGCTTCGACTTCAGCATCACGGCCCCTTCGACAACGATGACTTCACCGGGAGCCAGGCCCGCCGTCACTTCGACCCGGTCTGCGCTGGTCCTTCCGAGCGTGACGCCTCGCACCTGGAAGTTGGTGTCGCCCGTCCTGACGAAGACGATGGTGCGAGTGTCGAGTTGCTGCACGGCGGCAGCCGGCACCATCAACGCCTGGGTCGGCCGCATCGTCGGAATGTCGACCGCGGCGAACATCTGCAGCTTCAGTCGGTTCCCGCGGTTGACGACCTCGCACCTCACTCTGACCGTCCGAGTGTCGGGATCGAGCAGATCGCTGACCGACGCCAGCCGCCCGCTGAAGGATTCGTCCGGATACGCGTCGACGTGCACTTCCACCTTCTGGCCCTCCTCGAGCGAAGCGATGTCCCTCTCCGACACATTCGCCTGGATCCACACGGTGGACAAGTCGGCAAGGGTGAAGAGGTCGGCATCAGGCGTCGCCGTCCCGCCCTCGGCCGCCTGGGCCACGACGATGGCGCCCGCGAATGGTGCCCGCAACAAGCCGAGCGAGGGACCGGACAAAGCCGGGTCGGGTGTCCTGGAGAGAGTCGCGGGATCGACACCGAAGCGCTGAAGCTTCCGCCCGACGCTGGCCACGGCCGCTTCCTGACTGTTCACCGCCGCCAGGGCGGCGGCCTCCTCGGCGCGTCTCCGCTCGTACTCGCTCTGCGCCATGGCACCCAGGTCGGTGAGTTTCCGCGCCCGCTCGAGGGCGCGTGTCGCGACATCGGTCGCTGCCTGTGCACTCTGCAACGCGGCGTGAGTGATCCGATACTCGGCCATCGCTTCCCCAAGCTCGATGTTGTCGTACTGCACGAGCGGCTGGCCGCGAACCACCCGGTCCCCTGGGCGGACGAAGACTTTCTGAATGACGCCGCGCCCCGGTGGACGGATGTGGGCCAGGCGAACCTCGTTCGGCCCTACGAT
>CAYHRK010000326.1:0-4104 GCA_964358795.1 uncultured Vicinamibacterales bacterium
TGGTGGGCCAAACGCGGGAAGAAGCCGAGCAGCGGGCTCGCAACTGGGCAGACGGACTGGTGAAATAGCCGCAACCGGCGCCGCCCGCTTTCGGGTCCTGCCGTGGTCGGGGTACGTGGTTCGGCTCGAGGCGAAGGGCCCCTACTACCCGTTTCAGGCCCACGAACCTGGCGCCATCGTCGGGTTCGGCCTGCGATCCGACGCGCTCGCCTCCGACGAACTTGATTCCCCTGTCACGGACTACTCGCGCCAGTAGAGACCTGAACACTTGGGACCGGAAGGCTATCCGGAAATACCCGAGGTGGGGAACTTCGGCTTGCTGTGAGGTTCGCGGCCACGAGAACGTGGCGTCGCGGGTGCCCGACAAGGGGCATTCCGTTATCTCCCCTCAAGCGGCTGGGCGCCCTGGGCCGAACGGCCCCATTCCATTGGCTCGGCCGGTAGGTCACGCAGTTCTCCAGCCGGGGGCGTCAGGCGGGAACGGCTTCAAAGCCAAGGTCCTAAGTCAAGCGATCTTGCACACATTCTGATAGATGCGCAGAAACCTCTTGACGCATGGCGATTGACAGTATAGTTCCTGAGTGCCTGTGCATCAGGCCCCGCACTCCTGCCCCCCTCTGCCACGCGTAGAGGATGATGTCAATTCTGATCGCACCCGTCCCGGGAGCGTCAACCTTCTGCGAAGCACGGAATCGATCTTGCTAGTCGAACGCCGGTGATGCTCTCTTGCAAATGGCCGGCAGACTGAGTCGCGTGCAGTTCGAAAGTTCTCGCGTGTCGGGTCATGCCGACTATCCGATCCTGCTGCGCGACCATCGTGCTGAGGCGAAAGAATTCGACAAACGCGCTAGATAGACATCTTCTGAAGGGCAGGCTCGTAACATAGAGGGCCGCCAGTTGGCGCTAGAGCGAACGCGCCACAGTCTGGAATCGGCGCCATATGGCAAAGAGCGTGCCGGTACGCAGCGGTGGGAACCCACGGCCGCCTGTCGGCGCCGGACGGACGTTGATTTACATCCCGATCCTGCACACCGAAGCGGACATGGGGACGCTGGCCGGATCGGTCCGGCGGTTGGCGGTGGCCGAACTCGGTCGTGGCGCCTGGAACAGGAATATCGAAGCGATCGACCGACTGTGGGCCCACATCCGCCTGACGGTCGAGAGTTGGCCGTTGCCCTGGAAGAAAGTTCGTCTGTTCCAGGACGGCCTGGCGGTCTGCGGGCGCGAGCGCCAGATTGTACGTGCGCTGGCGCGAGCGGGAAGCCCCAACCACCAGCTCCTGCTCTCGTTGATGAAGCGCGGTGCCACGCTGGTAGGCACCGAGTCTCCCCAGCTCCTGGTAGCGGAGTATCGTCTGGTCCGGATGGCGCTCGCCGCGCGCGAATCGCAGAACGCCCCCCGAATTCAACCGAACTACTCGGCTGAAAGCTCCCGCCTGCTGGTCCGGCGCGATCGGTACATCGCGCGGCGCATTAACGGATCGCTCGATGCGGGCGAGACGGGGATTCTCTTCCTGGGAATGCTGCACCAAGTCGTACCCCGTCTCGCCAGGGACCTTTGTGTGTCCTATCCCATTTACCGCCCCCCCCAAGTTAGTCTCCGGAGCAAACCGACATGAGCGCCGCGTGTCGAATCCTCGTCGTAGACGACGAGCGTGGTGTTCGGGGGATCCTGTGTCGCCTCCTCGTGCAGGAAGGACACGAGCCGCTCGAAGCCGCTGACGGCCAGCAAGCGTTGGCACTCATCTCGCATGAACGGTTGGACGCCGTCCTCCTGGATCTCAAGATGCCGGGACTGGACGGCATGGAAGTGCTCCGTCAGGCCAAAGTGCTGAATCACGATCTGCCGATCATCGTCGTGACCGCCGACCCACGCGCGCAAAACGCGGTCGCGGCCTTGCATTCCGGCGCGTACGACTACCTCGTCAAGCCATTCAAACCGACGGACGTGATGCGATCCGTGCGCAGGGCCATGAACGAGCGTCAAGCGCACCGAATCGCTCAGGCATCGCCACGGCCGACGAGCGACGTGCCCTGCCTTCAGGAGATGATGGGAACAAGCGAGGCCATCGCGATGATCAGCGCGGAGGTCACGCGAGTCGCCTCTTCGGATTTCGCGGTGCTGATCTTGGGCGAGACGGGCACAGGCAAAGAGATCATCGCGCGGGCGATTCACGATGAGAGCCGGCGGGGTTCTGGTCCTTTTGTTGCCCTCGATTGCGCGGCGATTCCCGAGTCCCTCTTCGAGAACGAGCTGTTCGGCCACGAGAAAGGCGCGTTCACAGGATCCGACCGGGGCGTGCCCGGAAAGTTCGAGTTGGCGAACGGCGGGACTCTGTTTCTGGACGAGATCTCGAACATGCCGCTCGGATCTCAGGCGAAGCTCTTGCGAGTGCTCCAAGAGCGCAGGATCTGGCGGGTCGGAGGCACGCGGTCGACGCCGATAGATGTTCGGCCGGTGGCCGCCTCGAACCAAGATCTCGAGAACGCGCTCACGAGGCACTCCTTTCGTCGCGACTTGTTCTTTCGGCTCAATGAATTCGTCATTCGGATCCCTCCGCTTCGGCATCGGCGACAGGACATCGTCTTTCTCGCCAAGCGGTTTCTGGACCAGGCCAGTGGTGAGCTGCGGAAGCCCGTTCAGGGATTGACCGAGCGAGCGGTGGAACAACTACTCAGCCACGACTGGCCCGGGAACGTTCGTCAATTACGCAGCGTGATTCGGCGTGCCGCGCTGCTCGCCGATGGGGTGATCGATGACAATCACCTGGCCTTGCGAGAGGGCGAACATCCGGCCGGAGACCATCGCCCCGTCGATCCCGCTGCACCGAACACCTGGGAGTCCTTGCGACAACGTGTCCACCGGAGTGTCATGACGGTTGAGCAGACGGCATTGCGGGAGGCGCTGAACGCGGCCGATGGTAACAAGGCGCAGGCGGCGCGTCTGCTCCACATCGACTACAAGACGCTACACACCAAGTTGAAGGAATACGGCATCACGAGACTTATTGGAGGAGGCCATGTTCAAAAAGACAAGTAAGCACGCCGGCCCTGAGAGCCAAGGGGGCGGCGGCCTGGGCGGGATTCTCAACGGATTGGGAGAACTGGTGGACAAGCTGGGCGAACTGGCGGATAGCGGACGCGAGCTTCGCAAGTCCGGCGAGATCCATGGGCTCGGCTCCTCCAAAGAGGTCAAAGGGGTCTACGGCTTCACTGTCCGGGTCGGCCTCGGCGACCAGGGGATCAAGATCGAGCCGTTCGGCAACATTCGCCGCGACCAGCGGTCGGGACGTTCGGTGGTCGAGGAGGTTCGGGAACCCGTGATCGATGTGTTCGAGGAGCCCGACCACGTGCTCATCGTCGCGGAGATGCCGGGCATTGCGAACGACAACGTGCGCCTGGACGTGAAAGATGACGTGCTGACCGTGACAGCCGAGCACGGGGATACGAAGTACCGGAAGGAAGTGCTCCTGCCGGGCATCTTCCTCCGCGAGAAGATGCAGGTGTCGTGCGCTAACGGAGTGCTGGAGATCCGCTGTGTCAAATGACGGCGCTGTGGTGCTGAAGCTGCGCGTGACCGAGGCCCTGGCCAAGGACATGGGGAGAGCGCTCGCCCGAATGGATCCTGAAGACCTGCAGCGGCTCGGCCTCGCGATCGGCGAGATCGTGGAGGTGCAAGGGAAGCGCACGACCGTGTGCAAAGCGATGCCCGCGTACAAAGAACAGCGCGGACAGGCTCGAATCCAGATCGACGGGCTCGCCCGCGAGAACGTCGGCGCTGCGCTCGACGAGGTGGTGCAGGTACGGAAAGTACCGAGCAGGCCGGCCGATCGCGTGGTGCTGGCGCCGACGTCGATCACGCCGGCGGACCGGGACCTCAAGTATATCGGCAGCCTGTTGGACGGCCTGCCCGTGCTCGCGGGAGGGCGCGTCCGCGCCACGTTGTTCGGGAGCCGGTGGGCAGACTTCAAAGTCGAGAGCACCGTGCCCAAGGGGCCGGTTGTGATCAACCCCACCACCGAGCTCGTGATCGGAAAAGCCGCCGCCGAAGAGACCCGGCGGTCGCTGTCGTACGAGGACATTGGCGGGCTCAAGCGAGAGCTCC
>CAYHRK010000327.1:0-4103 GCA_964358795.1 uncultured Vicinamibacterales bacterium
CCGTCCCCGCGATCCGAGACCGCGTGGTCCAAGGCGCACTCCGGTTTATCTTGGAACCGATTGTCGAACCCGACTTCTCGGATAGCTATTTCGGAGCGCACCCGAGACGGTCAGCGCATGAGGCGATTGAGAAGGTGCGGACGGGACTACGCCGCCGCAGGCACCGCGTCGTCGACCTTGATCTCTCGCGTTACTTCGACAGTATTCGGCACGACCGGATGCTCACGAAGGTCGCGCGTCGGATCAGCGACGGTCAGGTACTCGCGATGGTCAAACAGTTCCTGAAGAGCACGGGCAAACTGTGCGTGCCGCAAGGATCGCGCCTGTCGCCGCTTCTCGCAAACCTCGCGCTGAACGACCTCGATCACATCTTGGATCGAGGAAGCGGCTTCATCACCTACGCGAGGTACCTCGACGACATGGTCGTTCTTGCGCCCGACTCTGAGAAGGGAAAGGCGTGGACTGACCGAGCGCTGGCTCGCATCCGCCGTGAGGCCGAAGCGATCGGCGTGTCGCTTAACACGGAGAAGACACGCATCGTCACGATCACCGACGAGCACGCCGTCTTCGCGTTTCTGGGATTCGAGTTTCGGTGGGTGCCGAGCAAGAAGATTGGACGGTGGTACCCGTGCACGACTCCTCGACCCAAGAACGTCACCGCAGTCCTGCGAAAGGTGAGGGACAGTTTGCGCATCAACCGGCACTTGTCCGTCCAGGCGGCGGTCGCGCTGGTGAATCTCATCATCCGGGGCTGGGTGAACTACTTCAAGGTCGGCAATTCGAGTCAGGCGTTCCACAAGGTCCAATACCACGTGGAGCGCAAGGTGAGACGATTCGCGGCCAAGCAGCGCAAGCGCACGGGATTCGGTTGGAAGCGGTGGAGTAGCGAGGTCGTGTACGGATCGTGGGGTCTCTTCCGGGACTACCGCCTCGTGTACGCGAGCGCGAACGCGCGCACCGACCCCACGGAATCATAACCTCGGTGGATGACGCCTTCGCGGTGAGCCGGGTGCGGGAAACCCGCCTGCCCGGTTCGATGTGGCGGCGGTCGGAGACGGAGTGATGGAGTGGCGAGTGAGGCACCGTCAACCGAAAGGGACGGAAACAGATGGGCCCTCCTGTACACCACCGCGCCGGCCCTCGACCCGACCGCCGCTCACGGATGTCCCGCTGCTGGCCCGCGCCGTCAGCCGATGGCAGCGCGCGTGCCGACAGGTGATGGTGAAGGACCATGCATTCATGCTTCACGGACACTGAGCTGCAGGCGATGGCCGACAAGCTGGCCTCGCCTTCGCAGACCGCACACATCGAAATCTGCGCGTCGTGCCGGCAGCGCCTCGAGCGTCGGCGCGCTGCCATCGCCGCATACGATGACCTCGTGGAAGAGGCCGTGCCGCCGCACCTCCGAGCACGCGTCATGGCTGAGATCGGGCGTGCCGACCGGGCGTCGGGTGCGACGACCATGCGGACCGATGCCCCGAGGCGGCCGTGGCTTCTCCGGCTCGCGCTGCCGGTCGCGAGCGCCGTCGGCGTCGCCCTCATCGTGTTCATGGTGTTGCCCAGGCTCGGCGCGCCGACCAAACTCTCTGCCTCAGAAGTGCTCGGACGCTCGGTCCATGCGCTCGGCGAGGTGGCGGGCGTCGAGCGGCTGGAATACGAGGTTCGGCTCGAGGGCCTTCACTCGCCCTTGCTCGCCGAGGGCGGAGATGAGTCACTGACCATCCGTCACACGATCGATCACGAAGGTGGACGATTCCTTGTCGGCAAGTACGCCGCGGATGGAACGCTCGTAGCGGGCATGGCCGAGAACCCGGTCGCTGGAACTCGCACGATGGTGATCCATATGAACCGACATCGCTACGTCGCGCGACTCGCGCTCCCGCCGGAACCGCGGCTCTCCATTCCCCAGCTTGCGCGGACGCTGCTTCGGACCTGGCTCGGCATCATCCAGGCATCGGGATCCCGCGGCCTCACAATGTCCAGGTCGGCGGAGGGCAGCCAGTTCATCGTCCAGGCGCCAGGTGTGCCGGCCGATCCAGCCAGCGCCTGGGATCTCCAGGGCGCGCGGCTCGTCATCGACGCCCAGGACTACCACATCGTCGAAGTGGACACGCGGGGGCATCTGATGGGAAGCGCGTACCACGTGTCCTTCGCCCTGCGGAATCGACAGGTCGGAACGCAGGCGAATGACAGCGAATTCGAATTCGGTCCGGAGCCCGGGGATCTCGTCCTCGAAGGTCAGGCCACCGACAATCCGTTCTGGGATGTTGGATCGGCAGCGTTGCGCAGGCTGTCGGTTCTAGCCTCCACACCTGGGGGGAGCCGTTGAGGTCATCATGTCGGCGATGATTCGCACCGACGGGCTGACCAAGGACTACGGGCGGGTCGTCGGTCTCGACGATCTGACACTCGAGGTCGAGTCGGGTGAAGTGCTCGGCTTTCTTGGTCCAAACGGCGCCGGCAAGACGACGACGATTCGACTGCTCCTGGACCTGCTGCGTCCGACGCGTGGCAGCGCAACCATCGGCGGGTTCGATTGTCACCGGCAGAGCCTGCAGGCGCGACGACTGGTCGGCTACCTGCCCGGCGAGCTGGCCGTCTACCCCGAGCTCACCGGCCGCGCCTACCTGGACTACCTGGCCCGCCTCGGCGGGCAGAGAGTCGAACGAACGGTCCTCGACCGACTGCTTGCCAGATTCGACGTCAGCGCGCTGGATCTCAGGCGCAAGCTGCGGGACCTCTCGCACGGGATGAAGCGCAAGCTGGGAGTCGTGCAGGCCCTGACGGGGCGGCCGGCCGTCGTGATCTTCGACGAGCCGACCAGCGGGCTCGATCCGTTGATGATCGAGGCCTTTGCGGAGACGATCGATGAACTCAAGCGCGAAGGCCGAACGACGGTGTTCCTTTCGTCTCACGTCCTGCCAGAGGTTGAGCGATCCTGTGATCGCGTCGCTCTGATACGCCGGGGCCGACTCGCCACCGTGAAGACGGTCGCCGAGATTCGAAACGCCTTTCCGCGCCGTGTCGTTGTCGACTTCTTCCAGCCGCCTCCCGACACGTTCGACCAGATTCCCGGCGTCGTGCTCGTCTCCCGTGACGCGGGCCGCGTCGTGTTCGATGTTGGCGGTCCGCTGATCCCGTTGCTGGCCGCACTCCACGGTCAGCCGGTTGCAGACGTGGATGTTCAACGGTTCTCCCTCGAGGACTACGTGCTGCGTCTCTACGCCGACTCGTGATGCGACCCATGCTGTTCAGCACGCTCATTCGCAGGTCTTTCGCGCGCGCCGCCACGGGCTTTGCCGCCGTGGCCGGCATCCTGGCAGCCTTCCAACTGATCATGGTCCTGACGGCGACGATCTACCAGGCGGCGAATTCGTTTGAGACGCTCACCTCGCTCGTGCCGCCCTCCCTCCAGCGCGCGATGGGGTCGAGCGTGATGACGTTGGCCTCATTCCAGGGGCTCGCCACATTCGGCTATTTCCATCCGGTCGCCGTTCTTGTGATCGTGCAGGCCGCGGCCTACATGGCGACCGAATCGGCGGGCGAGGTCGAGTGGGGCCTGTTCGACCTCCAACTGGCGCGGCCCATTGCGCGGCACTGGGTGATCACACGGAGTCTCGTCCTCTCGTTCGGCCTGACCGTAGCCGCGACGATGGCGATGGTGAGTACCACGTGGCTGGGGCTCGTGTCGTTCGCTCCCGCCGGGGCAAGGTGGCCGTCGGCGTGGACGCTCGTCAACCTGGCAGCGCACCTGGTGATGCTCGGGTGGGGCTTTGCCGCGGCTGGAGCGGCGGTGGCCGCGTTTGCCCGACGGCGCGGGAGTGCCTTCGGGACAACGGCGTTGGGGGTGGTGTTCCTCTACCTGCTGAGCGTCGTCGCCGACCTCTGGGAGCCGGCCGCGCCGCTTCGCTGGATTTCGCCCTTCCACTATTTTTCGGGCGTGGCCGTGGTCAACGGTTCGGCGTCGACTGGGTTCGACCTCGCTGTTCTTGCCATCCCTGTCGTCGGGTTCTCGCTCATTGCCTATTGGCAGTTCGGCCGGCGGGATCTCTAGCCCCAGTTTACCAAGTTAGCCAGGCGGTAGTCGTTAAGTGATTCAGCAC
>CAYHRK010000328.1:0-4086 GCA_964358795.1 uncultured Vicinamibacterales bacterium
CGCATCGCGCGGCGGAAGGCCACGCGCTTCTCGAGCTGCATCGCCACCGACTCGGAGATCAGCTGGGCATCGAGCTCCGGTTTCTGGATCTCCTGGATGTTGATGAACACTTCCCGGCTGGTGCGCTTCTGGATTTCCTGCTTCAGCTTGTCGACTTCCGTGCCCTTGCGGCCGATGATGATGCCCGGCCGCGACGTGTGAATGTCGATCTTCAGCTTGTTCGCCGCGCGCTCGATCTCGATCTTCGACACGCCGGCATGCCGGAACCGCTCCTTGAGCGAGCCGCGCAGCGCGAGATCCTCGTGCAACAGCTTCGCGTAGTCCTTCTCGGCAAACCAGCGCGAGAGCCACGTCTTGTTGAAGCCGAGCCGGAATCCGATCGGGTGTACTTTCTGACCCACGTCTCGCTCCCCTACTTCTGCGCGGCGGATGTCGTGCCGCCAGCTGCCGTTGCCGTCCGTGTCCTCTTGGCCGGCGCGGCGGCCGCCGCGTCGGCAGCCTTGCGTGCACGGCCGCGCGTGGCCGGTCCCGCCGAGGCGCCGACCTTCTCGGCCCGCTCCGCCAGCTCCACCGTCAGGTGCGCCGTCCGCTTCACCACCCGGAAGGCCCGTCCCATCGGTGCGGGACGAACGCGCTTCTGTGACGGACCCTGGCCCGCGAAGCACGCCGTCACGAACAGTCGCTCGATGTCGCCGGCGAACCCGGGCTTCTGCTGCGCGTTCGCGATGGCCGAGCGCAACACCTTTTCGATGTCACGAGCCACCCGCTTGGGCGAAAACCGCAGCGTGGACAGGGCGTGATTCACGTCCCGCCCGCGGATCAACTCGAGCACCAGCCCGGCTTTCTGCGCGGAGGTCCGAACGTACTTGGCGGTTGCCTGCGCGGCGATCATGGCTAGCTCCCTGCCTTCGGGGCCGGGGCGCCCGCCGCGGCCACCGACGCGGCCTTCTCGGTCTTGGTCGTGTGGCCTCTGAACGTGCGCGTGGGCGAGAATTCACCGAGCTTGTGCCCGACCATATTCTCGGTGACATACACCGGGATGAACTTCTTGCCGTTGTGCACCGCCAGCGTATGCCCCAGCATCTCTGGCACCACCGTCGACCGGCGCGACCAGGTCCGGATGACCTTCTTCTCGTTGGCGTGGTTCATCCCCTCCACTTTCTCGAGGAGATGCGTATCGACAAACGGCCCCTTCTTCAAGGATCTGCTCATAAGGAACCCTGCTACCTCGCCCCTGCCTACTTGCGCCGCCGTTGGATGATGAACGAATCGGTCGACTTGTGGTTGCGCGTCTTGTACCCTTTGGTGGGCATGCCCCACGGCGACACCGGATGCCGGCCGCCCGAGGTCTTGCCCTCGCCGCCGCCCAGCGGGTGATCCACCGGGTTCATCGCGACGCCGCGCACGTGCGGGCGCTTGCCCAGCCAGCGGTTGCGTCCCGCCTTCCCAATCGACACGTTTTCGTGGTCCAGGTTGCCCACCTGGCCCACCGTGGCACGGCACTCGGTGTTGATGCGGCGGATTTCGCCCGATGGCATCTTCACCGAGGCGTACTCGCCTTCCTTGGCCACCAGCTGCACCGCCGCGCCGGCGCTGCGGGCCATCTGGCCGCCTTTGCCCGGTCGCAGTTCCACGTTGTGGATCTGGGTGCCGAGCGGAATGTTCTTCAGCGGCAGCGCGTTGCCGGGCAGGATGTCGACGCTGTCGCCCGAGACGATACTGTCGCCGACTTTCAGTCCCGCCGGTTGCAGGATGTAGCGCTTCTCGCCATCGGCGTATTGCACCAGCGCGATTCGCGCCGAGCGGTTCGGGTCGTATTCGACCGTGACCACCTTGGCCGGAATCCCGATCTTGTCGCGCTTGAAATCGATGATGCGATACAGCCGGCGGTGTCCGCCGCCGCGCCACCACACCGTGATTTCGCCGTGATTGTTGCGCCCGCCCGACTTCTTCAGGTTTTCCGTCAACGGCTTGTAGGGCTTCGCCGTGGTGATCTCGGCGTAGTCCTGCACCGTCTGGAAACGGCGGCCCGGTGATGTCGGATTGTACTTGCGGATAGCCATGACTCAACCCCGATCTACGCGCCTTCCAGGAACTCCGGCATCTTCTCGCCATCGCGCAGCCGGACGTACGCTTTCTTCCAGTCTGAGCGGCGCCCGACAAATCGCCCCTGCCGTTTCACCTTGCCGTGCGTAATCGATGTCCGCACGGAGGCCACCTTGGCCCCGAGCAACTGCTCGACCGCGCGCTTGATCTCGATCTTGCCGGCCCCGGTGGCCACCTGGAAGACCAGTGTCTTGCCGTCCTCACGCAAGACCGAGGTCTTCTCGGTCACCAGCGGCCGCCGGATCACATCAGTGAGATTCATGATCCCAGCACCTCCTGCAACCGCTCGACCGCGGCTCTGGTCGCGATAATCCGCTTGGCCAGCATCACGTCGCGCGCCTTCAGACGGCCGCTGGGCAGGCACTGCGAACCCGGAATGTTGCGCAACGCGCGAGCCAGCGTGTCGGCCGGCTTCACGTCCACCACCAACGCCCGTCGGGTCGCGCCCAGGCGCGCCAGCATCTCGGCGGCCGCCTTGGTCTTCTCGACGGGGGCGAAGGCATCGACCACCACGATTGCGCCAGCCTGGAACTTCACGGCCAATGCCTCGCGCAAGGCGCCACGCTCGACTTTCCGCGGCAGCTCGTACTGGTAGCTGCGGGGCTGCGGCCCGAACACCGTGCCGCCCTTGCGCCATAGCGGGTTGCGCGCTTCGCCGACCTGCGCGCGGCCGGTGCCCTTCTGCTTGTACGGCTTCTTGCCGGTGCCGCTGACCAAGCCGCGGGTCTTGGTGGCGGCGGTGCCGCGCCGGGCCGCGGCATTGTCGCGCACGACCGACTGCCAGATCAGGTCCGACTTGACACGGCCGCCGAACAAATCGTCGCGCAACTCGAGCGATCCGATTTTCTCGTTCTGGGCGTTCACAATGTCGAGCGTCATGGCTACTTCTTGCCCTTCTTCGGCTTCACGGCCTGCGGCTTCGGTTCGGGCTTGGCGGCCGCGGCCTTGCGGATCACGACGTAGGATCCGCGCGCACCGGGCACGGCGCCCCGTAGCAGCATCAGGTGCTGGTCGCCGTCCACCCGCTCGACGCGTACGTTCAGGGTGGTCACCCGTTCGTCGCCCATATGACCGGCACCTCGCATGCCCTTGATCACCCGAGACGGATACGACGACGCGCCAATCGAGCCAGGGGCGCGGTGGAACATGGAGCCGTGTGTGGCCGCGCCACCTGCGAAGTGGTGGCGCTTCACGACGCCCTGGAAGCCCTTTCCCCGGCTCGTGCCAATCACATCCACGCGCTCACCGCCTGCGAACACCGACGACACCAACACCTGATCGCCAGGCTTGAGCGCGTCGGCGCCTGCCCGGAGCTTCACCTCGCGCCGGACCCGCGTCGGCGGCACGTTGGCCTTCTTGAAGTGGCCGGCCAGTGGCTTGGTCACCCTGGCGGGGCGATCGTCCACCAGGCCGAGTTGCACCGACTGGTAGCCGTCTCTCTCGACGGTCTTCGCCTGCACGACCACGCACGGCCCGGCCTTGATCACCGTGACCGGCTGCACGGTCCCGTCGGGACTGAACACCTGGGTCATGCCGATCTTTCTGCCGATGATTCCTGTGACCATGGTCACTTACGTTCCTTCCCGAACGCCTTGATCTCGACGTCCACACCGGCTGGCAAGTCCAGCTTCATCAAGGCGTCGACGGTCTGGGACGTGGGCTCGAAGATGTCGATCAGCCGCTTGTGCGTCCGAATCTCGAACTGCTCGCGCGATTTCTTGTCGACGTGCGGCGAGCGGTTCACCGTCCACTTGTTGATGTCGGTTGGCAGGGGAATGGGCCCCGCCAAACGAGCGCCTGTCCGCTTCGCTGTCTCAACAATCTCGGCGGTCGACTGGTCGAGCACGCGATAGTCGTACGCCTTGAGCCGGATGCGGATCTTGTCGCCAAATGCTGTCGCCATGACTGTGTTCCCAACTCCCGATTCCCGCCTAGGCCAGAATCTCGGTGACCGTGCCGGCGCCGACCGTGCGACCGCCC
>CAYHRK010000329.1:0-4081 GCA_964358795.1 uncultured Vicinamibacterales bacterium
CGAGCCAGCAGCAGTTGGTGGGGGTGGACCAGGTGGCGGCGGCGATGGAGAGCATTAAGCAAGCCAGTGCGCAGAATGTGGCGGGCGCGAAACAACTGGAGACCGCCGCGCGCAACATCAACGAGCTCGGCCAGCGGCTCAAGCAGATGGTCGAACGTTACAAGGTGTAGCGGCCCAGCCAGTCATGAGTACCAACGACGAAGACTTTCTCAAGAGACTCCGGGCGACCTTCAAGGTCGAGGCCCAAGAACATGTGCAGGCGATGGCGACGGGCGTGCTGGAGTTGGAGAAATCGCCCGGTCATGACGCGCAGCGCCGGCTCGTCGAGACGGTGTTCCGCGCGGCACACAGCCTCAAGGGCGCCGCGCGGGCGGTGGACTTCACCGACATCGAGTCGCGGTGCCAGTCGCTGGAAGATATATTTGCCGCCTGGAAACGGCAAGAGCGCGCGCCGACGCGCGACGCGTTGGATTCGGTGCTCCGCACCCTTGATGCCGTCAGCGCCGCTTTGGCCGCGCCCGGCCGGTTACGCGAACCAGCTTCAGCGCCAGACCAGTCGTCATCCGAGCCAGCCCGCGCTGTCTCCATTCCCACGGAAGCGGTGTTTGCGGTCCCGGCTACGGCGGAAAGAACTTTCTCCCCAGAGGACACCGTGCGCATCACCGTCGCCAAGCTGGACGCGCGCTTATTGGAAGCGGAGGAGATGCTCACGGCGAAGCTGACGACGGGCCAGCGGGCGGAGGACTTGCGGACGCTGGCAAGCCGATTTGTCGCATGGAGAAAGGAATGGACGGCGGTCGAGCCGGAGGCGCGTGCGCTCCGTCAGGCGCTCGATCGGCCGGCGCCCGGCCTCGCCGACCACCCCCCGCCAGGCCTGGCCCGGCTGCTGGAGTTTCTCGATTGGAATCTCGATCACCTCGATTCACTGGAAGGCCATGTGGCGGCGCTCAGCAGAACGGCGGATCAGGACCGCCAGATGATCGGCAAGCTCGTGGACGATCTGCTCCAGGAGTCCAAGAAGCTGCTCCTGCTGCCGTTCGCCACGCTTGCGGCACCGTTCCCCAAACTGGTGCGCGATCTCTGCCGCGACCAGGGCAAGGAAGCCGATCTGGTGGTCCGTGGCGAGGAGGTCGAGATCGACAAGCGCATCCTGGAGGAGATGAAAGACCCGCTCATCCACCTGCTGCGCAACTCGGTCGATCACGGCATCCAGACGCCCGAAGAGCGGCGGCGGTCGGGCAAACCCTCCCGCGCCACCATCACGCTGGCCGCGTCTCAAGTGAACGGAAGCAAGGTGAAACTCCTGGTGTCCGACGACGGCGCGGGCATCGACGCTGACAAGGTGAAAGCGTCCGCGGTCGAGCACGGCTTCCTCTCGGCCGACGCTGCGCGCCAGCTTGGCGACGCGGAGGCGCTACGGCTGATTTTCGAGGCCGACGTGACGACCAGTCCGATGATCACACGACTCTCTGGCCGCGGGCTGGGACTGGCGATCGTGCGCGAGAAGACCGAAAAGCTGGGCGGCACCGTGTCGGTCGAGAGCCAGTCGCGCCAAGGCACGCATTTCTCCATCGTGCTGCCGTCAACGCTCGCGACGTTTCGGGGCATCCTGGTCGAGGCGGCCGAGCGGCTGTTCGTGGTGCCGACGATCCATGTCGAGCGCGTGGCGCGCGTGAACGCAGACGAGATTCGAACGGTCGAAGGCCGCGACACCGTCTCGTTGAGCGGGCTGGCCATCGCCCTGGTGCGGCTGGCCGACGTGCTGGAGTTGCCGCGTGCGAAGTCGAACGGCGACGCGCACGCTGCCACGCTGGTCCTCGTGCTTGGCACGGGCGACCAGCGCATCGCGTTCGCGGTGGACGCCGCACGCGATGAGCAGGAGGTGCTGGTCAAGCCGCTGCGCACACCGCTGTCGCGTGTGCGCAACATCAGTGGCGCCACCGTGCTCGGCTCCGGTCAGGTGGCACCGATCCTCAATGCGAGCGACCTGCTCAAGTCCGCCAGGAAGGCCGGCAACGCAGTGGCACGCGCGGCTGCAGGTGCGCGACCGGCGCACGCCGAGGCTCACTCGGTGCTCGTCGTCGAGGACTCGATCACCTCCCGGATGCTGCTCAAGAGCATTCTCGAATCCGCTGGTTACAAGGTGAAAACGGCAGTCGACGGAATGGAGGCGTTCACCCTGTTGCGCGCGGAAGCCTTCGACCTGGTGGTCTCCGATGTGGAAATGCCGCGCCTGAACGGGTTCGATCTGACCGCGAAAATCCGGGCCGACAAGAAGCTGGCGGAGCTGCCGGTCGTGCTGGTGACGGCGCTCGAAACGCGGGAGGATCGCGAACGTGGCATCGATGCCGGCGCCAATGCGTACATCGTCAAGAGCAGTTTCGACCAGAGCGATCTGCTGGATGCGGTCCGGCGGCTGGTGTGAACGATGGGAAGCGAGAACTGACGTTGGACATGACCGACCGCAAGATCAGCGTGCTGGTGGTGGATGATTCGAAAGTGGCCCAAATGCTCCTGGTCCACATTCTCGAGTCCGATCCGGAAATTCGCGTCGTCGGCGCGGTCAGCGATGGCCAGGCCGCGCTGGAGTTCCTCGAAGAGCACGTGCCCGATGTGATCCTCATGGACATTCACATGCCTGGGATGGATGGTTTCGAGGCAACGCGCCGCATCATGGAAACCCAACCCGTTCCGATCATCGTGTGCACCGCCACTACGGATCCCAAGGAAGTCGCCACGACGTTTCGCGTGATGGAGGCTGGCGCCCTCGCCTGCGTGGAAAAGCCGGTGGGTCGTGAGCACGCCGATTTCGATCAGATCGCCGCGCATCTCAGGCAAACGGTCAAACTGATGTCCGAAGTCAAGGTCGTGCGGCGCTGGGCGCGGGCGCGACTCGCTCCCGCCCCGACCCCCGTCGCGCGTCCGGTGGCATCGAGCCGCGCGCCTGCGGAAATCAAGGTCATTGGGTTCGGCGCGTCCACCGGCGGCCCGCAGGTGCTGCAAGAGATTCTGGCAAGTCTGCCGAAGGCCTTTCCCGTGCCCATTCTCATCGTGCAGCACATAGCGCACGGCTTTCTGCCCGGCCTGGCCGAGTGGCTGAATCAGACGACCGGCTTCCAGATTCACGTCGGCGCTCACGGCGTCTGGCCGCTGCCAGGTCACGTGTATCTGGCGCCCGACGATTTCCACATGGGCATCAGCGTCAGTGGCCGCATTCTTCTGACCAAAGAAGAACCCGAGAACGGACTGCGGCCAGCCGTCTCGTATCTGTTCCGCTCGTTGGCCGAGGTGTGCGGGCCGGGCGCGGTGGGCGTGCTGCTTACCGGCATGGGCAAGGACGGGGCGGCGGAGCTGAAGCTGATGAAAGACAGCGGCGCCGTCACGATCGCGCAGGACCGCGAGAGCTCCATCGTGCACGGCATGCCGCGCGAAGCGATCGAGATCGGCGGCGCCACGCACGTGTTGGCCGCCGACAAGATCGCTGATGGGCTCCTCGCGGTGGTCACCCGCAGAAACGGCGCAGGAGATTGACTCGGGAGCAGTTGGCAGGCAGTGCCTGAGGAGAATCGTATGACCGCGTCGACAGAAGTCGCAGACACCAGCGCCAGGATTCTGATCGTCGAGGACAGTCCGACGCAGGCCGAGCACCTCAGGCACCTGCTCGAGGAGCACGGGTATCGCGTCACGGCCGCCGCTACCGGTGCGCAGGCGCTCGTGGCGGCGCGCCAGGAGAACCCGGCGTTGATTCTGAGCGATATCGTCATGCCGGAGATGGACGGCTACGCTTTCTGCAAGGCCGTCAAGTCCGACGACCGTCTCAAGGACATCCCCGTCATTCTCGTGACGTCACTCTCGAGCACGGACGATGTCATCAGGGGGTTGCAGTGCGGGGCGGATAACTTCATCCGGAAACCGTACGAGGAAAAGTACCTCCTGGCGCGCATCAACTACGCGCTGACGAACCGAACGTTGCGCGAGAATGAGAAAACACAGATCGGCATGCACATCTCGCTCGCAGGTGAACGTCATTTCATCACCGCCGATCGGCAGCAGATCCTGGACCTGCTGATTTCGACCTACG
>CAYHRK010000330.1:0-4065 GCA_964358795.1 uncultured Vicinamibacterales bacterium
CCGAGGCGACGACCACGAAGCTGCACCGGGACCGGGATTCACAGAGCATGGAGCCGCTCAGGAAAGACGCCAAGGACGGCGGCGCGGTGGCCGGCAGGACGCGCAAGGATATCGAGCGCCAGACGGGCAAACCGGTGATCTCGACCGAGAACTTCAAGCAACTGATTACCAGGCGGCCAAAGAAGCTGAAAGCGGGAGCGGACTAACCGTGCCGCGCAAGAAGGCCCCCGAGCTGACGTTTCAGTAGCACATCGCGAATTTCCTCGTCCGCGTGCTACCGGAAGGCGTCTCCGGCTGCGCTGTTCACGGACCATCGTCTAACTCGCGTGATCCCGGTGTGATCCCGGGATGCCAACAAAAATGGCCGTACGCAGGAACGCGGGGCACCCGGCGTCGTTGTGTGACCCCCGTGTGACCCCGCGTCTTCAAAACTGGTCGGGATGACTGGATTCGAACCAGCGACCCCCTGAACCCCATTCAGGTGCGCTACCAAGCTGCGCTACATCCCGACTTGCCTGATCAACGGGCAGGCGTTACTCGGTGGCCCGCTCCACGCTTCTTCGTTTCGACCTTGTCGGCGGCTGTGCGGTCACGGCCGACGATCGTGTGCCGTCCATGTCCGGAAACAAGGGCTGCTCTCTCACCTGTACCGAATGAACCGCACGGGAACCGCCAGATCCGTTCAGCAGATCCAGCAGCGACCGTAATTCCTGCCGGATGCCTGCCAGTTTCTCCCGCGTCTCGGCCGCAGCGAACGCGGTGGAGATCTCCGCCCCCGGCAGGTCGTCGTCGCCGTTGATCCGGCGACGTGCGCCAGCCAGCGTCAGTCCTTCGACAAACACCAACTGTCTGATGCGCAGCACGCGGTCGACATCAGCGCGACGGTATACGCGAGCACTGCCCGGCGATCTGGCGACGCCCAGGTTTGGAAACTCCAACTCCCAGGACCGCAGCACGTACGGCTGCACGCTGGCGATCTCGCAGACCTCCGATGCCTTGAACAGGTCCCGGTCCGGAATCTCCACGCGGGTGTCAGCCACTGATGCTCACGAAAGTATATACCACGAGGTCCGGACAGCCAACCGCGGCTAGCGCAGCTAGCGCTTCCGTGCGCGCGCCCGCACCTGGATTCTGACTGGGGATCCGGCATAGCCAAACGCCGCACGCAGCCGATTCATCAGGAATCGTTCGTACGAGAAATGAAACGTCGTGGCCACGTTGGTGAAGAAGACAAACGTCGGCGGTGCCACGTTGGTTTGCGTGGCGTAGAGGATTCGCACGTGCTGTTTCCCCTTGCTCACCGGCGGGTGGGCCGCCGCGACCGCCTCGACGAATCGATTCAGCTCTCCCGTCGAGACCCGCTTCCGCCTGGCATCGGCGACCCGATCGATCGTGGCCAGCAGCTTCGGCAACCGTTCGCCGGTGAGCGCCGACACGTGAATGACGGGCGCGTAATCCAGAAACTTCATCTGGCGCGCCAGTTCATCGTCGAACTTCCGGCCGGCGGCCTCGCCGAGAGGCTTGATCAAATCCCACTTATTGGCCACCACGATCAGGCCACGCCCGGCTCTGTCCGCCTCTCCCGCGATCGCCGCGTCTTGATCGGTGGCACCTTCCACCGCATCGAGCACCAGCACCACGACCTCGGCGCGGGCGATGGCCCGGCGCGATTGCATCACGCTGACCACTTCAACGGCCCCGCCGGTCGCCACGCGCCCCGGGCGTCGGATCCCTGCCGTGTCGACAATCCGGTAGTGCCGCCGATGCCACGTCAACACCACGTCAATGGCGTCCCTGGTGGTGCCGGGCATGTCGCTCACCATCACTCGTTCTTCACGCAGGAGGCGGTTGACCAGCGAGGATTTCCCGACATTCGGACGACCCACAATTGCGACCGCGGTCTCTGGCGGCTCCTCGGGCTCCTGCAGCATCTCCCCAGGCGCAGCTTCATCGCCAGATGGGTCAACCCGGTCGGCGACGCGGCCAGCGTCGGAGGTGGGCATCACGCGTGCGATCCGGGTCAGCACCTCGTCCAGCAGGTCGCCGATGCCCAGGCCGTGCTCGGCCGACACCTCAAACACCGGGTCGAATCCAAGCTGAAAGAACTCGAGAGTGCCGGCTCGCGCCCGGCGGTCGTCTATCTTGTTCACCACCAGAATCACGGTCTTGCCCGAGGCACGCAGCGTCGCGGCGATCTCCTGATCTGCCGACGCCTTGCCGTGCACCGCATCCACCACAAACAGCACGACTCCGGCGCGGCCGAGCGCCTGATGCCCCTTTTGAACGACCAACTCGTGCAGCGGGTCGGCACTGGCCCCGAACATGCCACCGGTATCGGTGAGTTCGAATCGAGTACCTCTCCAGGAGGCAGGCTGCGCGATCGCGTCGCGGGTCGTGCCGGCCACGGGAGCCACGATCGCTCTCCGGATCCCGGCGATCCGATTGAACAGGGTCGACTTACCCACATTGGGCCGGCCGACCAACACGACGGCAGGTAGTTCTCGGGACACGGTCGCGGTGTTCCTCCGGCAATTACCGGTCACCATAGTACCAGAACGAGCGCCCATCACCGCCCAGCGCTGAGCTCCCTAGGCACAGAGCATTTCCTTGACAGGCTAAGTCTATGTTTTTATGATAGTTAGCAACGTTTCATCCAGGGGAGTGTCGTCGACATGATCAAGGTCGACATTGTCAACGAAGTTGCCCGTGCCGCCGACATCACGAAAGTGAGCGCCGAGCTGGCCGTTGACGCGGTGTTTGACGCGATGCGCCTCTCGATGCAGCGAGGGGAGCGAATCGAATTGCGTGGCTTCGGCGTGTTTCAGGTGAAGCCCCGCAAGCGAGGCATTGGCCGTAACCCACGCACGGGCAAGGAAGTCCGCATCCCCCCCGGCCGGACGATTCGATTCAAGCCCGGCAAGGATCTTCAGACGCTGGAGTAACCCTCCCGGCGGGTTCAGAGATCGAGCCTCAATTGTCTGATTCGTTTTCCGAACATCAACCGGTCGGCGTCGACCCTTTGTGGCCGCAGCGCGTCGAGTACGACCCACGGCTGGTGGCGCCTCCACCCAGCACACCCCCGCCGAGGCACAAGGACCGCATCTGGTTGCACGCTCTACTGTTAGTGGCGACGCTTGCGACCACCACGGTTGCCGGAGGCTTCCACTGGCTGGCGTTTATTACCGATTTCCAGTCGGTGCCGCCAGAGGTGTCGGCTCTGACCTTTGCGGCCAACGGGCTTTGGTACTCGTTGACGATCCTGGCGATCCTCGGCGCGCACGAACTGGGGCACTATCTGGCGTGCCGCTATTACGGGATCGACGCGTCGCTCCCCTTCTTCCTGCCGATTCCTTTTCCGCTCACCGGCACGGCCGGCGCGTTCATCCGGATCCGGCAGCCTATCACGACCAAGCCCGCGTTGTTCGACATTGGCGTGGCGGGTCCGCTGGCGGGGTTCGCCGTGGCCGTGCCAGCCTTGATGCTTGGTCTGCATCTGTCGCGCGTCGTGGAAGTACCACCGGATTTCAGCGGCGTGTCGCTCGGAGAGCCGCTGCTGTTCCGGGCCGCGGCCTGGCTGATTTGGGGACCCGTTCCCGATCACATGTCGATCAATCTCCATCCCGTGGCGTTTGCGGCCTGGTTCGGCCTGCTGGCCACCGCGCTCAACCTGTTTCCGATTGGGCAGTTCGATGGCGGACACATCGCCTACGCCGCACTGGGCAAACGCTCGTACGCGGTCACCATCGCAACGGTCATCGGAGCCGTTGGTCTCAGTGCGTACTCGTCGAGCTGGATCGTGTGGACGCTGCTGGCCATCGGCTTGTTGTTCACGTTTGGCTGGCGGCATCCTCAGACATGGGACGAGCAGGTGCCGCTCGACGCCAGGCGACGCTGGCTGGCGTTTGCGGCACTGCTGATCCTGATCGTGTGTTTTACGCCGGCGCCGATTGAACCACTGGATTTGGTACAACCGAGATAGACGCGCGCATGCCTGGTGTCCCGAATCAGAGGTTCGGTGACAAATAGTCCGGAGCGCGGCGCCCGGATCGCAAGGCGCGACGACCG
>CAYHRK010000331.1:0-4029 GCA_964358795.1 uncultured Vicinamibacterales bacterium
GGGCTACACGGACAACGCGATTGTCCACCACGGTGTGCTGGCGCCGGGGCTGGCGTTCCTGCAGAAGCCGTTCACCCCGGACGGACTCGCGCGCAGGGTGCGCGAGGTGCTGGATGCGTGACTCGGTCACATCCTTCAGCAGCATGAGCGAATCTATTCGGAGCCGCGGCAGGGTGCTGGTCGTCGACGACGAGAAGCCCAACGTGACGCTGTTGGCCAGGCTCCTACAATCTGAGGGCTACGAGGTGTGCACGGCCGGCGACGGCGAGTCGGCCCTGGAAGCTGTGGCGCGCGAGCGACCGGACGTGATTCTGCTAGACGTGTTGATGCCCCGGTTGAGCGGCTTCGACGTCTGTCGCCGGCTCAAAGAGGTTCGCAAAGGGTGGCGGCGCGAAGATCTGGTCGGTGAGTTCATCGCGCTGGCGCGAGAAGGACAGTTCCTCGAATCGAGGGCGTGAGATCGATGAGGTTCACACATCCCCTGTACGAGCTGCACCGGAGAACACTCACGAACCGATTCCCACTCCGCTGGTTCCTCGTGGTCGTGCTCGCCGTGACGTTTCTGGTCGAGTTGGGCATCATGCTCGTGCTGCCAGCGGCGCTGCCGCTGGGCAGCGAGTGGGTCGAAGCGATAGCGGATGCGAGCGTGCTGACGTTAATCGCCGCGTCGCTCTTTTGGTGGCTGTTCGTGCGCCCGCTGCGGGGCATTGCCGCGATGGAACTCGCACGGGCCGAGCAGGCAGCGGCGGACGTCAAGGTCCTGCGCGGGCTGCTGCCGATCTGCTCGGTGTGCAAGAAGATCCGTGACGACCGCGGGTACTGGAACCAGATCGAATTGTACGTCCAGAAACACTCTCAGGCCGAGTTCAGCCACGGTCTGTGTCCGGGCTGCTTCAGCAAGCTGTACCCCGATGACGTCGATCTGCTGCAACCCCACGACTCCTCCCACAACCTGCGGGGTGAAGGGAGCCCCGGGTAACGCCTGCCACGCCGAGCAGATGTTCGCGCACACCTTTCGGGGCAGCACGCCCAAGTCGATGCTGGGCTGGAGAACGAGCGGGAGGCGTTCAAGCGCTACCGGGGCATTAGGAGGAAGGAGCGCGAGTATCTGGGCCGGCTAAAGCCGGCCCCCACGACGGATGGACTAACCACGGAGGTCACGGAGTTCACGGAGAACCCGATCTGATCTCCGCGCCCTCCGTGGGGATCCCTCCGTTCTCTCCTCACGCGATCAGAATCTCCACCACGGGAACGTCGTCCCGGCTGGCGCGTGGCGCATGATGACCTGCGCGATCTCCTTCAGGCGCTCGGCTGACGATACCGGGCCGCTCCAGCAGTGCGGCTTCCCCTCGCCGTACATGAAGAACCCCTCGTAGTGCGGGTTCTCGGTCTTCTTCATCCACTCCTCGAGTTCTTTCGTGGAGTTGTTGAGGAAGTAGGTGTCGGCCGTGCCGGTGTAGAAGAACAGCTTGTCGATGAGCTTCGGGCCGACCGTGGGCCAGTTCTTCTCGAGGTAGTACTTGAGGTCGTAGTGTTCCTTCCAGTACTGCGCGACCGTCGGGTCGATCGTGCCCGTGCGCTTGTCGAAGAGCGGCTTGAAGTAGCCGTCCTCGCCGAGCGGGCCGTAGACGGCCGACCAGATGTCGAGCTGCTCGCCCGAGCGGCCCTTCGTGCCGTTGACCAGCTCGAAGTGGTTGCGCTGCTCCGACGTGTTGATCGCCTGGCCGTTCGTCGTGCGGCTGTTGATCGTCGGCACGCGCCGCCACTCGAACTCTTTGTAGAACGCGTTCTTGTCCGTGTAGATGTTGATGCCCTCGACGTCGCTGAACGTCACCGAGTCGGGGCAGTAGCTCCATGCGCCGCCGAAAAAGTCCGGGTGGAAGATCTGGAGCGCCGCGGCCTCCCAGCCGCCCGTCGATCCGCCTGACAGCACCCGTGCCCAGGGCTCGGGGATGATGCGGAAGCGTTTCTCGACCTCCGGAATCAATTCCTGCATGATCGCGTCGCCGTACGGGCCGACGTTCACCGAGTTCACGGCGTACGAGTCGTCGAAGTACGGGTTCGGGTGCTGGAACGTGACGGCGATGAAGCGCGGGAAGCCGTCGCTCAGCCACGCCTTCGAGAAGTCGTTCTGCTCGTTGAAGCCGTACGGCGGCACCAGCGAGAAGTGCCCCTGGACGTAGTTGACCGGATAGCTGATCGTCTCGCGGTCGTAGTCGCGCGGCAGCAGGACCACCGCGCCGAGATACACGGGGCGGCCCCAGAACTTCGTCAGCATCGGGCTCTGGAACTTGAACCGCCTGACGTACTTCGTGTCGGGCGGCACCTGCACCGGCGGGATCACCTGATCGGCGACGAGCGCGATGACGCCGCCCGCTTTCGGGTCGATCTTCACCTTTTGCGGCGTGCTGTACAGGTTGCCTGGTGAGCTCCGCCAGTGCTGGCCCTCCCACTGATCGTCGTGCATCCACACGACCTTGCCGTCGGCGCGCTTGAACTCCGAGTAGACGTTCACCATCGCCTGCACGAAGTACTCGCCGGGCGGGACGTCCTTCAGGCTCTCGACCGGCGTGCCCAGGTCGGTCTCGTCGATCGCGGCCGCCTGGCCTGGCGCCAGCTTCTCGACATCGCGGCCGAAAAACGGGACGCCCGTGCGGCCGACCTGCAGGCGAGGCTCGACCTTCTGCAGGCCGCCGCGGACGTTCACGTCCAGGGTGCGCGTGATCATCACGTAGACGCGGCCGGTGATCGGCTCGGCGTGCGCCGCGGCCGGGAAGGAGATCTCGACGCGCAGCTTCGGCGGCGCCTTCTTCTGCGCGTGAAGCGAAATCGTTGTGAGCGGCAGGGCCGCCACGAGCAGACTGCAGGCGGCCCCGGTCATCAATCGGGATGTCGCGGTCATGATAAGGGTCTCCGTCAGAACACGAACCGCACACCGACCTGCGCCACGCGGGCCGGCACCGTATTGGTCGGCTTGCTGAAATTCGCCGACCGCTCGTCGGCCAAGAGGAACCCGAACGCCGCGTCGGTGTTGAACAGGTTGAACCCGTCGGCGCTCAGCTCGAGCCGCATGTCGCCGCTGAACCGGAACGTCTTCTGGACCCGCAAGTTGACGAGGTGCACGTTGTCGGCGCGGAGCATATCCACGTTGCGCCGCCCGGCGCGTGGGTACGCCGGGTTGAAGAACGGATCGGCGACCGAACGGCCGTTGCTGAGAATCACGCGCGGGGCAGCGGCGCCCAGCGGGAACTCACCGGTCAGACTGTCCGACCGCGGCCCCTGCGTGAAGCTGTAGAAACCGGACACGCTGAAGTCGAACGGCAGCCGCGCAAAGGCGGAGAAGCGCGCCTGATGCCGGGGCGATGCCCAGTCGTTGGTCAGCTCGTCCTCGGTGAAACCCTTGTACTGCAGGGTGTCGCGCGTCGGGTTGAACTTGCGCACGATCACCTGATGGATGGCGTACCAGTAGTTGGCATTGATGCCCCAGCCGCCGGCGAAGTTCTTCGTGTAGAGAAACTGCAGCGAACGGAACTGCTGGAACGAGTAGTTCGGCGTGTAGGTGCGCAGCACCGCGTCATAATCCGGGAACGGCCGGCCCATAAACGCCCCCGTGTTCGGATCGCGGATGACGTTCATGTCGTCGGCGCCCTGGAAATCCCACGTGCGCTTGAGCAAGAAGGTGACGCCGATCGAGCTCGTGGCCGGCAGAGCCCTCTCCCAGCCGACGCTGAACTCGTTCGTGTAAGTCTTCTTGTTGCCCAGGCCGTAGTTCACGCCGATCGGGAAGGCGCCGAGCAACTGCTGGTTGAGCGTCGGCGCGAGCGTGCGCGGTGAGGCCCGCAGCACGTCGGTCGCCACCACGTACGGGAAGTGCGCCGTCCCGTCGCCGCCACCCAGATCGAGCCACTCGTAGTAGCGGCCCGCCGTGGCGCGGAAGACACCCCGCCTGCCCGCGTCGTACGCAATGCCGGCGTTCGGCGCGAAGGTCGTCTGATCGAACTCCTTGTCGGCGGTCTTCGTCGGGAAACC
>CAYHRK010000332.1:0-4011 GCA_964358795.1 uncultured Vicinamibacterales bacterium
AGGCGAAGGCGCCCGCGGGAATGACGAAGGGAGAGCGGGAATGACGGGATGGCGGTGCCTCTCCCGGCGCCATCGCAATCACCTGGGTGCTTGTCGGCCCAGACCGTGAACGTGCTGCGGAGGAGCCTGCCGCAGACGCAATCTCGTCCCGACACGGTGCGGTGCGGTACGGTGCGAGATAGAATACGGCACGTGCAGACCGGCATCTCAGACACCGACCCGGATGTCCTCCGCCTTCAGGTTGAGTTCCTGCGGCAAGCGACCCCCGCCCGGCGTGTGCAGTTGGCGTTGTCGTTGTCGGCCAGTGTGATGCAGTTGGCCTACGCGGGCATCCGCCGCCGGTTGCCTGGGATTTCCGACCTTGACGCCAGTCTGCAGTTCGTCGAGATCCACTACGGAGCCGACGTCGCCAAGGCGATCCGAGCCAGGCTCGCGATGGAAGAGCACACGTGACGGCCTCCGACCTCGTTGCCGCGCTGCGACCCGTGCTCGCGGCCTTTACTGACCTGGGCGTGCGTCACTTCGTCGGCGGCTCTGTCGCCAGTTCGGCGCATGGCGTGGCGCGTGCGAGTCTCGACGTCGATGTGGTGGCCGAGCTCGAGCCGGGTCACGTGTCGCGCCTGGTCGCTGCGCTCCAGAACGCGTACTACATCGATGACACCCGTGTACGGGAGGCCGTCGATGCCCGGCGTTCGTTCAACCTGATCCACCTGGCCACGATGTTCAAGGTGGACGTGTTCGTGTCGCAGCAGCGCCCATTCGATGCCTCGTCGTTCGCCCGCGCCCGGCCCGAGACGTTGGGCCAGGGACCCGACGAGCAAGCCGTGCCGCTGGCTTCGGCCGAAGACGTGCTGCTGGCGAAACTCGAGTGGTTCAGAAGAGGTGGAGAGACATCCGAGCGCCAGTGGGAAGACGTGAAAGGGCTCGTGCGCGTAGGGAAAGACGCGCTGGACCTGGGGTACCTGCGACATTGGGCTACGCTGATGGGCGTTGCGGACCTGCTCGATTGTGCGATAAGCCAAGGTGATTGATCTCTGCCAAGATCGCCGGTGCCATCACCGCACCGTGATGCGAACGACCTGAGCACCCTCAACACCAGACAGTGGGTCAATCTTGCGTCGTTGGCCCGAAGGCGATGAGGGCAGCGATGGCAAGATGACGACAGCACCATGCGAAGTTCAAGACGAACGCGGCCGTGGCCCACGCTAGAATACTGATGTGGATCGCCTGCTCGAGGCCACGTCGCGCGCGGAACGAGACCATTTCTGGTTTCGCGGGTTTCGCCAGTTCGTCTCGCCGCTGCTCGCACAGGCGGCGGCGGGGCGATCGGGACTGCGACTGCTCGATTGCGGCTGCGGTACGGGCAGCAACCTGCGTCTGCTCCAGCCCTACGGCCATGCGTTGGGATTCGACTACAACTGGACGGGTCTTTCTATCGCGCGCCACACGGGTCTGCACACGATCGCCCGTGCCAGGGTAGACTCGGTTCCCTTCCCCTCTTCCGCCTTCGACATCGTGACGTCGTTCGACGTGCTGTATTGCCTGGAATCGACGGTGGAACAGGCGGCGGTGGCCGAGATGTGCCGCGTGCTGAAGCCGGGAGGCGCGCTCGTGGTGAACGTGGCCGCCATGGACGTGCTGCGCGGCAACCATTCGGTGTTGTCGGCCGAACTTCGCCGCTACAGCCGCCGGCAACTTCGCGCACTGCTGGAACACGCCGGTTTCCGTGTGGAGCACATCACCTACACGAATGCCACGCTCTTTCCGGTGACCTTTGGCGTGCGCGTGGTGCAACGACTGACGGGATTGGCGCAGGAAGACGATGCGCTGGGCGAGATCACGGTACCGCCGGCACCCGTGAATGCCCTGCTCAGTGCCTCGCTGTGGTTGGAAGCGCAACTACTCCGCGTGACCACATTGCCATTTGGCAGTTCGCTGCTGTGTCTGGCTAAGAAGCTGGCATAAGACTTACGCTGTAGATCCGCAGTCCGAGTTTACGCTTGTCGGCGTTCAGCCCCCGGTCGGCCGGGCGAAACACCTGGTCGGTCTCGATGGTGACGGTGCCGTCTGATTGTTGAAGCGCCGCGGCGGGCACCTTGATCGCCCACTCGAAATCGTCGGTCACGCCCACTCGAAGCAACTCCACACTGCCGGCGCGCACGACAACACGCGACGGACGGGGGAAGTAGGGCGACGGACCTTCGCCAGCGATGCGAATGGTGATATCGCGGACGCCAGGTGTGATGCGCAGCGTGGATGTTCCACTGGCCCACCGCCAACTTCGCCCCTGCGAGGCGTTGTACTCGGGCTCCTGCCACCCTTCCTCGAATCCCACCATCGGGACGCCGGCATCCTGCAGATCGAATTGCTCGATGGCCGCAAGTCCGCCGGGGCGGGATCCATCAGGCAGCGTGGCGTCGATCTGCAGGGTCGCGAATCGGCCGTCGCCTGTCAGGGCCCCCGCAGCCAGATCCAGAACACGCAGGAAAAACGCCGACGACGGTGTGGCCGTCCACGCGGCGATGTCTCTGCCGTCGATCCGCACGCGGAACAACACGGGCGGGTCACCGGCTCCACCGAGATGTCGTCCGCCAATCATCAGCCCGGCGGGCCCAGGGCGCCGGCGGACATGGACTGAAATAGACGCGTTATCAAGACCGCGACGATCTGCGCGAGCCACACCGGCGGTTTCTGGCGTCAGCGACCAGCCCTCTCCCGCAAACCATCCAGGATCGCGGATCTCGACCCAGCTCAGCCGATCGGGCCTGATCCCGCCCAGATACACATCAGTCGAGAACGGCCACTCGTACGTGCCCCGCACGTGCTGCGCATGGGAGTCGATCAGGGCCAAGTCTGTTCGACTGGGGTCAGCGAGAAACCACACCGGCTTGTCGCCGCCTTCCGACCAGTACTTCACGGCTTGCAGCCATTCGTGTTTCGGCGGTGAGGGCAGGACGCGGGCGGTACCGGATGAATCGGCTTCCACCGATCGTGAGAACGCGTGGTGCATGGCCAGCACGACGCCTGGCTCACTGGTTGCGGCGGTGCGAATGTCGGCAAGGACGTGGGATGCAGGACTGCCGCTGCGGGAGTACTGCGCGGTCGCTGGCACGACAAGTACGATGGAGACCGTCGCCAGCGCAACGGTGGCGATCGATCCGAGTCGCTCTCCCAGCAGAAACAGGCCGCGCACAGCAAGGTACACGACTGGCGGCACCAGCGGCAGCGCGTAGCGTGTGGTAAAGGTCTCCTGAAACAACAGGTGAAACAGGACGTATGGACCGAAGGCTGCGACGACGACAAACAGCCCGCGGCGCCCACGCCAGAGCACGTCGATGCCACCCGCCACAGCCGCCGCGACGACGAGCCAGCCCAGGCCCGCCCAGTGCACGATGAAGGTGTCCTGCAGGCTGAACGCCAGCTGGCGCACGGTGAAGTTGGTCGCCAGCAGATTCACGCCCGACCAGTCCTCGCCGGCCTGGCTGCCCAGCGCCGCCAGATACGCCGACGGCCCGCCGGCAGCAACAATCAGCGGCACCAGCCACAGCGAGACACCCACGGCGAACCACACCAGGCTGCCCGCCAATGCCGCCAACTTCGTCCGCCGGCCCCTCGCCAACACTACGACCAGCCACAGCGGCAGCAGCAGCGATGCCGCCTGGGATCGCACGCCCAGAGCAATGGCGGAGGCGAAGGCGCCAAACAGGATCAGCCTTCCCGACTCGGCTGCCGCCAGGGTGGCCGCTTCGATGTTTGATTCGCCCGGCATCTTCTGTTGGCGAACCAAGGCCGTCAGCAGCAGCGCCTGCGCGGCCAGTGTGGCGGCCAGGCCGGCGGTGTCGCTCATGGGGCGCGAGGCTGTCATCCACATCAGTGGTGCGGTCAGCGTCAGCAGCACGGCCGATGCCGGGCGTTTCGGCCACCACGCCCAGCTGCCTCCGCTAACATCTGCTGATGGACCGGGGGCGTCTGGCAGCCCGTGGTGCAAGTGCGTCGTCGCACCGCCCTTCG
>CAYHRK010000333.1:0-1137 GCA_964358795.1 uncultured Vicinamibacterales bacterium
GATGAAGCCAATCGTCGTGGTGGGAAGCGTCAACACCGACATGACTGTCAAGGTGCAGCGGATTCCTGCGCCAGGCGAGACGGTCATCGGCGGCACCTTTCTCATGGCACAAGGTGGCAAGGGCGCCAACCAGGCGGTCGCAGCCGCGCGCGCGGGCGGAGCGGTGGCGTTTGTCGGACGCGTCGGAGACGACGTCTTCGGCGAGCAGGCGCGGGAGAACCTGCGGCAGGACGCCATCGCGATCGGGCACCTGGCGACCGACCCGGAGTCGAGCACCGGCGTCGCGTTGATCTTCGTGGACGACACGGGTGAGAACTCGATCGCGGTTGCTTCCGGCGCGAATGCCGGCGTGAGCGTCGCCGACGTGGACGCGGCGCGCGACCTGATCGCGACGGCAGGAGTCCTGCTGATGCAGTTAGAGATCCCGCTCCCTGCCGTGGCAGCAGCGGTGCGGATCGCTGCGGCACACCGGGTTCCCATCATCCTAAATCCCGCTCCAGCCCGGTCGCTCGATGCGGAGCTCCTCCAGCACGTCGGGATCCTGACGCCGAACGAGACGGAGGCGGAGCGGCTCACAGGGATACGGGTCCACGACCCGGACACGGCTGCCGCGGCCGCCAGGGCGTTGCTCAGGTGTGGGATCCAACGGGTTTCTGTCACGATGGGCGCCAGGGGCGCGTACGTGGCCGACGAGACCGGCGGCGCGATGGTGCCGGCCTTCGCCGTTGCGGCTGTCGATGCGACGGGCGCGGGAGACGTCTTCAACGGCGCGCTGGCGGTGGCGCTGACCGAGGAGATGGGCTTGCTGGACGCGGTCCGTTTCGCAAACGCGGCCGCCGCTCTCTCCGTTACCCGACGGGGCGCCCAGCCATCGGCTCCGCGGCGTCTGGAAATCGACGATTTCCTCCGGAGGGCCTGCTGAACGGCCTGCGGATGCCGCTCAAACAGGCGCGCTGCCCCCTCGGGGTCCGGTCTCCCTCATCGTGTCGGGCCCGCGGATCGCAGATTGGGGGATGGCAATGGAACGAACGGTCGTGTTCGGCGTGTTGCTCGCCTTGTTGGTCTCCAGCGGAGGGCCGCGTGAGTGGCAGGCAGGGACGCCACCGGCCCCCGGCGAACGCCGGCTCACCCGAGCGG
>CAYHRK010000333.1:1237-2390 GCA_964358795.1 uncultured Vicinamibacterales bacterium
CTCATGACGCCGGGGCTGCCGCAGGAAGCGAACAAGTACTGCGACCGGGTCGGCCGCGTGATGAACTACGGTGACGGGCTGTACGGGGGCATGTTCGTGGCCAGCCTATACTCCGCGGCGTTCTTCGAGAACGACCCAAGACGGGTCGTCGAGCGGGCGCTCGCAAGCCTCCCGGCGGAGAGCAGCTACGCGCGCGCGATTCGGGACGTGCTCGACTGGTCCAGGGCGAACCCCGGCGACTGGCGGCAGACGTGGCAGCAGATCGAGAACACGTGGAACAAGGACGATTCGTGCCCGGACGGCGCCATGAGCCCGTTCAACATCGACGCGCGGTTGAACGGTGCCTACATCGCCCTCGGTCTTCTCTACGGCGGCGGCGATTTCGCGCAGACGATGGAAGTCTCGATGCGTGCCGGGCAGGATTCGGACTGCAATCCCTCCAGCGCCGCCGGAGTGCTTGGAGTGCTCGTCGGGTACTCCGGGATTCCCGAGCGCTGGACGTCAGGGATCCCGGCCATCGCCGACAAGAAGTTCTCCTACACCAACTACTCGTACAACGACATCGTCAGGTTGTCGGTCGAGCGGGCGATCAAGGTGGCTCAGGCGGCGGGCGGCACGCTCACCGAGAAGGAGATCCGGATACCGAACCAGCCTCCCCGGGCGCCGAAACTGGAACAGTGGAGCATGGGCAAGCCCGACCGGGCCGTCAACACCACCGACGAGGCGTGGTCGTGGAAAGGAGCCTGGACCGATCAGACCGTCAGTGAGGGGCGATATCGCTCGATGCTGAGGGCCTCACTCGCACGGGGCGACGAGGCCACCTTGACGTTCACGGGCACTGCGATCGCGCTCGTCGGTCAGAACGGGCGGGACGGCGGGCGTGCGAAGGTACACCTTGACGGCAAGCTCGTTGGGGAGATCGACTCGTACATCCCGGAGCGCACCCTCGACCACTCCCTGTGGCACACGTACGGGTTGCAGCCTGGCAAGCACGTGCTCAGGATCGTGACGACAGGTGGAGCGGACAGGCGGTCGAGCGGTCGCAAGGTCGCCATCAGCCGCGCGATGACCTTCCAGTAGCCGCGTCGCCCACTGGCTTCTCCGCGGCCCGGCGGTTGCGCCGCCCGGGCCCTTCCGTCTCCGTCTACTATGA
>CAYHRK010000333.1:2490-4003 GCA_964358795.1 uncultured Vicinamibacterales bacterium
GTAAAGGGCAAGCGGGCCTCGTAATGACCCCATACAGAGCGATCAGGATTCTCGTTTGCCTGGTCGGTATAACGGATTGGCGCTCAGCCGCGAGCCGCACGCGATCGCTTCCGCCTCTTCGTCTGCCTTTGGCGGCTCGTCGGCTGCAGCGCCCTGTTAGGCTGCCGTCTTCCAAGTGGTAGCTCGTCACCGGCTAGTGGTGGCGCGTCTGGAACCCGCCGGAGCACTCGATCGACCAGCTTCACATCCGCCCGGTGGGCCCGCTCTTCGAGATAGTCGACCGTCAACAGCGCCGCGGTTTTTTCAGCTACGGCGGTGGCGATGAACTGATTAATGGAGATGTCGTCCCGCTCGGCGAGCTCCCGAAGCTTCCGGTGGAGGGACTCCGGAAGGCGAAGACTCAGGCTGCTCATATCTGCTCCTCAAGACGCTCGACAAACCGGGCGGGCGTCAGAATCGGCATGCCGAACGCTGCGGCGCCAGAAAAGTCTCGAACGTTGTGCGTGACGACGGCTTGGCACCGCGCGGCGACGGCAAGCTCGAGAATGAACTCGTCACGTGGGTCGGTCAGCGAGGGTCGCCAGAGAAAGTAGATGTCCTGTCGATGCCCGACCGCGCAAAGATAATCGACCAATCCGATGGCTTCCTCTCGCGCGAGGCCGAGTTCCCCAGCGTGGCGAAGGAGCACAGCCTCGTACTCCAGCACGAGCGGCACCGAAACCGCCACCTGGAAACGGCCGGCTCGGAGAGCCATCAAGACTTGGAACGATGCGCCACGCCGGGATCGGAGCGCCGCGACGAGTACGCTGCTGTCGAGCACGACCCGCACCAGACGATGGTATCACATATGATACTGCAATTAGCAGGCAACCGCTGCGAGCTCGAGGCAGCCTAACGAGCAGTATCGCGCGAGTCCATATCGATTAGTCGAGCACGCTTGCTCGGTATTCGGATATCCGGTAGCCGGCCGCGGGGTCATTATACGGCCGGTCAAGGAGTTGGAGGGCGACGCGCTGGCGGAGCACCGAGTTATCGAGTTCTGTGTAGCACTCGGCCTGACGCCGGCTATCCCGCCAGAGGCCAAGGCTTGAGTCACACGTGACTCCGCCCGCCTCCTCGCCCCACGATTCCCCGTTCCGTTCAGCGAGGGCCGGCGTGGACGCGGGCCCCATCGACAGCGCCGCGTCCTGGCCAACCAGATCGTCCACCTGAAGCCGATCGTCGTCGGCGACCTGTATCGCGCGTTCGTGGAGGCCAATCCGTTCGTGCGCGCCTTCTACCCGGGGTTTCGCGACGATGGGCGGGAGCTGCGGGGGTTCGGTCCTGGGCGCGGCCTCGCGGCGATCAAGCGCGCCGCCGAGATGCTGCTGTCATGCGGTCCGGCGCAGGCGTACGAAGCGCTCTGCCACGCGATCTACGCGCGGCACCTCCGTGCCCGGGCCGCGCGGTGGCTGTCGCCGGAACAGGTTGAGCTCGGCCGCGATCAGCTCAAGCTGCACACCCGCAGCCATCG
>CAYHRK010000334.1:0-1244 GCA_964358795.1 uncultured Vicinamibacterales bacterium
GTGCGCGTCAGGAACTGGTACCCCGGGCAGGCTTCGCCGAAGCAGTAGAGCTGGTAAGCGTGTTCAGACGGTTGGTCGTATGAGGGACACAGACGGCGCGAGGGCCGGCTGGCCCCCTGAGACTCTGGAACTGGTTTCACAACCGATGTGGGGTCCGCCTTCAGGCGGACCAAGGGCCGGCTAAAGCCGGCCTCCACAGGTTGTGAACCAGCTCTAGCAGCACGAACGCGCCAGGTAGGCGGCCAGGCGCGACAAAGACAACCGTGGCTCGATTTCCGCGGACTCGTATCGTTCTTGTTGCTGTTTCGATGCTGGGGATACTGGAGCGCATCGCGCAAGCGCAGCCGGCCACGCTGCAAATCCCAAGGGTGTCGCGGGCGCCAGCGCTGGAAGACTTCCTGAAGGAGACGCCGCGAGAGGCCGAGGCACGCGTCACGGGTTTTCGTCAGCGCGAGCCTGGCGATGGCGTTCCAGTCAGCCAGGAGACGTCGGCCTACCTGTCCTACGACGACAAGAACCTGTACGTGGTCTTTGTGTGCAAGGATGAGGCCGACAAAGTTCGCGCCCGCATGGCCAGGCGCGAAGGGATCCTCGGTGACGATGTCGTCAGCCTCTTTCTGGATACATTCCACGATCGCCGCCGCGCCTACCTGTTCAGCGCCAACCCGCTCGGCATCCAGCTCGATGGGATCGTGACCGAAGGTCAGGCCGACGACTACAGCTTCGACACCCTCTGGCGCTCGGACGGACGGTTGACGCCGGACGGGTTCATCGTCTGGATGGCCATTCCCTTCAAGAGCCTCCGGTTTTCCAACGCCGCGGCGCAGACCTGGGGTCTCGCGCTGGGTCGGACGATCGTCCGCAACAACGAAAACTCCTTCTGGCCCTACATCACGCGCCGGCTCGAAGGGTTCGGCCAGCAACTGGCCGTCCTGACAGGGCTCGAGGGAATCTCCCCAGGGCGCAACATGCAGTTCATCCCTTACGGCATGTTTGCCGGCGCGCGGTTTCTGGATGTTCGCGTCCCAGGGTTCTTCAGCGATCGGGACGCGCGTGCCGGGTTGGATGCCAAACTGATCTGGCGCGATGCATTCGCACTGGATGTCGCGCTCAATCCCGAGTTCAGCCAGGTGGAGTCCGACGAGCCGCAGGTGACCATCAATCAGCGGTTCGAAGTGTTCTTTCCCGAGAAGCGCCCGTTTTTCATCGAGAATGCCGGTTACTTCGAGACGCGCCAGACCCTG
>CAYHRK010000334.1:1344-3996 GCA_964358795.1 uncultured Vicinamibacterales bacterium
GTTCGCGCGCTACAGTTGGCGGCCGAGGGGCGGCCGCGTGGTCAGCTTCGGACCGTTCGGCCTGGCCCTGGTCAACTGGGATCGGCGAGGGCGGGTGCAGGATTGGCAGGTGAGCCCGCACTTCACGATCGAGTTCAAGGGCCCGACGCAACTGGTCGTCAACCCCTCCAAGTCCCTGGAGCTGTTTCGGAATCGGGAGTTCCGCAAGCACAGCACGACCGTGTTCTTTTCGACGGAGTGGCTGAAGTGGCTGACGATCTCGGGAACTTACAGGCAGGGAACCGGGGTCAATTACTTTCCGGCCCGGGGACTGGCGCCGTTTCTGGCGAATTCCATCGATGGAAGACTCGGCCTGACGCTGCGCCCCACGCCGGGGGTGCGCTTCGATCAGACCTACCTGTACAGCCGTCTGACCACAGGCGCCGGTTCGGCTCCCCCAGGCGTGCCCGCCTCGGCGAGCGTCATTGACAACCACCTGCTCCGGTCGAAGCTCAACTACCAGCTCACGCGCGAGCTTTCAATGCGGCTGATTGTCGACTACAACGCCGTGCTTCCCAACCCGACGCTCGTCGCGCTGGATCGGGCCAAGCGGTTCAGAGGCGAGATGCTGGCAACCTACTTGGTGCATCCGGGCACCGCGGTGTACGTCGGATACACGGACCGCTACGAGAATCTGACCGTGGACCCTGCCACGCCCCCCGCACTGCGGCGCACGGTTTCGCCCACGACGCCTTCCGGACGGCAGGTTTTCGTCAAGATGAGCTACTTGTTGCGCTTCTAGCGACGCTTCCCGTTTCGCATCAGAAAGCGCTTCGGCCCGACTGGGTTCATGGAGTATGATGCCACGCATACTCCACTATCCACCGGAACGTCCGGACCGCCCTCGCGCGGTCTGGCTGTTCCCACTCCGCGCCGAAACGGCAGTCGCCGGCGCAAGGGGAGAAGTTGTCATGAAGACCGTACGAACCGTCCCCGTTCTTGTGTCGGCGTTGCTCGCCGCAACGGTCGCTCTCGCCGCTCAACATCAGCACGAGGCGGGCGCGCCGCCGGAGAAACTCGGGAAGGTGCGCTTCGCGACCTCCTGCAGCGCGGCCGTCCAGCCCGAGTTCGATCGGGCCGTGGCGCTCCTCCATTCGTTCTGGTTTCCGGCGGCTATCGACGGCTTTGGCAAGGTGTTGGAGAGGGATCCCGGCTGCGGGATGGCCTACTGGGGGATCGCGATGAGCCACTGGGGCAACCCGTTCGCGGGGTCGCGTCCGCTCCAGGCGCTGCACGATGGCCGGGCTGCGGTCGAGAAGGCCAAGGCGACTGGCGCGAAGACGCCGCGCGAACGCGACTACCTCGCCGCGGTGGCGACGTTGTACAAAGACTTCGAGGCGGTCGATCAGCGGACGCGGACGCTGGCGTACGAGAAGGGGATGGAGCAACTGGCCGCGACGTATCGCGACGACCGGGAGGCCACGATCTTCTACGCGCTGGCCCTCGACCAAACGGCGCTCCCGAGCGACAAGACCTACGCCAACCAGCTCAAGGCCGCGGCCATGCTCGAGAAGGAATCCGCCCGGCAGCCGGAGCACCCGGGCATCGCGCACTACATCATTCACAGCTACGACGTCCCGTCGCTCGCCTCGCGCGCGCTCGACGCGGCGCGGCGCTACGCGACGATCGCGCCGGCCGCGCCGCATGCGCTCCACATGCCTTCCCACA
This sequence comes from uncultured Vicinamibacterales bacterium, assembly GCA_964358795.1. Classification (GTDB taxonomy): domain Bacteria; phylum Acidobacteriota; class Vicinamibacteria; order Vicinamibacterales; family JAKQTR01; genus CAYHRK01. The sequence continues at coordinate 3,052 of CAYHRK010000334.1, forward strand.
CGTTCACTCGGCTCGGCTACTGGCAGGAGTCGATCAACAGCAACCTCGCGTCCGCCGAGGTGGCCCGGAAGGCCAATTCGATCGGCGAGGTGCTGCACGCCTGGGACTATCAGGTCTACGCGTACCTGCAGACGGCGCAGGACACCGCAGCCAGGCGCGTGGTGGACCAGACGAAGACGACGGCTGCCAGCCTCGATACGGCTGGCGGGTACGGCCCGGTCGGCCTCTTTGCGTTCGCGGCGATTTCCGCGCGCTACACCCTCGAGCGCCGAGCCTGGAACGACGCGGCCGCGCTCGTGCCGCAGGCGAGCCGCTCTCCGCACACCGACGCGATCACTCACTTCGCGCGGGCCCTGGGCGCCGCCCGCGGCGGCAACGCCGGGGCGGCGCGGCAAGACATCGACAAGCTGGCCTGGCTACGGGACTCGCTGACGCAGGCGAAGGAAGGCTACTGGGCCGAGCAGGTGGAGATCCAGCGCAGGGTGGCCGAGGCCTGGGCCCTGCGGGCCGAGGGCAAGGGTGGCGAGGCCGTCGCGCTCCTGCGCGCCGCGGCCGACCAGGAAGACGCCACCGAGAAGAGCGCCGTGACGCCCGGACCGATCGCGCCGGCGCGCGAGCTGCTCGGCGAGATGCTGCTCGAATCGAACCAGCCCGCGGCGGCGCTGGAAGCGTTCGAAGCGACGATGCAGAAGGAGCCGAACCGGTTCAGGGGCGTGTACGGCGGCGCGCGTGCGGCCGAGCTGGCCGGCGACGTCAAGCGCGCGCGGCTGTACTACGGCCGGCTGCTCGAGATCTGCCAGGCCGCCGACAAGCCGGGACGCCCGGAGTTGGAGGAGGCCAGGAAGTTTCTCGGCCGCACCGTCAACAACCGCGACCGACGGTGACGACACGATAAGGGCTGGCCTCAAGGCCGGCGCCACGCCTGTCTCGGTAGGGGCCGGCTTC
>CAYHRK010000335.1:0-3980 GCA_964358795.1 uncultured Vicinamibacterales bacterium
TTTGCGTCGCTGACGTGCTCCTCGACCGAGAGGTCGCTGTGCGCCTGCACGGCAACCCGTGTCATGCATACTGCATCTCCTTCCGTCGTCGCGATAACACTACGGGAAAGCCCGCCTGTCGGCAAGCCTGCGACCTTGCATCTTCTGCGGCGGATGTTGGCTGGGTGGTTCGTAGAGGCATTGGTATCGGTCCGTGTACGGGTGAGCACGGAGCAGGCCGCGCCGGGCCCATGTCCGAACCGTTTCCGGGGTAATGCCGAGTTGCTTGGCGATCTCTTCTTGCGTCAGGAATCCCTTGTCGCGCAATCGGTCATAGCGACTCTTGAGCGCATCGTGATCTTTGACCAGATCAACGACCATCTTCCGCGTAAACGGCCTGCCCTCGCCGGAGCGATGCCCGTGCTGGTTAAGCACCGTCGCAATGCAACCCGGCGTGTGAGACTCCAGCAGCGTGTCGACCTCGGCCATGACGGCGGGGCTGGTCTTTTTCAGTTCCCAGGCGCGCAGGGGAACGGGCAGTGTGAGTGTGCGCGTGCTCCCGCCGCGGAAGCGCACGTGTGCCGTGATCGTGTCGGCTCGATTCAAGGTGACATCTTCGATCAACAACCGGATCATGCGTTTCCGCTCGCGCGGTGGTGTCTTCGGATCGCGCCACAGTCTTGGGAAATCGACGGCCAGCGCCAGCACGCGCGCGCGTTGCTCGTCGGTCAGCGGCGCTCGATCAGCGGCGTGCTCGCGTTCGCACGTCTCCTGTGCGTCTTGGAGGGCGCGCAGCTTGGCATTCCAGTCCGCTTCGAGCCCGTCGGCCACGAGGCGATGGTTGGGGTCGACGTGCATGAACCGCTGACGTGCGAGGTCGGCTTCGTATTGCGCCCGCTCGACGTGCATCTTCCGCAGCCGACTCGCCTCCGCCAGGTGTGACTGGATCTCGTGCTGGACGGTGAGCGCCACCTCCAAGGCGAGGGGCGTGACCAGTTCGACCAGCACCGTGCCGATCGCCTCGTCGAGGCTCGCCCCGGGGATGCTCTGGCAGGTGCGCTCGCCGAATCGCGTGCGATCGCGATCGCACAGGTACGTGGGCACCTGTTGTCCTCCGTGGCGCATGGAGTAGCGCACGTTCATCCGATCGCCGCAGCGGCCGCACAGCAGGAGTCCTTGAAGCAGGGCTGGACCCTCGCGCGGTGGGCCGTGTCGGCGGTCGTCACCGTGCGCCTTGGCATTCTCGAGCAGTCGTTGCTGGTTATCTTGGTACTGGGCCCAGGTGATGTACCCGGCGTGCGCGCCTGGGACCAGACTGATCCACTCGCTCGGTGCCACGAATGTGACGGCGGTGTGGCCATTGGGCAGCCGGCGGCCTTTGCGTCGTCCCCACACAAAGGCTCCCGCATAACGAGGGTTGTGCAGGACCTGCAACACGCGCTGGTGATGGAGGGGCTCCCATATCAATGCTCCTTTCTGTGGGCCCTTCTGCACGCGTCGAGGAAACCGCACTTCATGCTTCCGAAAGGCCTTCATCGTCGCCGTGGCGGATCCCGTCCGGGCAAAGGTCGTGAACAAGAAGGTGACCGACTCTTGCACCTGTTTGTCGGGGTCCAACTGCACCTTCTTCTGTGTGTCGTACACCAGGCCCGTCGGCAGCGGGACTTGCAGCTCCCCGCGCAAGGCCTTGCTGAGGATGCCGCCGTGCAAGCGCGCCTTCATGACGTAAATCTCAGCTTCGGACATCTGGCCCTTCAGCCCGAGCAAGAGTCTGTCGTTAAAATGCGCGGGGTCGTAGACGCCATCTTCATCGAGGATGAGCGTCTCGGTGAGCGCACAGATCTCGAGCAGTCGATGCCAGTCGGACGAATTGCGCGCGAGGCGCGAGACCTCCAAGCCGAGGACCATTCCGACGCGCCCCATCCCCACCTCGGTGACCACGTGCTCGAATCCTTCACGATCTCCCGCGGCCGTCGCGGTGTGGCCCAGATCGCCGTCGACGACGACGATCTGGGCGTGGGGCCACCCGAGGGCGACGGCGCGGTCGCGCAGCGCGTACTGACGCTTGGTGCTCTCCGTGTTCTCGAACACCTGTCGCATGGTTGATTGCCGCACGTACAGCAAGGCGGACCGTGTGAGGTGGCGCGGCGTGACCTTCTGGTGCTGCTCTCGGTTCATCATGGGAGATCCCTGGGCGGTTGCGCGCGGTTCACGATGGCACGTCCTGGAGTGTCGCCATCGCCATGCGGGCGACCAGACGCACGACGGCGCCGACGTCACTCTTCCGTGTCAGAAGGCTCACACGATCGGCGTCTTCGGAGGCGTCCCGACGTGGTCGCGCTTCCCGGTGCGTGTCACTCGACCACGCGTCCAACCACGCCTTCATCCCCTCCCGGTGAAACAGCGCACGTCCCATCCGGTGTCCACCCCCGTCACCGGTCACGTGCCGCCGCAGATCTTCATAGCGCGTGACCTGCTCTGGGTCCGGACGATCGCCATCGCCATCACGCCCCGTCGCTGCTGGCGCCGTTTTTTTTTCGCGCGATCCAGCGCCCGCTCGATGCTCCGCCGGTGCACGGAAATGCCGAACGCCTGCTGTACGGCGGCGACCAGATCCGCGGCCGGATCGGCGGCAATCGTCCGCTCGATCAATGCCAAGACCGTCTGTGACAGCTTGTGCGCGCTTCTCGGTCCTCGCTTCTGTGGCACCAGGGCGCCCAGGCCCCCGCGCGTGAACGCCTCGTGCGCGTGATAGAAGGACGGACGCGAGCATCCAAACCGGCAGACCGCCTGGCTGACCGTGAAGTCGTCCACGCGGACGCGACGGAGCATTTCGTACTTCACCTGCAGGATGTCGTGCGGATCGAAGAAGTCGCTGTCGGCGAACAGCTCGTCGGTCACGCGCGCGGGACGCGGATTGAGCGTGCCGGCTTGGCGGAGGGCTTGGCGCTTCGGGTGTGGTTCTGTGGGATCTGCCATATGTAAATATAATTACGCCATATCGTGGACCGGTGTCAAGCATTTTGAGCCGCCATATCAGCTTAATGTCTTAAGTGTGCTGCTAGATATGGGGCTATTGCGTGTCAGTTTCCAGAGCAGCGTGGGCATATTTTACTTAACACTGACGGCGATATTGCCTTTACACATGGTCGGAGCGCTGCGCGCCGAGCCGATGCCCGCGGGGATCCAGCCCCGTGATGAAGTCGGCGAGCTTAAGGAGATCCGCGACACGGAACGCAGACCGCCCGGCGGCGACCACCACGAACGGATCGTCCGCGACCGCGTCTGTCCAACACGCCGGGATCTTTCGGAGCCGGCCTTCGTCGTCGTGGAAGTACACCCGGTGGCTTCCCCAACCGTGGCAGTACGTCACGAGCGTGTACTCTCGGCCGAATAGTGGATGGTACGGGTGCGTGACCCGGAAGGTGTCACGCGTCCCGGCGGTATCAGGTGTAGTTGATCGTGTCTTCCAAGGGACGCAAGGAGCGCGTGGTCCCACTCTGGAAGAGCACGGCCGGACACCTGCGCGACTGGCTGACGCAGATCGACCGTAATGCAACCTCGCCGGTCTTCCCCAGCCGCGCCGGCAAGCGACTCTCGCGCTCCGGCGTCGAGGACCGGATCCATGTTGCCGTCACGAAGGCCGCCAAGCGCTGCCTGTCGCTGGTCGGGCGCCGCATCTCGCCCCACACGTTCCGCCACACGACCGCCATGCACTTGCTCCAGTCCGGTGTCGACCCCAGCGTCATTGCACTCTGGCTTGGACATGAGGACCTCGCCACAACGCATCTCTACGTCGAAGCCGACCTCGCGATGAAGGAGGCTGCGCTACAACGCGTCCAGGCCCCCTCTCAGCGTCGCGTGCGTTACCGGGCCAGCGATCCTCTGCTGGCATTCCTGAGCTCCCTCTGATTATGTATAGCAACGAGCAACTCCATCCCCCTCGTCAGCGTGCTCCGCCATCTCAACTCCGCATAACGGAGAACTTGGGATAACAGGAG
>CAYHRK010000336.1:0-3949 GCA_964358795.1 uncultured Vicinamibacterales bacterium
ACTGTGTCCATATCGGGATCACACGATCAGACGCTCACGGACTGTCCAGATGTGGTCTGTCAACGCTGCTTCCATCGCCGGCGTGACCCGCAAGGTCTGGTGAACCCGACAGAAGTTATACCACGCCACGAACACCGTGATCGCCGCCTTGAGATTCGCCAGCTTCTTGCTGAAGCCGTTCGTCAGCCGGGTAAACCGGCGAAGCTGCATGCGGACGGTTAGGTTCATCCGCTCGATGTGGCTCGTCGAAACCCGCGCGATCTTCGGGTTGCCGGTGACGAGCTGCGCGAAGTCGATGTCGGTGCCGAAGTGTTCCTCGACCGCCGGGACGTAGCCTTCCGAGCCCCTGAGGAAACGACTTGGTCCAGCTGTCGGGTCATCCGACCGAATCTGGCCGCCCGGGGTCGGGAAACGAAAGGGGACGTTGCGAGGCTGCTTCGGACCGGCCCGGGCTGGGTCCGGTCCGAAGCAGATGCGAATGCGATTAGAAGAGGAAACGCACGTTGGCCTGCATGGCCCTCGGCCGCTGCGGGTTGATTTGGTTGCCGTAGAGATTGGGCCGGCGAATGTCAGCCGACTCGTAGTCCGTGTACGCGGACCAGTTGAACAGGTTGAACCAGTCGGCCGACAGCTCGAGCTTGTCGCTGCCGAGGACGAACTCCTTCACGACCCGGAGGTTCACGTTGTACACGTTGTCGGTGTAGCGACCGCTGGCCCCGTATTGCCGGTCCACATAATACGAGTTGCGCGCCTGCCAGATGATGTTGGCCACCTGGCGGCCGTTGGGGAGCCGGATCCGGGGCGCATCGGCGTTCCAGGCGTAGTCACCCGTGATGTCGTTGACCCACTCGCCGGAGTAGGCATTGATGAAGGTCGACAGGGCCACGCCCTTCGGCAGCATGTAGAAGCCGCTGATCTTCCCGTTCCAGCGCGGACCGTAGTCGCTACGGTCCATGGCGTCCGGCGAGGCGTATGCGAACTGGTACGTCTCGGACTCGTCGAACCGGCGCCAGTCTTCCTTCGTCCAGTAGCGGCTGAAGCTGGCCAGGAGGCCGGCCCTGGCCGTGAAGTTGCGGCGCACCGAGATCTGGAGGCTCTTGTAGGTGACGTCCCGCAAGCGCGAGTCGCCAGTCAGGAAATCGCGGAAGTTCACACGATCGAAGGTGGGATCGAGCCGCGAGAAGGTGCCGTCCGCGTTGAAGCGGACGTTGGCGTCACGCGATTCCGAGACGCGGATGTTCCGCCAGATGAACGCGGTTTCGACGGCCAGGTTCAACGGCAGGCTTCGTTCGTAGCCCACCGTTAACTCGTCGTTGTACTCGATCTTCATGTCCCGGTTGAAGGCGGGGTTCACCGGGATCGTGCCGGAGGTGAAGATGCGAAGTGCTTCGGTGCCCCTGCCGAAGTCCGCCTGCGGCACGCGATACGTGTTGAACCCCTGCCCCACCGGATAGTTGTTGTAGTCGCCGGTGCCAACCCGCTCATGGAACCGGCCGCCGCTGCCGCGCAGCACGCCCCCGCGGGTGCCGAAGTTGTAGGTCGCCCCGAACCGCGGCGCGAACGCGCTGTCGTCCACCTCGATCTCGCTCCGGATGTCGGGATCGAAGATCTCGAGGGATGCGGGCAGATCACCTCGTCCCAGCGTCCGGTGCCGGGCCTTTTCCCAGCGCAGGCCGGCGCTCACCGTGAGCGAATCGGTGGGCCGCCAGCGATCCTGCACGTAGGCCGCATAGGAGGCGACCCGCACCTTATTGTACGGCCCCACCGGGAACACCTCGCGGGCCTCGTAGAGGTAAGGCTGGCTCAGCCCGTAGTTGGTGTGGTCGAGGCCGTAGTAGAGCTCGTAGAGGTTCTGATTGTCGACGTTGTAGATGTACGCGCGGGTGATGCGTGTGTTCGGACGTCCCTCCATGCCCACCTTGAACTCGTGACGGCCGAGCATCTCCTTGTTCGGGTAGAAGGTCAGGTTCGGGTGGAAGTAGAACGTCTCGCGGTTCGAGTCGTAGTTGCGGTAGTTGTTCCCCTCGTAGCGGACGAGCGTGCCCAGATACCTGTCGTTATACCGCAGCCGTGGGCCGCTGCCCTGCGCCACCTCGATGCTGGGTTTCTTGTTGTACCCGCCGCTCACCGACAGCAGCGTCGTCGTCGTGAGTGTGGAGGTGTACTGGATGCTCAGGAGCGGTCCGCCGCGCTCCTGCGTCGAGAGCGCCTCGGGCAACGAGTAGCGCGTGTCGCCGACCGTGTTGCGGATGTCGATTCGGTCGTACCCGAAGGCGACGGCCACCCGGTTGCCGGGGTTAATCTGGCTCGTGAGCTTGCCGTACCACAGGTTGCCCCGCCGTTCGCGGTTCAGTTTCTCGACAGCCCGCGTGTCGGGGTACGTCAGGTTCTCGAAGTCGTACTTCCATGACGCGAGGAACCAGAGGCTATCATGGAGAATCGGGCCACCGAGCACCGCGCTCGGGTTGTAGTAGCTGAGGCGCTGCGAGGAGCCAGCCTCCACGTTGCTCCAGTTCCACTTGTCAGGCTGGACCTGGAACAGCAGGCTGCCGCTGAAGGTGTTGCCGCCGCTCTTGGTCACCACCTGCATCTGCGCGCTGCGTCCCGAGCCGAATTCGGCTTCGAAGCCGCCCGTCTTGACGTTCACCTCCTCGATGGCCTCGTAGTTGAGCGAGGTCGCGCTCCGGCCGCTCATCGGGTCGTTGACGTCCATGCCGTCGATGAACACGTTGTTCTCGTACGAGTCGTTCTGATTCCGCACGCCGGCCTGCCCGCTCTCGTTCGCCCGAAAGCCGGCGTTCACGTGCGGGTCGCCGTTCTCGTTGCCCAGGTAGTCGACGTTGCCGCCGGTGACCCCGGGCAGCACCTGCCACATGCCTTGATACCCAAGTCGCGGTGCGATGGGCAGCGCCGAAATGGCGGCCTGATTCACCTTGAAGGACATGTCGCTGCGTTCGACGTCCACAACGGGTGCGTCGGCCGACACCGTGAGCTCCTCGGAGACGGTGGCAAGCCGCAAGAGAACCTTGACTGCGGTGACGCCGCCCACCTCGACGCGGATGTTGGTCTGGACGAAGCTGCCAAACCCCTGAAGGGCGACTTCGATGCGGTAGAGGCCGGGCGGCAGATTCACGATCCGGAACTGACCGCTCGCGTCGGATGCGGCGGTCTGCGCCCCCATGAGGCTAGCGCTCATCACTGTGACGGCTGCGCCCGGTACCGCCAGGCCCTGCTCATCTACCACGCTTCCCCTCAACGCGCCGGTCGTCTGCTGGGCCGTGGCGGGGCCAGCGAGGAACATACTCCCGACCAAAGCGGCAAGAACGGTCGTGCGGTTCACCACGGGAGCCACTCCTTCCTGGGTGCGGGAAAGGGAACGGATGGTTGCCGACGCGCGAACGATTACACAACACGCCAATCGACCTGTCAAGGGTCATCTCCGGGCCTCGGCCCAACGCCGCCGATTCGACGTGGTGCGGCGCGAGATCTTTCCAGGCGACAGAGGCCCCAGAATGGTCAGATTACGGCCAATATCCGGCGTGCTTCACTGTCAGCCTTACCTGTACGGACGCCACCTGCCGCAGGCGATCGGGGGCTCCGGACCGCACCCACACTCACGCCGCTTTTGTCGTGTAAACGATCTCATGAGGAGGCGACGGTTCGCGCGGCGCTCGTGGACCTGCAGCAGCCCGTAGGAAACCCTCTGCACGCCGGTCGCCTCGTCGGAGACGGCGTCGACGTGCAGGGAATTTACCGTCCGGGCGATCTCGCCCGTGCCCCCGACCTTCCAGATGAGTGCACTCATGGACATCGCCATCCACCCGCGCACGCCCAATGCTCGGCCGAGGTTCGTCCGATTGACGGCGTTCGTCGCCGCGGGGCTCGCCGCTGCCGTCAGCGCGTCCGCGCAACAGCCGCCGCTGCCACGCATCCATGTGCTGACGACCGG
>CAYHRK010000337.1:0-3937 GCA_964358795.1 uncultured Vicinamibacterales bacterium
AACGAACGATCCGAGTCTCATCGTTGGGTCACACCGTTGGTGTAACGAAGCTTCGCCTCAAACCGACAAGTGGTTGGGGACGAAGCTTCGTTACTAGGCGGCCGCCCGCGGGCGGCCGCACCTCTAAGCCGGGCTTGCACGGAATTTGACACATTCGTACACGTTCCAGCCGTGCAAGCACGGCTAATGGGGCCGGTCGGTCGCAGCCGCAGTGGCGAGGCCGTACTTGCGAATCCGGTAACACAACGCGCTTCGCGTCAGTCCGAGAAAGCGGGCGGCGCGCGTGCGGTTGCCTCCCGAGATGTCGAGCGCGAAAAGGATGAGGGCCCGCTCCAGCGCCTGCAGGTCGACCCCGGCCGCAGGCACGCTGACCACGGCCGGGGCGCCAGGGTTTTCGGCTTGGAGCACGGCAACCGCCGAAGGCTCCTGCGTGAGATGGCCCGACCTCTTCACGTCCGACCGAAAAGGCAAGGGCGATGCCGGGCGCGGCGTCGAGGTGCGATAGGACTTCTTCTCAGGTTTCACAAGGACATCCGGCCGATGGCTGGGAAGGCGTGCTTTGTGCGGCTGGTTGTTTTCACGCAGCCTCGAGGTGGTGGCTGCGCGAAAACAGACAGTGGCAGCGACTTAGTGTCCCGTCCCCGTGATTCGTCACATATCTTCCGGGCGGGGCATCCCGGCTGGCTGCGTTGCTCCTCCCTCAAATACGTCGAGTATTCTCGGTCGTCGCGCCTTGCCAGCCGGGCGCCGCGCTCCGGAATATATGCAACGAATCACGGGGACGGAACGCTAGCGACCGGGGGGGACACGGACCTGGTGTCGATCGCGGCCGCAGCCCGCTGACCTGTGTCTGCCAGGGGCCACGGACTGGGCGCCCGGCACGGTGGTAGCATGATCAGCCATGCTCCCAAGGGTGACCGATGGCGCTGGCGCACGGCAGCGTCAGAGCAGCCATCTGGCCAGAGCCGCAACCCTCGCGGCGGCCATCACGATCATCTCCGGCCTGCACTACCTGACCGATCCACAGCATGCCGTCTGGCACCTGGTGTATCAGCGGCTCTACTACGTCCCGGTGATCGTCGGGGCGTACTGGTACGGCATCTGGGGGGGACTGCTGACGGCCCTGGTCACGTCGGTGGCCTACGTTCCCCACATCCACATGGCCTGGAGCGGCAATCCGGCGTATTCGATGAGCCAGTACACGGAAATCGTGATGTTCCACGTGGCGGGGTTGCTCGTCGGGCTTCTGGCCAGTCAGCAGCGCCGGCTCACGGGCCGCTACCAGCGTGCCGCGGAGTCGCTCGAGAAGGCCAGCGTGGAGCTGCGCGAGTCGCACGGACAACTCGTGCGCGCGGACCGGCTGTCTGCGCTGGGCGAGATCGCCGCCGGCCTGGCGCACGAACTGCGCAACCCGCTGGCCAGCGTCAAAGGTGCGCTCGAGATCGTCGCCTCGCGAGTCAAGCCCGGCACGCCGGAGTCGGAGTTCTCGGAGGTCGGCCAGAAGGAACTCGCGCGACTCGACGCGCTGCTCACCGAGTTTCTGACCTACGCGCGGCCGCACGCGCCCGAGCTGCGCAAAGCGGATCTCGACGACGTCATGGATCATGTGGCGGCGCTCCTGGGTCCTGAGGCGGAGCGAGCGGGCGTGACGATCGAGATCGAACGCGAACAGGCGATTCGCGAGGCGCTGGTCGATCCCGAGCAGATTCAGCAGGTGTTCTTCAACGTGATGTTGAACGGCATCCAGGCCAGTTTGGCCGGTGCCCGGGTGCACGTCCGGCGATACCACACGAGCGACGGCGTCGTCGTCGAGGTCACTGACGAAGGCCCCGGCATTCCTTCCGAGCATCTGTCTCGGATCTTCGATCCCTTCTTCACCACGAAAGAAAAAGGCACTGGTCTGGGCCTGGCCATTTCGGCCCGGATCGTGGCCGCTCACGGCGGCGACATCTCGGCGCGGCGTGGCTCCGACCGGGGCACCTGTGTTCGCATCAGACTTCCGTTGTCACCGCCGGGCGGCGGAACGGCCGCCGGAGACGCGGTGAGGACCCGGGCATGACAGAACCGAGAACGATCCTGCTGATCGAAGACGATGAGAGTCTGCGCAGGGTGATGGAGTACAACCTGCGCGAAGACGGGTACCGCGTGGTCACGGCTGCTGACGGGCGATCCGGGCTCGAGCGGTTTCAGGCGCAGGCCGTCGACCTCGTCTTGACCGACATCCGCATGCCGGAGATGGACGGGATGGAGGTGCTGACGCGGCTGAAGACGATGCAGCCCGATCTGCCGGTCATCGTTCTGACGGCGCACGGCACCATCGATTCAGCGGTCGAGGCGATCAAGGTCGGAGCCTTCGACTACCTGACGAAACCCTTCTCGCGTGAGCAACTGCGCGCTGCCGTGCGCAAGGCCCTGGACGTCGCGGCGCTCACGACCGAGAACCGCCACCTCCGGCAGGTGGTGGTCGAGCGGTTCTCCTTCGCCAACATGATCGCGGCCTCGCGCGCGATGCGCGCCGTGACCGACATGGCCGCGCGCGTGGCGCAGAGCGACGCCACCGTGCTGCTGGAGGGAGAGAGCGGCACGGGCAAGGAGCTGCTGGCCAAAGCGATCCACTTCCACAGCGCGCGGACGCGCGCGCCGTTCGTCACGATCAACTGCGGCGCCATCCCCGAGCACCTCCTCGAGTCGGAGCTCTTCGGCCACAGGCGGGGTTCGTTCACCGGGGCGGTCGCCGACAAGCGGGGCAAGTTCGAGACCGCCGATGGGGGCACGATCTTTCTCGACGAGATCGGCGAGCTGCCGTCGCAGCTCCAGGTGAAAATCCTGCGCGTCCTGCAGGAGCGGGAGATCGACAAAGTCGGCGATCCGCGGCCGATCAAGGTGGACGTGCGCGTCATCGCCGCCACGAATCGAGACCTCGAGAAGATGATTGCCGACGGGGGCTTCCGCGACGATCTGTACTACCGGCTGGCCGTCGTGTCGATTCGGATGCCGCCACTGCGCGAGCGGGCCGACGACATCCCGCTGCTCGTGGATCACTTCCTCACGAAGCACAGCGAGCGGCTGGGCCGGCCGCGACCGAATGTCGAGAAGCCGGTGTATTCCGCGTTGAATTTGTACTCGTGGCCCGGCAACATCCGCGAGTTGGAGAACGTGATCGAGCGGGCGCTGGTGTTGGACAAGGACGGGGTGCTGGGGCTCGACGACCTGCCTGAGCGCCTGCGCGCGCGCGAGCAGCGCATGGGCAACCTGCGCATCGAGCTTCCTGACGAGGGCATCTCGCTGGAGACGGTGGAACGGGAGTTGCTTCTTGCGGCCCTGGAGAAACACAACTGGAACCAGACGCGCGCCGCCGCCTATCTCGGGATCACCCGCAGCACCCTGCTGTACCGGATGCAGAAGTTCGGTCTGGAGCGCGACAAAGTCGCCTCCGAGCGGGAACCCGAGTAGGCGCCGCGCGCGTCAGACAGGGTAGAGGAGGCATCATGAGAACGACGCTCGGTGTGCTATTTCTGTCGGTGGGTGTCTGGTTTGCCGCAGTCCAGGTGGGCCTGGCGCAGATGTCCACCGGCGCGCAGCATCAGATGCACCAGCAGCCGGCGGACCAGAAGCAGCCGGCCATGCCCATGGACGCCTGCAAGGCCATGATGGGCCAGCGCGAGAAGATGATGGCCGACATGGGGGCGATGGACGCGAAGCTGGACGACCTCGTGGCCGGGATGAACGCGAGTCAGGCCGCCGCAAAGGCCGACGCGACCGCCGCCGCCGTCACCGAGCTGGTGGCGCAGCGGAAGCAGATGCGCGAGCGCACGATGGGCATGCAGTCGGAGATGATGGGCCACATGATGGAGCACATGCAGGGTGGCGCCGAATCGATGGGCGCGTGCCCGATGATGAAGGGCATGGCCGGCGCGAAGAAGCCCGGCGACGCAAA
>CAYHRK010000338.1:0-3931 GCA_964358795.1 uncultured Vicinamibacterales bacterium
CGTACAGGTACTTCCCGTTCAGATCGTACTTGAGGATTCGGTTCGTCCCGCCGTCTCCTATCCAGATGAACTGGTCCGTCGAAATCAGGTGGGCGTAGGGTGACGATCGGACGCCGGTCGACCACATGTCGAGGAACTTGCCATTCTCGTCGAATACCTGCATCCGCCTGTGGCCGCGATCGACGACGAAGATCCGGCGGTCCTTGCTGATCGCGATGCTGTGGACGGTGTTCCACTCGTTGGGGCCCGGGTTCTTGGGGTCGACCGGGGCACGGCCCCAGTCCATCAGGAACTTGCCGTCCTTGTCGAACTTCGCCACGCGGGTGCCTCCGTACCCGTCGCTGACGAAGAAGGTCCCATCGGGCAGCCAGGCAATGTCGGTCGGCCGATCGAAGAGTCTCCCCCCGTCTCGCCCTCTCTGCCCCTTGGTCCCGAGCGTCATCACCAGCTTGCCGTCGTAAGTGAACTTGTGAATCACGTGCAGCTGGTCATCGAAGACCCACACGTGCTTCTCGGGGTCGTACGGGCTCATCTTGATCTTGTGCGGCCCACGGCCGCACTTCATCTCGAAGAGCTTGTCGTGCTGCGGCCATTCCTGGACCATCTTGCCGTTGCGGTCCACGACGAAGATGACGTGGTGATATCGCCGTTCCCACCCGCGCAGCGGCACCGGCTCGCAGGTGGCGCTGAACCCGTCGTCGTTGCCGGTGGCATTGCCGCGAGACGGCTTCAGCAGGCCGTACGGCGTCCAGGGCGCCGCGTCGGCAGGCAGCGGCAGTTCGCCGCGCTGAGCGATCCAGATTCGGTCCGGGCTTTCGGCGTATACGGCGCCGACCGACCCCCAGGTCCACCCGGCATGCTTCACGCCGTCTGGTCCATCCGGCAACCCCTGTGGCCAGCCGGGCGCAGGTTCGTAGTAGGGCCCGAACTCCTCCTGCCCGCCCTTCTCCTGCGCGGGGGCGGCGGCCTTGGCTGGAGCAGCCTGCGGGGCATCCGCCGACAGGTTGGGATGCATGAAGGCCGCGGGGGCGCACAGGACCGCGACCAGCAGGAATGTGAGTGCCAAGCTTCGCACACGCATCGGGCATCTCCTTCGCGTCATCCGCGCAGGCCGGCAATGACGCGTCAAGTTTTCCTCAAGGCCTTGACGAAGGCTTCGGCCTCGGCCGCTTCGGACGTGCCCGGCGCCGAGGCTATCACCTGCTGGAAGTACTGAAGGGCCTCGTCGATGTCACCCTTGCTGGCCGCGCACTTGCCCAGGCCGAGCTTCGCGGCGGCGGAATCCGGCTTGGCCGCCAGCGCCGCCGTGAATCGCGCAACCGACTGGTCCATCTGCCCGCTGGCGAAGTAGACGGCGCCAAGGGTGATGGTGGCCTCGAAGGCGAGGGGATCGGTCAGGTTCGGCTGCAGCTTCAGCCCCGTTTCGAAGGCGGCAATCGCCTTGATGTACTGCTTGGCGTCGACATAGCCCCCCCCGAGCTGGAACAGGAACCGGGGTTCGCTAGGTGCCATCGCCGACGCCTTCTCGAGTTCTGCGATCGCGTCGTTCGGGCGCGACACGCGCATGTACGCGAGGGCGAGGTTCACGTGAACCTCCGGCGCCTCGGGCGCCTTCTTGACGGCCTGCTCGAAGGCAGCGACCGCCGCCTGGTTGTCGCCGGCGTTGAACGCGGCCACACCCTTGGTGAACTCCTCGGCCCCCGGCGGCGCCGACTTGACAAGCTTGAAGTTGAAGCGCTTGTCCACGCCGGCGCTGAGCTTCAACTTGTTGCGAATGGGCTGGTAGCCCGGCTTCTCGACGACGAACTCGTACTCGATGGCCTTGAGACCGCGGCGATAGAAGCGTCCGTCCTTGCCGCTCTGGAAGACGGTCTCGCTGCCCCGCTCCAGATCTATCAACCGGAACGACACGCCCTCGAGCGGGGCCCCGGCCTCGTCGGTGACCGTGCCCGTGATGACGGCCAGCTCCATCTGGCCAAAGGCCACGGTGGCGCCAACGAGGAGCGCCCCCGCGGCCATCAGAACGACAACACCATCTCGAATCGAACGACGAACGCCGAATCCGACCATATCCCGTAGTCCTCGTGTTTGGAGCCCGCCCGAGTATTCCCCGTCGGGCTCCCAGGAGCGTGTGCACAACTTCCGGACCGCTCCTAGAAGCGGACGCGAACGCCAAACTGCATCTGCCGCGGAAACTGAGCGGCAGTGTACTTGTTGAAGTTGGCCGACGCCCGGTTCCCGGTCGGCGCCACGTAGTTGACGCGATTCATGATGTTGAACACGTCGTAGTAGAGATCGAGGCTGTCGAACACCCGCTTGACCGGGATCTGATACCTGAACGACACGTCCATCAGGAAGGAGCCTGGACCCGGCAGGCCGTTGATGACAGCCCGGCCCTGGGAGTCGACCGCCGAGACAATGGGCATGGTGAGGTCGTTGATGCCCTTGATCGGCCGATCGTTGTTGTCGTTGTCCTTGTTGATGTCCGTGCCGACGGTTTCGTTGATCGCCGCGCCGGTGATCGCGCTGACGACGGTTGCGACGGTCAGGGTCTTCCATGGATTCACGCTTGCGCTCATGGCCAGCACCTGCCGGCGATCCGAGGCGAAGCGCCCGAAGTCGACCTTGGGGTCGTTGTCGAGCCACACCCGGCGGGCGTCCGGATTCCCCAGTCCGGTGAAGGTGGACTTCTGCAGCGTGTAGGCCAGGCGCCCGCTCCAGCGGTTGGCCATCCGCTTGATCAGTGAAACCTGGAGCGAATTGTACTCGCTATCGAAGGCCGGGGTCGACTGGTATTGGAGCACCCGCGTAAAACTCGTGCTGCGGGCATCGGCCGGGATCAGGCTGCCGCCCGGATCGAACACCGCCACGCCCGGCCGCACACCGTTGACGGGTTCGTTGATGTCGATCAGGCCGCTCTGCTGCTTCGCTTGGTTCCCGACATAGTCGACGGTCAGGGCTGCCGTGTGGCCAAGCTCATGGCTGACGCCGATATTCCAGGAATCCTGGTACGGCATCTTGCGGTTGGGGCTGTCGACATACGGTTGCCTGCTGAAGGTGGTTCCCGCCAGGATGGGCGCACGTATCGCGGCGAGTTCGGCGATGCCTGCAGGACTCAGGGACGCTACCCCGGGGTGCCCCTGTCCGTCATTGGTCATGATCGGACGCAGCACGGCGCTGTTCACGTCCGTGATGGTGATGCTCGGGATCTTCGTACGCACGTCGTTCTGCCTGAGGTTGAGGGCGACCGACACCGGCATGTAGGCATAGAACCGGCCGAGCCCGCCCCGCACGACCCACGCACCCTTGCCGCCGATGTCCCAGACGAAGCCGCCCCTCGGGGCGAACGCGCCCTTGTCGTTGGGCGTCATGCTCTGGTAGTCAAACCGGAGCCCAAGGTTCAGGGTGAAGTCGTTGTTGACCCGCCACTTGTCTTCCGCGAAGGAGTTGAACCGGTGGTCCTTCACCGTGAACGCCCACCCGAACTTTTCTGCCGTGTCGCCGACGGTGACGTCGAACTGGTATGGGTAAGTCGACGCGTCGGCCGGGTTATACGGCGCATCACCCCTGAACGTGAAGACGCCCGAGGACGCGGTCGCGCGCCCCGGCGTCGAGTTGAGGCTGGCGCCGCCGCCCAACTTGAAGGTGTGCTCGCCCCCGAACAGGCTCGGCACGAAGTAGCTGAAGGAATCGTCAAACGAGATCGTGAGGATTTTCGTGTCGAGCGCGCTGTTGCCGCCCTTTCCCGTCACGTAGCTGGGGTGGGTGTTCTGCTGGCCGAGGGTGAACGGATCCTGGCCGTTTAACCCCACCCACTTTATGCAGGGACTCCCCAACGCCGAGAGGCAGGTGCCCACCGACTCGAAGAACGCCTGCGGGCCCGTGCCCAAGTTCTCGGTGATCCGCGAGAAGCGCGCCGCGTTCGACGCGC
>CAYHRK010000339.1:0-1675 GCA_964358795.1 uncultured Vicinamibacterales bacterium
CCGCCGCCGCCGCCGCCGGCTGTCAAACAAGCCGTCGCGCCGACGTGCAGCGTCGTGTTGTCCTTCATTCCGGTGAAGGGCGCCTACGAGATCAACGTCGATGCGACGCGCAGCGCGACCGGAGCGAGCGGAGTCGCTCCTACGGCCACGGTGGAACTGCATGACGCCACCGGCGCCATGGTCGGACAGAAGCTGGTGCTCGACAGCAGCCTTATCGGAAAGTTCACGGTACGCAGACCCGGCACCTATCGCGCAACCGCCACGGTGAGCACGCCGCAAGCCGTCGAGGTGGGAGCCTATCGGTACGAGGGTACCGCCACGTGCGAGGCGAGTGTCACCGTTGTGAAACCGGCCGGCGGCCCGACAGTCTTCTTCGACGTCCTCGCCGGCAAGGATCGCCGAACGCGCCCGATTGGCAACACGAATCTGGAGTTCGCGCAGTGCTCGCCGCTCCTCGGCCTGAAGGTTGGGGTCGCGAAACGGCTCCAGAACGACTGGGAGGTGGCCGGGGCCCTCGGCGCCGCGATCAGTCTGGTCACCAATGACAAGAAGGTGAAGGAGTCGGCGCTCTTCGTCGACGTCGAGGCGAACAAGTACCTGAGCGGCGGCGCTTTTGTCGGCACCGGACTCTCCTTCTGGGATCTGACGCGCAGCGACACGTTTACGCCCGCGTTGCTCCTCCACTTCGGTTTGCCGCTGGCGAAACACGCGAAGTACCCGGTGTTCCTCGTCGGCGAGGGCCGCGTGTTCTTCGATCACATCGGCGACATCCAGAACAACTACCAGTTCTGGGGCGGCGTTCGGGTGCAATTCCCGCGGTAGCCGAATCGGCGATAACCAGGGCCGGTGGTCCGAACGGACCGCCGGCTCTCGCGGGTTGGTGGGTGCACACTTTCGCGAAAGGACCGTCTGTCATGACGTTCACGTTGCCGGGGCTCATTCTCCTCATCGTCATCGCGGCCGTCTGCGGTGCCATCGGCAGGGCGATCGGTGGCGGGGTCCGTGGCGGGTTCATCGTATCAACGGCGCTCGGATTCATCGGCGCCCTCATAGGGCCCTGGGTCGCGGCGCGGCTCATGCTGCCTGAGCCCTTCATGGTCCACATCAGCGGGCATGCCTATCCGGTGCTGTGGTCGATCATCGGCGCCGCTCTCGTCGTGGCGATTATGCACCTGTTCTACAGACGGTAGGTGAAGGGTACCTGTTCATTCCCCCTCTCCCTTCGTCATTCCCGCGAATGCGGGAATCCAGCCTGGATCCCCGCGTGCGCGGGGGTGACGCGAAGCTTGCTTCATCCAGCGCGATGAAGCCCATAGACTGATGTCTAGGTCGCCGCGGTTCGCGGCGAGGAGGTTGACATGCGGATGATCGGAATCGTGGTCCTGGCCGTCGGGATCCTGGCGCTCGCGTACGGCGGGTTCAGCTACACCCGGCAGACCCACGAAGCCAAGGTGGGTCCCCTGGAGATCTCCGTCAGCGAGAAAGAGCGGGTCAACGTGCCGGTGTGGGCCGGAGTGATTCTGGCGGTCGTGGGCGGCGGACTCCTGCTCAGCGGAAAGAAGTAACACACCGGGTGCAGCCTTGGTGCGGCCGTATTACGAAGATCTGACATGTGGAACGTGTCTTCGATCGAACGCACCGCCGTCGCCCTGCTTGTGGGCGCGATGCTCTGTGC
>CAYHRK010000339.1:1775-3912 GCA_964358795.1 uncultured Vicinamibacterales bacterium
GTGGGCAGCACCGACCAGGAAGTGGTGTTGCACGACCCGGCGCGCGCGCCCTTTCGAGTGCTTCGCTGGGCCGAGTTCGACCGCGCGTGGACGGCCACCGGACGATGGATGATGCTAGCGCTTCCGCCCGCCGGAACCCGTCTTCACGACGGCGCGGCGCGGGCCACACCGGCACCATCAGGCGTCACCGTCCACGCCGACCAGACGCCCTGCGGTGCGCTGGTGGACCGCGGCGTGGGCATGGCGCTCACCGGTGACCGTGAGGGGGCCGAGCAAGGGCTGGTCGCCGCCACGCGGCTCTGTCCGAACGATGCGGCCTCGTGGCGGGAGTTGGCCGGGTTGCGATTCTCGCAGTCACGCTGGTCGGAGGCGCAAGACCTGGCGCTCTCAGCCGTTCATCTCGCGCCAAAGGACGCGCACGCATGGCAGCTGGTCGCGACCAGTCGATACCTGATGGGCGACTCGATGGGCGCGCTCGATGCCTGGAACCGCACAGGCGAACCGCGCATTGACACCATCGACATTCTTGGGGCCGAGCGGACGCGCCACCCGGTCGTCGTGCGGGCTTCCGGGCTGCAACCCCGACAGGTGCTGACGCCTGAGGCTTTTGGGCGGGCGCTACGCCGGCTGCGCGATTTGCCGGTCGCCTCGAATGCGCGGCTGACGTACGCACCCATCGATGGCGGGCTCGCCAACGTCGACGTCGTCATCGACGAGCGCAAGCTGCTGCCGAGCGGGTGGAATGCGGTCGCGACTCTTGGCGCGCGCGCGCTCTTCCTCCACGAGCTGCGAGTCGACGTGGCCGGCCCCCTGGGAGAGGGTGAGCTGGCGAGCGCGGCGTGGCGATGGTCAGCCTGGCGGCCGCGCGTAATGCTGGGTCTGGCTCTTCCATCCCCGCGGTGGCTTCCCGGCATCGTCTCGGTCGACGGGTTGTGGGAGCGACAGACGTACGATGCGACCCCCTTGTCAGAAGGTGCCACGCTGGTGCGCGAAGAACGTCGCCGCGTCGGACTGCACGTTGCCGATTGGGCGACCAGCTGGCTCCGGTGGCAGACCGGTGCCTCTCTCGACCATTTGCGCGGATACGGCGACCTCGAGGAGAACCGGTTCGACGCACGCGACTATGTCGCCGTGGAAAGCACGCTCAATGTCCGCCTGGCCCGCGACCGCCTCGCCCTGGCGGCGTCGGCAGGCTGGTGGGCGCCGATCGCCGGTCGGGACCAATTCGGTACGGGCGGACTGTTGGCGGCATGGCGTTCGACCGCCGACGCGACGGTGCCGTCCTGGTCTGCGGTGACCGAGATCTCAGTCGCCAGCCGGGTAGCGCCGCTCGCGCTGTGGCCAGGCGCGGGCACCGGCCAGGGGCGCAGCGGACTGATCCGCGCGCACCCGCTGCACAGCGGCGGCGTACTGACAGGCGCGGTCTTTGGCCGGCACGTGGCGCATGGCTCGCTTGAATACGTGCGGCCCGTGCGACGCACGCGCGGGTTCGGCCTCTCCATCGCCGGGTTTGTCGACGCCGCGCAGGCGTGGCATCGGCTGAATGGACTCGGCACGTCGCCGCTGTACGTCGACGCCGGGATTGGCGTGCGCGTGCATGCACCAGGGGCTAGCGGCGCCATCCGGATCGACATCGCGCACGGTCTTCGCGGCGGGGGCACCACGCTCTCCGCCAGTTGGGGCGGGGCGTGGCCTCGGTGAGTCCTGGTCGCATGTGCTGTTCGGGACAGCGTGTCGCCGCCGGGCTCGCTATGCTGGCTGACGACTGGTTCGACTGCCAGCTCTTCAGTGTTCTTGGAGGTGTCTATGCGTATCCGAACGACGGTGGTGACCGTGGTCGTGTCCTCGCTCCTGTGGAGCTCGTCAGCCATGGCCCAGCAACGCCCATCGGCCCTTCGACAAGCTCAGGGCCGCCCCGAGCAGGGTCGAGGGGCGGCAAGCTCAGGGCGTCCCGAGCCTGTCGAGGGACGACACGTGGTCGACCCTGCCGCAATGCGTCAAGCCATTGCCGACCAGGCCGTGACGGACCAGCAGAATCGTGACGCCGTGCTCGGCGTGTTGCATCGTTCGCAGGTTCGCGACTTGGCCGTTCGCCTCGGGCTGAGCGTGACGAGCGCCGAAGGCGCGGTGGCCACGC
>CAYHRK010000340.1:0-3903 GCA_964358795.1 uncultured Vicinamibacterales bacterium
GCGCGTGCGGCTCAGTTGGGCCGCAAGCAGTTCCTGCTGGGCTGACAGGACGTCGGTGTTCGGCGCCACGCCAGCGTTGAATCGTTCGGCCACCACACGACTTGCTTCCGCGGCGCTGGTCAGGCCGTCTGTGGCAGCCGCGATGGAGGCCCGGGCCGCGTCAATATCGAGACGACGCTGGCGAATCTCGAACGCGAGAAACGTGTCGAAATCGGCGAGGCGTTGTTCGGCGGCCCGCTCTGTGGCTGCGATCTCGGCCAGGTCGGCTTTGACGCGTCCGCCATCCCAGAACGACCACGCCACGCTGACGCCGGCATCCCAGGAGTATTTCCACGAGTCCATGCGCGGGAAAATACGGGGATTGGGACGCGCAAGATCGACACCCGAGCCAACGGCGATCGTCGGCTTCAGGCCGGCGGCGACCGCGTTCTGCCGTTCGCCGATGCCGCCAATGCGCAATTGCAGGGCTTGGCGCTCGGATCGGTTTGCCCGCGCGTCGGCCAGCAGTTGTGCCAGCGCCGGCGCCTCGGGCAGCGGCCCTTCAAGCGCGGCGTCGAGTTCAATGGCGATGTCCGGATCGATCCCGGTGATGCGACGCAGGTCCGCCTCGGCCACGTCGCGTCCGTTGCGGGCTTCGATGAACAGCATCTGTTGACGCGAACGCTGCGCTTCGGCGCTCAGCACATCGTTTGGCGCAACCAGCCCCACCTCGCGCATGGTGCGCACGTCGTTTAGGTGTGCGTCCATCAGCTTCAGGGCTTCCTCCACGACACCGACGGCCTGTCTGGCCGTCACCAGCGACCAGAACGCGCGGGCGGCGTCAAGCCGGGCATCGGCGCGCGTCACCGTCAGATCCTGGCTCGTGGCGTCCACTTCGGCCTGTGCCGCGCGCTCGAGCGCCTGGACACGGCCGGACGTATAGACAGGCCACTGCATATCCAGGCGCGCGCGCCAGTTGTCGGGCACATCGGGGTAGATGACGCGCGGCGCAACGCCGGGCACCGTGATGGCGAACTCCTCGACATGGTTGGTGCGCGAGTAGCCTCCGAGCAGACTGAACGTAGGCATGTCGGCCGCCGCTCGGGCGGCGGCGCCGGCCTTTGCGGCGTCCTCCCGGGCCTGTGCCTCGCCGATGCGATGGCTGGTGCGTAGCGCGCGGTCGATGGCGTCTGAAAGCGTCAGACGAATCGTGGCCGCGCCTGCTGCGGACTGGGCGGGCAGTTGGGTGGCAGCCGCAGTGGCGCCTGCGAATGCCACCGCAAGGGCGATGCTACTAAGGGTGAGCGTCCAGCGGTGTTCGTGTGTCATGGTTGTCTGCGCTAGTCACGTGGTCGATGAACACGTCTTCGAGAGAAGCTGGTATGTCTCTGATGCTGGCCACCTGAATGCCGGCGTCGTGCAGGATCGTCCTGAAGCGCGCGAGCGACGTGGACCCCTGTCCTCTCGCAACCCGGGCGTGCAACCGTTCGCCGAATGTCTGGACATCGTGAACCGCGGCGTCTGTCTGTAACACGGAGACCGCCGATTCCTGTGGCTCCCCTATCACCTCGACGATGTCACCGGGGAAAGAGGCGCGCAGCAGTGACGGCCGATCGAGCGCGAGCAGGTGGCCCTCGCTCATCAGCGCCACCCGCGAGCAGCGCTCTGCTTCGTCTAGATAGGGCGTGGACATCAGGATGGTGATGCCCTGGGCCAGGAATTCCGACAGCAGGTGCCAGAACTCGCGGCGCGACACCGGATCGACGCCCGTCGTGGGCTCGTCCATCAGCACCACGGCCGGTTCGTGCACGAGCGTGCAGGCCAGCGCCAGCTTCTGCTTCATGCCGCCCGACAGCTTGTCGGCGAGCCGGTGGCGAAACGGCGTCAACTGCATCATGTCGAGCAGCCGGTTGCGACGATCGCGGTAGTGCCTGACGCCGTGAATCTCGGCGAAGAACGCCATGTTCTCGTCGATGCTGAGGTCGCCGTACAGGCTGAACTTTTGCGAGAAGTACCCGACCTTTGTGGTGATCGTGTGATGCTGCCGAACTGGATCGAGGCCGAGCACCCGTACCGACCCGGCAGTGGGCCGCAGCAGCCCGCAGAGCACGCGTATGGTGGTGGTCTTGCCGGCACCATCGGGACCGATCAGCCCGAACATCTCGCCCTGCTCAACGGCAAACGACACGTCGCGCACGGCCTCGGTCGTGCCGAAGCGTTTCGTGACGCGATCAAATTGCAGCGCCGTTGTGGTCATTCGGTTAGCCCCCAGCCCCCAGCTTGATCTCCGCCTCCACCGGCATCCCCTGCTTCAGCACGCCCTTCCGGTTGTCCACCGACACCTTGATCCGGAACACTAACTTCGAACGCTCTTCGGCCGTCTGCACGTTGCGCGGGGTGAACTCAGCCTTCGAGGAGATGAACGTGATGGTGCCGGCGATGCCCTCGCCACCGGCGTCTGTGTACAACGTGGCCGACTGACCAAGCGATAGTCGGGGAACAAGCGGCTCGTCCACGTACACGTTGGCCCACACGTGGTCGAGATCGGCCACCACGACCAGGGGTGTGCGCGGCGCGAGCAACTCGCCCCGATCGGCCAGTTTCTGCGAGACCAACCCCTGCGCCGGCGCCAGCACCGTGGCGTCGTTCAGCGCTTTCTTCAGGGTGGCGATCTGTGCGTCAACGGCCGCCAGACGTGCCCGGGCGGCGTCGATTTCCTCGTGTCTGGCGCCGGCCTTCAGACGGGCCAGTGTTTCGCCGGCCGCGCGAACGCGCTCCTCCGCCCCTTTCACGCGTTCTGTCGCCACTGCCCTCCTCGTAGCCGCATCGTCTCGCTGCTTCTCAGCGCCCGCATTGGCGGCTAGAAGCGTTTCGAATCGGCGCAGATCGCGTTCGGCCGAGATCAGTTCCTGGCGCGTCGCCGCCACGTCGGCTTCGGCCGCTGCACGTTGGGCGTCGGCCTGGCGGATGTCCTCTTGGCGGGCACCGGCCACGAGCAGTCGCAGTTGCGCATCGGCTCCCTGCCGCTCGGCAGTCACCCGCCGCAGCGCCAGCGTGATGTCTGCGGTGTCCAGTTGGGCGATCACGTCACCGATCTTCACGTGGTCGCCCTCAGACACGTTCAGGGCGAGCAGGCGCCCTCCCACTTCGGTGGCCACCAGCACCTCGGTGGCCTCCACGTAGCCCGACACGCGGATGCGGTCGGCTGGCGGCTTCTTGGCGCAGGCCAGCAAGGGCGCCGCGCCGGCGGCGGCAAGGGCCAGAAGCATCGTGAGGTGCCAGGGCGTGCGGTGGACGTGGGGTGTCATGGGAGTGCTCCCGTGGTAGTCAGCGGACGTGGCTGCCGGTGTCGGGTGCGCCAACCGCTCGGCGATTGAGCGTCTGAAGATGGCGAATGAAGCGATCCGGTTCGAATCGGGCGGCGTCGAGGTGAGCGACGCGGGCAATGGTGCGGCGAATGGGCTCGGTGGCCAGGTACACCATCACCGGCCACACGGTCGTGAGGTACAGGAGGAAGGGATCGACGGCACCGAACTGGCCTGCGGCCGTGCCTTCCTCGATGATGGACGTCATGGAACGAACGATGCGAAACATGAGCGTATAGGTTTCTTCGTCGAGCCGGCGGCCGCCTTCGGCGACTTCTCTCAGGATGATGGGAGCAAAGTGAGGGCGCGCTTGGCCTTCGCGAACGAAGGCGGCGACGAACTGGTCGAGTTTCTCTGCAGGCGTGACGGTGCTGGTGGTGATGTTGTGGAGCAGGTCACCCATGGCGGAGAAGACGGTTCGCAGCACGACCCGGTAGAGATCCTGTTTGCCGTGGAAGTGGTAGTAGATCATCGCCTTGTTCAGGCGTGCGCGGGCGGCAATGCGGTCGACGCCGGCGGCGGCGAAGCCCCGAAGCGCGAATTCGGTGGCAGCGGCGTC
>CAYHRK010000341.1:0-3898 GCA_964358795.1 uncultured Vicinamibacterales bacterium
GTGCCGCGTCGGTCAGGTAGATCCGGGCGCTGACGACGTCGGCAAATGAGACGCCACCGGCCGACAGCAGGGCGTTGGCGTTGTCGAAGATCGCACGCATCTGCACCTCGATGTCGCCCTTGATGGGGGCATTGTCCTTCGGGTCGCGTGCGACCAGACCCGAGAGGAAGACGAGATCCGCCGTCTGAATGGCGTAGCTGTACGGGCTCGGCGACTTCGACCAGCCTGTCGGCAGCAGGACTGTCCGCGACGCACCGGCCGGAACCGCGACGGCAGAAATCTGAATACGCGCCGATTTTCCAGGCAGGGTTGCGACGACGGTGGTGCGCGTCGGAGGATCTTTCGGGAAGTAGCGGCTGAACACCTCGTTCATGGCCGCGAAATCGCCGGCCTGCGCTAGGTAGACACTGGCCGCCACCACGCGATCGAGGCCTGAGCCGGCACCTGCCAGACGCGACGAGAGTGTGTCGAGCACCTGCGCCGTCTGCGTCTTGATATCGGTGGCCACCTCGGCCTGGGTCGGGAGGATGCCCGACACCGTAATCAGCCCGCCATGGCTGGCCACCGGCTCGAACGACGCCACCGCCTCACCAAGGGCCTGGGTTGTCAGTCGGTCACCTTCATCGGCGGTCCAGTCGCAGACGGCCCGCACGTCGGATTCGGACATCTTCGCGTCACGATGAAGCAGCAGGTACGACGGCAGCGGCATGTCGCCTTTCCGGACCAGATCGCACGCCTCCTCCAGCTTCCTGATCCGTCTCGAAACGGGCGATGTGTTCCATGTGGAGAAATTCACCTCGGCTCGACCATCACGCACGTCACCAGCCACGGGCCAGGACATCGGTGCCACCTCGCTGTACCACGGCCACCGGGTGGCATGCGAATGACAGTCGTAGCAACTGCGCTTCAGAATGGCGATCACCTGCGCCGGCACGTGGCCGCCGGCGTCCACCGCTGCTGACGGATCACTAACCGGATTGGTGCGCGCCGGGCGATAAAACTGCACGGCCGCCAGTACCACCGCCAGCCCCACCAGGATGCGCGCAAAGAGCGTCTTTGGCATGGTTCGCTCCGTCTATTCCATCATTCGGACCCGTGGCGCGAGCCCCCAATCGAAGCGATGAAGGCCGGTTGGCCCAAGCGCTTCCACCGCGCGGTCACGTCCGTTGTATCTTAGAGCAGATGCACATGCCGTCGTATCCCCGCATTGTCCGACGCCGGTCCCGGCTCCATGGGTGGGGCGTCTTCGCGCTGCAGCCGATCACTAAGAACACGCGCATCATCCACTACGCAGGCGAGAAGATCCTGGCCCGCCACAGCCATGCCCGTGAGGCGTCGCAGATGGCGCGCGGCCACATCTGGTGTTTTTCGATTAATCGTCGCTGGGTGCGAGATGCCGAAGTCGGAGGCAACGTGGCGCGATTCCTCAACCACGAGTGCAAGCCGAACTGTTACACGCAGGTGATTGACGATACGATCTGGGTCCGGGCGGCACGCAACGTCGCCCGCGGCGAAGAGCTCACGTACAACTACTACACCGGGGGCAGCGGCGGCATCACCTGCAACTGCCGGCCAGACTGCCGGACTCGGATCTAGCCGCGTCATGCACGTCATCTACCTGCACGGATTCGCCTCGTCGCCCGCATCCACCAAGGCCGCGTTCTTCGTCGAACGATTGAGGCCGCACGGCATCGAGGTGAGATGTCCCGACCTGAACGAACCCGACTTCGAGACGCTGACCGTCTCGCGGATGATCGGCCAGGTGGACGCGCTCGTCGCGACACTCGCACCCGGGCCGGTGGCGTTGATCGGGTCAAGCCTTGGCGGGTTTGCGGCGTACCACCTCGCGGCCCGTCATGCCCGACGTGGCCTCCGGTCACGCCATGCGTCCCATCCCATCGATCGGCTGGTGCTGCTGGCGCCCGCACTGGATTTCGGCCGGTCCGGGTTTGGCACGCTCGACGAAGCTGGTCTCGAGCGCTGGCGTGTCACCGACCGATTCGACGTGATGCACTACGCATGGAATCGCGTGATGCCGGTGCGCTACGCGCTGTACGAAGACGCGCAGGCCTATGATTCGTTCACCGGCGATGTGCGCATACCCACGCTGATCTTCCACGGCAGGCTGGATAGCGTCGTCGATCCAGACATGGTGCTCCGCTTTGCATCCGATCGTCCGTCCGTATCGCTTCGCATGGTGGACGACGACCACCAGTTGGGCGGCAGCCTCGGCCGGCTGTGGACTGAGGTGGCGGCGTTCATGGGTGTATGCTCATAGGACGGTCTCTGGTGCGAACGATGGCGGCGGCCGTGCTGCTTGCGATAGTGGTCGTCGCGGCTGCCGCCCAGACACGCACGGGTGTTGCGCCGGGTGCCACGGGACCAGCCTACGCGTTGATCGAGTTGCCGTCGGGCCGTGTGCTTGCCGCGGCGCGCTCCGACGTGCTGGCCACTCGCGTCCTGCCCGGATCTGTGATCAAGGTGGCGACCCTCATCGCCGCCATGGAGCAGGGCGTAGTGGACGACACCACCCGCATCCTGTGCCAGCGGGTGGCCGATGTCGATGGCCGGACCATTACCTGCGTCCATCCAGATCTGCACCGGCCGCTCGGACCGGAGGAAGCCCTCGGCCTGTCGTGCAACGTGTTTTTTGCTACCATCGCGCGCCGGATTGGCCGCGCCGGTTTCAACGATGTGCTGGTTCGGCTTGGCCTGCCTCCCGCGGATGCGGGCGCTCCGATGGTGTCCGCCGCAGTGGGCCTGTCGGGCGTTCGCGCGACGCCCAGGGCTCTGTTGAACGCCTTTGTCCGACTGACGGCTCCCGAATCGGTGTTTCGCATGGCCGATCGCACGCATGACGTGCTGCTCGCCGGGTTGCGCCTGGCTTCATCGTCGGGTACGGCCTCGGCGCTTGGCGCAGCCGGGTTTCGGGCGCTCGCCAAGACTGGAACGGCGCCGATGGCCGGCGGTGGCTCTCTCGGTTTGCTCGTGGCGACGGTCCCCGACGAGCATCCTCGCTATGGCATCGTCGTGCTGGCCCCTGGGGGTGCCGGGTCGGATGCGGCCGCCATCGCGGCCGATCTGTTGGTGCGGTATGGCGTGGAGCACGGCGTCGGTGCCGCCAATTCCCGCCCCGATCCGGCCACCATCCGAGTCGGACGCGCCCGGCGCACCGGTGGCTACGACATCCAGTCGTTGCCGATCGAGGAGTATGTGTCGCAGGTAGTCTCGGGCGAGATGGTTCCAGCTGCACCGGTAGCGGCGTTGGAAGCGCTGGCGATCGCCGTCCGGACCTTCGCGGCGGCCAACCGGGATAGGCACCAAGCTGACGGCTTCGACCTGTGCGACTTGACACACTGCCAAGTCCTGGGGCGGGCCACCGCCGAGACCGACCGCGCTTCTGCAGCGACTCGGGCTCTCGTCTTGTTCGACGGCAACAGCGTGGCGCACGTGTACTTCTCTGCGGCGTGCGGCGGCTACACCGATGTGCCATCCCACGTGTGGCCGGGTGCCGCCGATCCGGCCTATGTGCCGGCCCGGCCCGATCCCGCCTGCGCGGGCGAGGTTCCGTGGTCGGCCGAGATACCGGAGCCGCAACTGCGACGCGTGCTCCAGGCCGCCGGGTTGCGCGGCAGTGGGATCCGCGAGTTCAAAGTCGCCTCGCGGCACCGATCCGGCCGGGCCGCCTCACTCGAGGTGGCAGGCATGCAGCCGCCCACCATCGACGCCAGCCTGTTCCGGACATTTGCCGGGCGCGTACTCGGCTGGAACGTCGTGAAGAGCACGATGTTCGACGTGCGGCGATCGGGTGCCGGCTATGTCCTGACTGGATGGGGACTCGGACACGGGGTTGGCATGTGCGTGCGAGGTTCGGCAGAGCGGGCGCGCGGGGGAGCAG
>CAYHRK010000342.1:0-3850 GCA_964358795.1 uncultured Vicinamibacterales bacterium
ATGGCGGTGCTTTCCCTATCCCGGTGTATCGTGTGTGCCGGAGTACATCGATGGACCAGCCCACGTTCGACGCCGGCGAAGTGGCCTTTCGTCTGGCGGCCGTCCTAGCCCTGGTGCTTGCCAACGGCTTCTTCGTGGCCGCCGAATTCGCCCTGGTGACGGTGCGCAAGACGCGCATCGACCAGTTGCTGGCCGAGGGCAACCGAATGGCCCGACCCGTCCGCCGGGCGCTCAACGATCCGGAAAGCTACATCGCGGCCACGCAGCTGGCGATCACCATGACCAGTCTCGGTCTGGGTTGGATTGGCGAACCGGCTGTGGCCACGCTCATGGAAGGCGGACTGGGGACGCTTCCCGTGACCCTGCGCGCGGTGACGGCGCACTCGATCGCGGTGGCCCTCGCCTTTGCGTGCATCACCACGCTGCACATCGTGCTGGGCGAGCTGGCGCCCAAGACCATTGCCTTGCAGCATGCCGAGCGGACCGCGCTGGTGGTGGGCCGTCCCACGGAACTCTTCATGAAGCTGTTCTGGCCGTTCATCACGCTGCTGAATTCGACCGGCCGCAGTGTGGTGCGGGTGCTCGGCCTGCGCCCGGCCAGCCGACATTCGCTGGTCCACTCCGAAGAAGAGCTGAAGATGCTCGTCACCGCCAGCCAGGAGGCCGGGGTGCTCGAAGAAGACGAGGAGCAGATGCTGCACCGCGTCTTCGGCTTTGGCGACTTGACCGCCGGGCAGGTGATGCTGCCGCGCACCGAGATGACGGCACTGCCGATACGCGCCGCGGTGCAGGAGATGCTCGAGCGCGCGTCGCGGACCACCGAACTGGTGATGCCCGTGTACCGGAAGGACCTCGACGACATCGTCGGCGTGGTGCACGTGCGCGACCTGTTCCGCGTGCTGGCCGCCCCTCCCGGCGGAGCACTGGACCTGACGCCGCTCATCCAGGAACCCTTGACCGTGCCAGAGACGCTCGGCGCCGACGATCTGCTGAACGACATGCGCCACAAAGGGACACCGCTGGCCATCGTGATTGACGAATACGGGGGCACCGCCGGCATGGTCACCTTCGAGCGGTTGATGGAACGTATCGTTGGCGAAATCGGATCGAGCGGCGGCCTGTCGGCCACGCGCATCACGGGGCTGACCGACGGGTCAGCGATGCTGGATGGCCTGGCTTTGACCACTGATGTGAACGCCCGGTTCGGTCTGGAGATCGACGAAGCGACCTACAACACGATTGGCGGCTACGTGCTGGGCCGGCTGGGACGCCGTCCACGCCTGGGCGACACGGTGGATATTGACGGACGCCGCATCAGGGTGGAGGCCCTCGATGGCGTGCGTGTGGCGCGCGTGCTGCTGACACCGCCCAAAAATGGCGTCCGTCAATCGTAGCGCAGCAGCCGCAGGCCGTTGGCGATCACCACCAGCGATGCGCCCATGTCGGCCACCACGGCCATCCACAGCGTGGCGGTGCCGGTGACCGCCAGCGCCAGGAAGATGGCTTTCAAGCCGAGCGAGATCGCCACGTTCACCTGAATCGTACGCACGGTGGCGCGGCTCAGCCGCAGTGCGTAGGGAATGCGGAGCAGTTCGTCGGCCATCAGCGCCACATCGGCGGTCTCGAGCGCCGCGTCGCTGCCGGCCGCACCCATCGCGATACCGACGTCGGCCGCCGCCAGCGCCGGCGCATCGTTCACGCCATCGCCCACCATCACCACCGAGCCGCGAGAGGCCTTGAGGCGCCGCACGGCGTCCACCTTGCCGGCGGGAAGCAGCTCCGCCTGCACCTCGCTGATGCCCAGACTGGAAGCCACCCGGCTGGCCGTACTGGCGTTGTCGCCCGTCAGCATCACGATGTGCTCGACCCCCTGCTGCCGGAGTAGATCCACCGCCGGGCGAGCCGATTCCCGCACCGCGTCAGCGATCACGATCAGGCCCATGGCACGTCCGGCCCATCCAACCAGCACGCCTGTCCGGCCCTGGGCCGCAAGCGCCTCCATGCGCTCATCGATAGTGGCCGCGCACATCCCGCGTTCTTCGAACAACCGATGGCTGCCGATCATCGCGGGTTGACCATCGACCACGGCAGAGGCGCCAAGACCGGGCAACGCGACGTGCTGCGCACCAGGTTCCGCGACCACGCCATCATGGTCGGCGCGTCGCAGAATGGCGCGGGCCACCGGATGATCCGAACGGCTCTCGAGCGCGGCCGCCACCCGCAACACGTCGCCGACCGCATGGCCGTTCAGGGGGATGACGCCGGCCACTTCGGGCAGTCCGTGCGTCAGCGTGCCGGTCTTGTCGAATGCCACCGTCCGCACACGGCCGAGTGCCTCGAGGTGGCGGCCGCCTTTGATGAGCACGCCCTTGCGTGCCGCACCGGCCAGCGCCGACACAATCGAGACCGGCGTGGAGATGACCAGGGCGCAGGGACACGAAATCACCAGCAACACCAGCGCCCGGTACAGCCACGTGCCGAATGGCTGACCCATCACGGCGGGCGGCACCACCGCCAGCCCGACGGCGAGGGACACGACCACCGGTGTGTAGATACGCGCGAACGACTCGACGAAGGTCTGCGAGGGCGCCCGCTCCGATTGCGCGTGCTCCACCAGGGCGATGATGCGCGCCAGCGTGGTGTCGGGCCGCAGGTGCGTCACCCGCACGTCGATGGCGCCGTAGCCGTTGATGGTGCCGCCAAACACCTCGGCCCCGGCCGTTTTCGGCACCGGCATCGATTCGCCGGTGATGGGCGCCTGATTCACCTCGCTGTCGCCCGCCACCACGGTGCCATCGAGCGGGACTTTTTCTCCGGGACGGACGATCAGGATGTCGCCAACGATCACCTCGTCGACCGGCACGCGGGCCTCGGTGCCGGAGCGACGCACCAGCGCGTCCTGCGGTGCCAGATCCATCAGGGCCCGGATGGCCAGACGCGCCCGCTCCATGTTGCGCGTTTCGAGCCACTGCGCCAGCGCGAACAGAAACGCGACCGTGCCCGCCTCGGACCATTCGCCGATGGCCATGGCGCCCATCACCGCCAGCAGCATCAGCACATTGATGTCGAGCGACAAGAGCCGCGCCGACGACCAGGCGCGCCGGGCCCAGTGCCATGCCCCGGTGCCCACGGCCACGACGCCCAGCGCCACGATCGCCGCTTCGGGCGAACCCCATGAGCGGAGGGCCATCCCGAACGCCACCGACACGCCCGACACCAGCAACAACCACCGGCGCGCGCGCTGACCCGCATCGGCCACCCGTGTGGCATGGTCGGTTTCGAGCCACGCCCGCATCCCGGTTTCGCCGACGGCTGCGGCCACGGCTGACGCCGACAACCGGGCCGCGTCGTAGGCCACCCGCAGACGGCCACTCATCACATCGGCCGACATCCGTTCGAGGCCGGGAAGGCCCTTGAGCCGGCGCTCGAGCACGGCCACCTCTTCGTGGCAGTCCATGCCCTCGATGCGGAACACCGATTCCGCATGCACCTGGCAGACCGGGCAGGTTTGGTCTCGCATCATTGGACGGAATCCCCAGAAGTGGTTTCAAAACCTGGGCGGGTGGCCGCGACCCCGGGGTCCCCGGCGCGGCATCCGCGCTGGGGTGGGACGGGGCGCCCGCCCGCCGCGCAGGGCCGTCAGCCGTGACCATGTTTGTCGGCCCGAGGACGGGTGGGCTGGTCGCGGACAGGACCCGGACGGTTTTGAAACCAGCTGTAGCTCCTAGCGTAGCAGTATTGACACCCTTCCAATCGTCTCGCTACGATGCAGAGCTGATCGTCTTGACGGCGACGCGCACGTCCCAACGAGTATCGTTCCTGATTACACGGAGCCATCTGTGATAGAGGT
>CAYHRK010000343.1:0-3830 GCA_964358795.1 uncultured Vicinamibacterales bacterium
GACGCCGTCGGCCCTCTCGGTCAGCGGCGCGCTGTCGGCGTGGTCGTTGGGGCAGTCGGTGCGGGTTCGAAGCAGTCGCTGGCGCCCGTCGTCGGTTGTTGTTCCGAGTCGTTGATGGCGCCGCGCCGCTTTGGGGGTATCTTCCAGGCTGTTGCCCTTGCGGCCTTTCGAGGTGCAGCGGGGCTCATTCGAGCGGCCGTACAGCATCCGAATGGAGCCGGCGCGCCAACAGTCCGTGCGAATATGTCGTCGCGGCGCGCGGCTCACGCGGAAGCGCTTGACGGACACCGGCGAGGGGGCCAGAATGACGCGCCAGCGGCCAGGGCACGGCTGAACACATGCCGGGGAAGGTCCTCGGCTTGATGGACGCTGTCGCGTTAATGGTCTTCGTAGCTCTTGCGCTGCTCTTCGAACAAGTTCGTGCTCCGGCAGGAGGTTGCGTATGTTGGGTCGAACGCTGGGCCATTACCGCGTGGAGTCGAGGCTCGGCGCCGGGGGGATGGGCGTCGTCTACGAGGCTACGGACACCCGCCTCGGGCGCAAGGTCGCCATCAAACTGCTCCACGACACCTTCGTGCAAGACGCCGAACGCCTGGCTCGCTTCGAGCGTGAGGCGCGCGTGCTGGCGTCGCTGAATCACCCTAACATCGCCGCCATCCACGGGCTGGAGGCATCGGAGGGCCAGAATTTCCTGGTCCTGGAGTACGTGCCGGGTGAAACGCTGGCCGAGCGCATCAGCAAGGGCCCCATACCGCTGAAGGAAACGCTGGAGATCGGCCGGCAAGTCGCCGAGGGGCTGGATGCGGCGCACGAGAAGGGCATCGTCCACCGCGACCTGAAGCCGGCCAACGTCAAGATCACGCCCGAGGGCAAGGTGAAGGTGCTGGACTTCGGACTGGCGAAGGCCACCGAGGCAACCCCGCCCGCCGGAAGCGGGGCCGAGACCGCCACCATCACCGCCGAGATGACGCGGGCCGGCGTGGTGCTGGGAACCGCGGCCTACATGTCGCCCGAGCAGGCCTGCGGCAAGCCGACTGACCGGAGGACAGACATCTGGGCGTTCGGGTGTGTGCTGTACGAGATGCTGGCGCGGAAGCGCACGTTTGCCGGCGACACGACGACGGAGGTGTTGGCCGCGCTTCTGGAGAGAGAGCCGGACTGGGAAGCGCTGCCGGTAGCGGTGCCGGACAACGTGCAGTGCCTGCTCAGGCGCTGCTTGCAGAAAGACCTGCGGAGCCGGTTGCACGATATCGGGGACGCGCGCATCGAGTTGGAGGAAACGCTGACGGGCCGGGTGACCACGACGGCTGCAGCCGTTCAGCCGAAAGCGGCGACGAGCCGGTTGCTGGTGGTTGCACTCGCCGGTCTCGCCATCGGAGCGTTGGGCGTCGGAGTCTGGACCTGGATCGAGGCGCGCGGGGCCCCTGCTCGGGAGATTGTTCGCTTCACTCATCAGTTGCCGCCAGGCCACCGGATGATTCCGGCTTGGAACCCGAGCTTGATGTTCTCGCCTGATGGAAAGTCCCTGGCCTTCAACTACTTGTTGGGCACACCGACAGCCTTCCGGCGACCGCTCGACGAACTGGATCAGAAGCCTCTGGGGGGAGTGAAGGGCCTGTACGCCCCTGTGTTTTCGCCAGACGGACGCTGGGTCGTCATGGCCGACAATCAGGGTCTCAAGAAGGTCGCTGTCGATGGCGGCGCGCCCGTGCCGCTCACCGAGACTGATATGTTCGGGCGAGGCGACTGGGGCAAAGACGGTTACATCTACTTCACCGAACGGTATCCCGGCGCCATCTTGCGCATCCCCGAGAATGGCGGCGCCAAAGAGCCCATGACGACGCTGGATCCGCAGAAGGAGGAATTCACTCACAAACACGCGCAGATCCTGCCAGGCGGCCAGGCGATCGTGTTCACGGTGGTCGCCGCCAGCATGGAATCCTACAACGATGCCCGCATCGAGCTCCAAAGCCTCGACACCAGGCAGCGGAAGATCCTGGTCCATGGGGGCTTTGGCGCTCGCTTTTCCCCTTCAGGCCACATCGTTTATGCCAACGCCGGGAATCTCTATGCGGTGCCCTTCGATCCGGGAAAACTGGAAGTGACCGGTCTGCCGCTCAAAGTGGTCGACGGTGTGCAGATGAGCACAAACACCGGGGCGGCTTACTTTGATGTGTCCAGCACGGGCGCCCTGGCCTACGTGCCCGGCGTTGCCGAAGGGGGTGATCGCACCCTGATCTGGATCGACCGCCAGGGTAAGACGGAAACCCTGCCGCTCCCGCCGCGCTCCTACCTGTTCCCACGAATCTCACCTGATGGCAAGACTCTCGCCGTGGAAGTGGAAGGCGCCACCCACAACCTGTACAGCTATGACTTTGCCCGCGACGTGATGACCCAAGTGACGACCGACGGGCTCAGCCACGCGCCGGTGTGGACGCCAGACGGCCAGAACATCTGTTACCGCTCCTGGACGGCCGGCACGATGACCATGTGGGAGATGCCTTCGGACCGCAGCCGCCCGGAGGAACGCGTCACGATGGTCGGGGCGCAGCAGAGCGCTGTCTCGGTGTCGCCCGACGGGCGCTACCTGGCCTACAACCAGATGGAGCCCGGCACCGGATCCGATGTTTGGGTCGTGCCCCTGCAGGGCGACGACCGCGAACCCCGCCCGTTCGTGAAGACGAAGTTCGGCGAGGCGTCACCGAAGTTCTCACCGGATGGCAAATGGGTGGCCTATTGCTCCAATGAGTCCGGCAAGGCCCAGGTCTACGTTCAGCCCTGGCCCGGACCCGGACCGAAGATCCAGCTTTCATCGGAGGGCGGCGCAGACCCGCTCTGGAACCGCAGGGGTCACGAGATCTTCTATCGCAACGCCGACAAGATGATGGTTGTGCCGGTGTCGACCGCGGGCGGATTCCAGGCCGGCAAGCCCAGCCTGCTTTGGGACGGCCATTACTCTCACGGCATGAGCTCCTCCTGCGGCCCTCCGGGAATCAGTTCGGCCAACTACGACGTGACCGCCGACGGCCAGCGTTTCCTGATGGTCAAAGACAACGACCAGGACGTCTACGCGACGAGCATCATCGTGATCGTGAACTGGACGGAAGAACTGAAACGCCTGGGGCAGGACCGGAGGAACTGACGGGGCGACGTCGCTTGCAGCGGTAGGGTTTCCCCTGCACACGCTTTCCAATCGTGCTCCGGGGGCGGCGGGTGCGTTAACAACTAGACGGTTTCTCGATACGACACCGGCATGAGTCGGAACTTGCCGATGCCGTCAGAACAGACGATGACTAGGCGGCACTACAGCAGATTATCGACACGGTGGTGCCTCCAGTGGCCTCGTTAACTGCGGCCGACTTTCAGGCTGATCGTCTTCTTCTACCAACAGGCACCGCGGTCACCGTCAACGTACAGCCGCAGTTTATTGAGAATGTCACGGGCATTGTTGCCAAGGAGATCCGCGGCAACATCACGTTCACCGAAGACGACGAACGACTTCTGGAGCGCGGACGTGTATCTCGCGCGCCGAAACGCCGGAACTGCTCTGGTCTGAGACCTGGACCACCGGTCACATCACACAGGGCCGAACATCTCTTCGACCGCGCGCCGGAACGGCGGCGGATCCACGGCCGGGTACCGATACAGTTCCGGCTCGATGGCCGCGAAGTACTCGAGCGCGTGCGTGCGATCGATCAAGCCCGACGCGAGCATCGCCCGCACGTCCGCCAGGTCCTGGTGGTGTCCGCGCTCGACTTTGGCCAGCGCCTGTGCGTACAGCTCGAAGTGATGGAACGACAGCCGACCTTCCGTGGTGATGAACGCACTGC
>CAYHRK010000344.1:0-3823 GCA_964358795.1 uncultured Vicinamibacterales bacterium
ATCTTCGACGCCATCGGCCGCACGCCGCTCGTGCAGTTGAATCGGATTCCCGCCGCCGCTGGCGTGAAGGCCAGGATTCTGGTGAAGGTCGAGTATTTCAGTCCGTCCGGGAGCCTGAAGGATCGCATCTACTGGAACATGTTCGAGCGGGCCGAGCGGCGGGGCGCGCTGAAGAAGGGCATGACCATCCTCGAGTGCTCCACCGGGAACGCCGGCATCGGCTGTTCGTTTGTCTCGGCCGTGAAGAACTACCCGTGCATCATCGTGATGCCCGAGGGCATGTCCGAAGAACGGAAGAAGCTCGACATCGCCTACGGCGCGCAGATGGTCTACACGCCGGGCGGAGAAAGCGATGTGGATTTGGCGCTCCAGAAACTCGACGAGATTCGCCGCCAGAACCCGAAACAGTACTTCGTGCCGGCCCAGTTCGACAACCCCGACAATATCGATGCGCACGTCAAGACCACATCACCAGAAATCTGGGAGCAAACCGGCGGCAAGATCGATGCGTTCATCATGACGCAGGGTACCGGCGGCACGCTGACCGGTGTGGCGCGGTACATCCGCAAGCGCAAGAAGGCGCTGAAGCTGTTCGCCATCGAGCCCGCCGAATGCCCGCTGTTGAGCCGCCGCGAGTGGGGGCCGCACGGCATTGAGGGCATCGGGGACGGTTTCGTTCCGAAGAATCTCGACGTGAGCCTTCTAAACGGCATCGTCACCACCACCACCCAGGAATCGATGGAGATGGCGAGGCGGCTGGCCAAGGAAGAAGGGATCTTCTGCGGCATCTCGTCTGGCGCAAACGTGGCTGGCGCGATCAAGTTGGCCAAAGCACATCCGGAGCTGAAAATGATCGTCACGCTCATCTGCGACACCGGGCAGCGCTACTTCTCGACCGAGCTGTGCGGCATGCCGAAGCACGTCGAGATTCCCGATCGCGAACATCCGATGGATCCGTACACGACCAAGCAGCTCAACAGGTACCAGAAGCGGTGGGAGATCATCGACTAGGTCGCCGAAGGCGCAATCACAAAGGTATCCATGTTCAATCGCATTCTCGATCAAGCCCGCCGTCACGAACGCAATGTCGCCGGCTTCCTGCGCGACCTGATTGCCATCAAGTCGGTCAGTTCACAGGAGGAGGCGGTCATCCACCGGGTTCAGCGCGAGATGATCGCCAGCGGGTACGACGAGGTGCGCATCGATCCGATGGGCAACATCCTCGGGCGCATCGGCCACGGGCCGCGCGTGCTGGCGCTCGACGCTCATGTGGACACCGTCGATGTGGGCAATCCCGCCAACTGGACGATCGATCCGTTCAAGGGCGAAGAACGCGACGGCATCATCTACGGCCGCGGGGCGTGCGACATGAAGGGCGCGCTGGCGTCGATCGTGTATGGCGGACGCATCATCAAGGAACTCGGTCTCGAGGGCGACTGCACGCTGTGGGTGGTCGGCAGTGTTCAGGAGGAAGACTGCGACGGCCTCTGCTGGCAATACATCATCAACGAAGACGGTCTACGCCCCGAAGCGGTGGTCATTACCGAGCCGACCAACCTCGCCATCTATCGCGGCCACCGCGGCCGGATGGAGATCGAGGTGCGCACGGGCGGTGTCTCGTGCCACGGGTCGGCACCGGAACGCGGCGTGAACGCCATCTACAAGATGGCGCCCATTGTCCAGGACATCGAGAAGCTGAACGAGCGGCTGGGTGGCGAACCGTTCCTGGGCCGGGGCACCGTGACGATTGCCGAGATCCGCTCCACCTCACCCTCACTTTGCGCGGTGGCCGACTCCTCGACGATTCACCTCGACCGGCGACTGGCCGTCTCCGATACGCTCGAGTCGGCCGTCCGCGAGATCGAAGACTTGCCGAGTGTGAAGGCGGCCGGGGCGAAGGTAGTGGTGCTCGACTACGCCGTGCCGAGCTGGCAGGGACTCACCTACCCGACGAAGAAGTACTTCCCGACGTGGCTGCTGCCCGAGCATCACCCCGCGCTGGCCGCCGGCGTGGGCGCCTACGAGAAGCTGTTTGGCGAAGCACCCGCGATCGGCCGCTGGGTGTTCAGCACCAACGGCGTGGCGGTGATGGGCATGCACGCCATCCCCTGCATCGGCTTCGGCCCCGGCAACGAGGTGTTCGCCCACATGGCCACCGAGCAGATTCCCGTCGAACACCTGGTGAAGGCGGCGGCATGGTACGCGGCGTTTCCGGGAGCATTTACGGCCAAGCTGTGACGCGGGTTGGCCGGAGGTACCCGCGACGTGGTGCACGCAACCGCGACGCACGAGGCGGTGCTGCAGGTAGCGCTCAAGGCATCGACCAGATTGCGAGAAGAGGCGCTCAAGGAACGACTGCGGCGCCGGTTGGCCCAGGTGCTGCCGGGCACCTCAGTCTCGTTCGAAGCGGGCGACATCGTGAGTCAGAATAGCCGGCCATGACGGTGTTCTGTTGGGGCGCGACATCCTCTGACTCATCGTCATTGGTCTCTCCACCTCACGCTTCAAGATCAAGCGTTCGCGTATCTCAGGTTTCGAGTGTTGCGACCTCAAAGCGTCATCGGGATCCCGTAGATCCGGCTGCCGATCCTGAGGGCCGACTCCAGGGCCCGGCGCCGGATCCCCCAGGGCGCGAGCCACCACGACTCGAAGAGCACCTTCCCGAGATGCCAGGCCCTTCCGGTCGGCCGCACCTCCACGTGCGGAGAGGGTTCGGCGAAGAAATCCCCAAAGGCGATACCGGCGACGCCCTCACCCGCCTCGAGCATGCAGAATCCGTCGCCGCAAAACGTGTCGATGGCGGCCACGCCGGCAATCTCGGCGGCGATCCGACGCGCCACGACGAGCGCCTCGGCGTGCGCGAACACGCCCGCCTTGGGCAACATGAGGGGCACGTCTGGTTTCCATCGACCGGGGATCGCGACCGAGGTGATGTCGCCGATGGCGTACACGTGCTCGTAGCGGGTCGCGAGCGTTTGACGGTCGACCGGGATCCACCCACTTTCATTCGCGAGGCCCGCGTCACGCACGAGCGCCGGAGGGCGGTGGGGCGGGATCGCCACGAGCAGGTCGTACTTCACCGGCGGCTTTGCGTCAAAGACCAGCTCGCGAGCGTCCGGGTTGACGGCCGTCAGCTTGTGTGACGGATGAAAGTCGATCCGTCGCTGGACGAGCATCTGCTGCACCGCCTCGCCGAGCACGGGTCCGGCGACCGGCATCGGCTGCGGTTCGGGCGTGAAGAGGTGAACGTCGATCGTGTCTTTCCTGCGACGCCGGTGGAAGAAATCGGCCAGCAGCATCGCCGCCTCGTGTGGCGCTCCCGGGCACTTGTACGGGAGGGCGCTGACGACGACCGCCACTGTCCCGTCACCAACTCCGTCAAGAGCCGTTCGCAGCTGACTCGCACCCTCAAGAGTGTAAAAGGTGTGCGCCGCTGAACCGAGACCGGGGATGGCGTCCGGCGCCAGTTCGGCGCCGAGCGCGACCACCAGGTAGTCGTACGCGAGTGATTCGCGATCGACCTCCACGCGCCGGGTCTCCAGATCGATGCGGCGGATCTCGGCTTTGATCACCTCGACACCGGGTCTCACCAGCTCGCGCACGTCACGCGTGACGTGGTGTGGTTGGCGATCGCCGGTCATCACCGAGAGGAATGACGGGGCGAATGCGTGTCGCATGTCCCTGTCGATGAGCGTGACGCGGTGCTCGGAGGCAAGACGACGCCGCAGCTCGTTCGCGACGACCTGGCCGCCGACGCCGCCGCCGAGGATCAAGATGCGCATCGCCATCTCATCGGTCCAACACTTTGAGCGAGACCTTGCGG
>CAYHRK010000345.1:0-3812 GCA_964358795.1 uncultured Vicinamibacterales bacterium
CGCAGCGCCAGCACCACGTACATCGCCGGCAGCACCAGCACGAAATCCGACAGCCGCATCAGCCCATCGTCTATCAGGCCACCGGCCGCGGCGGCGTGGCTTCTGCCCGATGCCGGCGCCGCGCCCAGAGCCCCGCGGAGGTCTCGCCGGACGGCTCGATTGCGGGCCTCAAGGCATCGTTCGTCAACGTCGGCGGCATCAGGACGCGCTACTACGAGGCGGGCCGCGGCGAGCCCATCGTCCTGCTCCACGGCGAGGGCTGGTCCGGCCATTCGAGCGCGAATGTGTGGTCCAAGAACATCCAGGGACTCGGGAAGCAGTTCCATGTGCTGGCGCCTGACCGTCTGGGTTCGGGCATGACGGACAATCCCAAAGACGACAAAGACTACAACTACCTGGGAGAGGTCGAACACATCTACCAGTTCATCCAGGTCATGAAGCTGGGGAAGGTCAACTTGGTCGGCCACTCGGCCGGCGGCGCGGTCGCCTTCTACTACTGGAAGAAGCAGCCGGCCGCCACAAGATAGCCCGGCTGCGGTTCCCGTCGCGGCAAGGTCTTGGAGCGCGGTGAGAGATGACCGATGCCCCGGCGTTCGTTCACCGGCCGGCCACCCTGTACGACCTGCCCGAACTCGAGGCGCTGCTGGAGCGATCGATTCGCGCGCTCATCGGAGCGAACCTCGACGAGGCGCGCGTCGAGGCGTCGTTCGAGATCATGGGCGTGGATGCCCAGCTCATCCAGGACGGCACGTATGTGGCCGTGGAGTGCGGGGGCCGGCTCGACGGCTGCGGCGCGGCTGGAACCGGCGCGCCACGCTGTTCTGCGGCGGCCAAGGGGGGCACCGCGACGCCCGCCTGCTCGATCCGGCGACAGAGGCCGCCCGTGTACGCGCGATGTCCACTCACCCGGATTTCGCCAGGCGCGGGATCGGGCGCCTTGTCCTCTCGCTGAGCGAGGCCGCGGCGGCACGGGAGGGCTTTCGCGCACTCGAGCTGGTTGCGACCGTCGCGGGCGAGCCGCTCTATCTCGCCTGCCGTTTCTCGGTCATCGAGAGGATCGAGGTGCCCACCTCGACGGGCGTCACCGTCCCGTGTGCGCGCATGATCAAGCCGGTGTCGGCCGCGCCGACCGGTTGACCGTCGCCCGAGGAGTCGGAGTTGATTGGGACGCGCCCTGCAGGCCGGTCTGACGGGCGTGCGGCAGATTCCCCGGTCCCGACACACCACAGAGGAGCCGTCGTGCGTCCCCTGATTCGCGAACGCTGCCGGCGGGCGGTTGTCGGGTTCCTGCTCGTGCTCGTCCCGGCCCTCGTGGACGTCGAGGTCTCGCCGTAGCGCTTTGCGCGGAGGCGGACACGGCTTCGGCGCGGCACGCCGTAGCGCTCTCGCGAAGGCGGCCGGTTCGATGTGCTCGCGTGCGAGCGCTGCGGTGGCCGGATGCGCTTGGTGGCGACGACCGATCAGGCTGAAGTGATCCAGCCGATCCTGCGCCACCTCGGCCTGCCGACCGAGCTTCCACCCCGCCGCCGCGTGTCGCCCCACGTGTCGAACGACACGCTTTGGCGAGGCCTCGCAGAAGCGCGCCTGTCTTGTGCGCGTGAAGGCGGGGCCGCGCCCGGCGCGAGCGCCGCCGTACCCAGCCCAGCCCGCCGTGTACCCCAGTGACGGGGACCTGCCGGTGTACGCGCCCGCGCCGTAACGGTGGCGATCCGCCGCTCGCGCGTGCGCGGGCACCAGCGCGGGAGGGGTGCGTCTCGCGCGCGGATCGTCGCTGGGGACCCCGACCGTCCGGTTGACGTCATGAGGCCCGGATGATACTGTCCGCCCGAGTTGGGGGCGGTTCGTACGCGCGGTGGCGGCACCGACGGTGTCGGCGGTGTCCGATCACGGGGGTTGTGTTACTCTGCCGCGCGCCCGGGGGGAGCTCAACATGCCCCTAATCCGGCCTATCGTCCGTTTCTTCCCGGGCAGCACTGGATGCCGCCGGTTGAATGGATCGAGCTGGGGTACCGCGGCTACGGCTGGCCCAAGCTTGACCTGTTGCGATCGCTCGCGTTCGACTATCGCTATGGTCTGTTCGCAAGCAGCCCGCTGGTGTTGCTGGCGCTGGCGGCGCCGTTCATCAACCGCGGCTCCAGGCGCGTGCTGGGAGGATGCGAGATGGCCACGCTGCTCGGCCTGTCTCTCGGACTCTGTATATTCTTCAGCGGCTCCAATTACACCCGACTTCAGTTCAACACCGGCATTCGTTATCTGAGTCCACTCTTACCGGTCCTCTTCATCCCAGCCGCGATCGCGCTGCTGCGTTTGCCGCGGTTCGCCATTTACGTCATCGGCATCTTCTCATTCACGGAGTCATGGTGTTTGGCGATGCACCGGGATGTTGAGAGCAACCTCGGCTTGCTGAACCCGATGCTGCACGTGTTCATCGGGGGATTTGAGTTGCCGGCGCTGACCACCATATCGAATATGAGTCAGTACGGTAATTTCCTGACGAACGGGGCGGCTTCGCCGCTGCCTCTCTTCGTGCTGACGACAGCGTTCCTCTTTGCCGTCTGGAAAGCGCGCGCCGGTCATCGGGCCACGCTGCCGCCGACGGGTTCTTTTTGAGGGGGTCTGGATCCCCGCGAGGCGTGCCCGACGAGTTCGACACGAGTCACGAGAGTTGAAAATTCTCCACGCCTCGTGACCTCCGCTTGTGGAAGAAAACGCAACGTCAGCCGACAACGCTTCACGATTCAATCAAGGTTTCACACGGGGGGAGTCGTTGTCCCCCATGGCATGGTATTCGCAACAGGTCTGGCCACTCGTGTATGGCCGATGGCCTCTCAGTGCTGACTGGTGCTCGCCCTCCAGAAGGTGGACCGCCGCCGAAGCTCCTCGACCGGGTGCGGCACGCCATACGGACGCGGCACTACAGCCGGCGGACCGAGCAAGCCTACGTCGACTGGATTCGCCGGTACATCGGCTTCCATCGCGTGACGCACCCGGCACAGATGGGCGCGTCCGAGATCTCGCAATTTCTCACCTGGCTGGCGGTTGATCGTCGGGTCAGTGCGTCGACTCAGAATCAGGCGCTCAGCGCGCTGCTGTTTCTGTACAAGCAGGTACTCGCGATCGAGATCGCGGCGATCCCGCCCATTGTGCGCGCGCGCGCGCCGGAGCGGTTGCCCGTGGTGCTCAGCCGCGAGGAGATCAGCGCGATCCTGAAGCAGGTCACCGGCACGGACCGATTGATCATCATGGTGCTGTACGGGTCCGGGGTCCGCCTGGAGGAGTGTCTCGATCTTCGGGTCAAGGACCTCGATTTCGATCGGCACCAGATCATCGTGCGCCAGGGAAAGGGCCAAAAGGATCGGGCGACAATGCTGCCGGCGGCGGCGAGGGAGGGGTTGACCCGGCACCTGGCTGACGTGCGGCGGCTGCATGAGCGGGATCTGGCGCGCGGATTCGGGCGCGTGGTCTTGCCGTTCGCGCTGGACCGCAAATATCCCAACGCGGCGACCGAGTGGCGATGGCAGTTCGTATTTCCGGCGGCAAGAATTTGTCGCGCGCCACGATTCGAGCCGCCGTCCCGGTATCATCTGCACGAGTCCGTCGTGCAGAAGGCGGTGGCCGAGGCGGCGCGACTGGCGGGCATCACGAAACGCGTCGGGCCGCACACGATGCGCCATTCGTTCGCGACCAGTCTGCTTGAAGATGGGTACGACATTCGCACGGTGCAGGAACTGCTCGGTCATCGAAACGTCAGGACGACGATGACTTATGTGGTGGTCGCCATTATGTGGCGGCGAGCGACTGTGGGTGCTGAT
>CAYHRK010000346.1:0-3804 GCA_964358795.1 uncultured Vicinamibacterales bacterium
GATCCAGGACCAGATGGCGGCCGCCATCGCCGCTGGAGCTCCGCGCCGCCCGTAGCGGCAGTCCGCGGTCGCCCCTCCGCGCGCGGG
Organism: uncultured Vicinamibacterales bacterium; assembly: GCA_964358795.1. GTDB lineage: Bacteria > Acidobacteriota > Vicinamibacteria > Vicinamibacterales > JAKQTR01 > CAYHRK01. The sequence continues at coordinate 88 of CAYHRK010000346.1, forward strand.
CGCGGGGGGGGCGTCCCGACATTCGGCCGAGCTGTATGACTCCGCATCACAGAGCATGCGCTCGTGGGGACGCGGTGTCGTCTCCAGGAGGGCACGTAGGAAGCATGAGCGTACGTGGAAGGGTTCTCGTTCGTAATCGTAAACGGCCAAGTCGTCTGCGAAAGTGGCGCGATGACATTTGCCCGTCCGGGCAAAGTGCTCTACGGACCAGGAAGACCGTAGGCTTGCGACTCGCCGCAGCCTTGGCGGAGGCGGTCAGGTCGGGCGGTCAGGGCTATCGCACCGTGAACGCGACTGACTTCGACCGCAGCTTGTACGTGAAATCCTCGACCTTCACATACGCGCCATAGCCACCCGGCGGCAGCGCGACATACGGATACGGCGCCGTGTCGGCCGCGCGGACCTGCACTTCGCGGACAGAGACGCCGCCTGGCGGCAGCACGAGACTGGTAATCATCATCGCGCAGACCCACCCGCCGCCGGCCGGATACACGGTCGCTGCAGCTCGCGCATCGTCGATGTAGGGCATCACCTGGCAGGTGCTGGAGAACGACAGCTTGACGCTCTCCGTGCCGGTGTTTTCCAGACGGAACGTGATCGTTGTGCTCTCGCCGTGCGCGAGAACGCTCTGGCTGATCTGGCCGGTGATGCGAAGCGGACCCTCTGTCGACGGAGACGTGATGGTGCCGCCGCAGGCGTTCGCGCCCAGCGTGACGACAGCCGCCAACGCGAGCAGGAACGAGAGTGACGTACCGGACATCGGTCCCTCCAGCACGGTGGCAGGGCTGACGCCCTGCGCTACGGACCGCCTAAGATTGTAGCATCGCCCTGCCACCGCACCATACGAGCACCTGATGTTCCGCGGCACGCCGCCGACGCCGCCTGAGGAGTGCATGCAGATCATGGCGAGCGCCGCCGCGCTCGGAGGGTGGGTCAGCGCCCCAATGGCCATCGACATCCTCCGTGCGACGCGCATCGAGCGCCTCGGCTACCGCGTCCGGACGCAGACGATTCCCGCCGCCATCACGCCAAGGAACCGGTTGTTGCTGGGCGAGCTGCGAGAATCTGCCGCCGGCGGTGGCGGCCCACGGCACGACGTTTCTGAGACGACCGTCTTCGTGTGATACTCGTCCCGAGGCATTCACGGCGCACATGGCGCACCCAAACCCTGAGATCACCGTCGCGATCTGCCTCTACAACTCGAGCGCCTTCATCGATGCCACTCTCGCGAGCGTGTTGGACCAGACGTTCGCCGACTTCGAGGTGCTCCTTGTCGATGACGGTTCGACCGACGGGAGCCTGAACCGCGTCACGCAACGGTTCAACGACGGCCGCATCCGAGCGGTGCGCCAGTCGCACGCCGGGCTAGGCGTAGCGCGCGTCACGTCAGTCTCAGCCGCGCGGGGACGCTACATCGCCTTCCTCGACCACGACGACCTCTGGGAGCGCGAGAAGCTGGCCGTGCAGGTCGCCCTGGCGCGCGATCGGCCCGACGCGGGATTGGTGTTCTGCCCGTGCACCTTCATTGACGCCGAGGGACGCGCGATCGACGGCCCGGCATCTCGCCCGGATCTGAGGGCGCTGGACCTGTCGGCCGGTGGTGCGTTGACAGCGCTGCTTCGCCACGGGTGCTTCATCGAGCTGTCGAGCGTGCTCATGCCCAAAGCCGTGGTGGATCTCGTCGGCGGCTGTCAGTGAGAAACGCCCATGTGGGACCTGCGACGGGGCCTGGGCCGGTGCGAGATGACCGGGTGCGGGGTCTGAGAAGGACGATTATGTTGACCGGGAGGCCACTAATACGGACTATCGTCGTGAGCAACATCGCTTCCAGTCTCTCTTCAACCCTTTTTAACTCTCCGTCCATTTGTTGAATGCGGGTTTTCACTTGATGATTCATATTAGGAAAGGATGAAGTGGATTCACAGAACGGCGGAATCGCCCTCGCCAGCGGGCTAGCCCAAAGCTTAGCAGCCGTCGTCCCGGGTGCGATAGTGGTGCGCGCGGCGGGGGATGTCGTGGAGGTAAGTTCCCACCTGGTTGAATGGACAGCCGCTAGTTTTGTGGGGCAACTCCTGAATCAGCCGGGCGATAGGCGGGCTTTGATCGAGACGGCTGCCTGGAACGCGCTTAACACCGTCCAAGACTTCGTGACAGAGGTGTTCCGACAGCCGTGGCCATGTCCCTTGGACCCGAGCGCCTCATCCGGCACGATGGCGTTACCAGCCGTCTCACTTGAGGAGAGCACTTTGCACATGTGGTATGGCGAACGCAGCACGCCATCGCTCCAATTGCGTTCCATCCAGGTGGATGGGCTTTGAGTGTGTGGGCGGGCGCGTAACATGGGCAGCTGTCGTGGCGCGTGAAAGTAGGCTGTCCCATGTCAGCGTCTCGGTTTCGGCCGCTGGGAGGCGGGAAGCCGCGTCTGAGAATGCACGTTATGTGCTTTCGCTGCCGGCTGGGCGGCCGGGCGGGGCGCTAATCCCGGCTATCGTCGCGTCATCGTTTGTGCCCCTTCTCAGGGTTTCTCGGCGACGATCTTACCGTCTTTCCAGACGTATACAGGCGTACCGTACATGCGGGCAGTCTTCCGCGCCGTGACGCCAGCTCGGCGCAACGCTCGACCCACGGCCGCCGCGAACGACTGCGCGCGCGGTTTCTTCCGAGCCTTCATGGTTCCTTCTCCAACAACGTCGGTCGAATCCCGGAATTATCGTACACGGCCCCGGCGTCCGCCAGCGCGACCAGTGCCGGGCGGAACGGCGACAGCCCGGCCTCGATCCCAACCGCGGTTCTGGGGCTGGCAACGAATGTCTGGATTTTTCGTCGAATCGGCCTGCTCGCGCTCGTCGCGATAGTGTGTGCGAATGGCGCGGTTCAGAATTGTCCGCTCACGGCCGCATCCTGCTATGCGCCACTGGCCTTGACCACGCTGCTCCTCGTCGTGTCGCTGTACGTGATTCTGCCGTCGCGGCCTGGCACCGCGTCGCGCTCGGCGGCCGAGCCGCTGGTGTGACGCGTGCAGCAGGCCGCACGGGTCCCGCCGATCTCCGCGCGTTCGTCGCCGCGATCCCCCGCTCGGCTTCGGCCGCCACGTGAGAGCGGGGCGCGTTCCACTCTTGTCGATCCCTACGCCGCGCGTGGCACATCCGCGTGGCAGAAAGCCCGGCGACGCCGGTTGTCCGGCTGAGGGGACGTGCCGCAAGGCGGACGCGCCACTCGAGCTACAGGCGTGGTGGCCATCGCTGGCGTCCATGAAAGACGGCGATGATCTCAAGGCGTTCACCTCGCAGCCTGTACGGAATCACGTAGGGTGTGCCTGGAACCACGAGCTCGAGCGTGCCGGAGACTCGTCCAGGACGTCCAAGATTCGGCAACCCGACCAGACGTTCGACAGTCGTCAGGAGCGTCACGGCAATGCGGGCCGCTGCGTCGGGGTTGTCGCGTGCGACGTAAGCACGAAGGTCAGTAAGGTGACGGATCGCGCGCGGCGACCAGACGACGATCACGCGCGAGGTACCTTTCGCTCACGCTTCCGGCCCCACGAACGGAGCCACGCCGACGCATCCTTGTGAGCGACGCCGCGGCCGTCATCCAGTTCCTTGAGGCCAGCCTGGATCTCATCCAGCTGCCAGCTCTCCGCTTCGACAAAGGCGGTAATGGCCTCAGCGGCGAGAAACGATTTGGAGCGACGAGCGCGCCCGGCGAGCGCCTCGAGCT
>CAYHRK010000347.1:0-3763 GCA_964358795.1 uncultured Vicinamibacterales bacterium
AGCGGGCGCCGAAGGCATTGCCGAAGGTCAGAGAGACAAGCCCCATGCCATTCGGTGAACCGGAAGATTCAAACTGACCCCCTACCCGGATTCGAGACACTAGCGGCGCCGGCAGACGCGCACAGCACCATCGGCGTCAAGGAGCATCGCATGGCATCACCTGTGACGGATCGCTTCGTCGTCTTCGCGTTGGGGCTCGGCATGGCGGCGGCCATCGTGGCGCTCGAGGCGCGCGGACAGAAACCGGCGCAGGTCCCGGGTCCAGCGGCTGCCACCGTGGCGCGATTCGAGCGCCCGGCCAACCCGATCGCGCTTTCCGGCCCCGCGCGGCCCGAACGTTACATGGAGGCGTCAGGTCGCCGGGCGGCATTGCTGGGCCGCGAAGATGGCAGCTTCGAAGCCTGGGTCTATCCGCTGAAGGTGCTGCACGACTTCCGTCTGGCGTTCGGCATTCCCGACTATGCCGATCCCATCCCGGGCACAAGCCTGGCCGCCAGCGTCGACGTGCGACCTGAAGCCAGCACGGTGCGCTACGCCCACGCGTCGTTTACGGTGGACGCCACCTGGGTGGTGCCACTCGGTGAGCAGGGCGCGATCGTGCTGCTGGATGTGAGCACGTCACAACCGCTCAACGTGGTGGTGAAGTTCCGGCCCGACCTCAAGCCGATGTGGCCCGCGGCGCTGGGAGGCCAGTACAGCTACTGGGACAACGGGCTGAAGGCCTACGTGCTTGGCGAAGGCAGCGGCAAACAAGCGGCCCTGATCGGATCGCCGTTTGGCCTCGAACCCCCGGAGCAGCCTGCCCACAATCTGCCGGACGCGCCGACGCAGTTCACCATCGCCATCACCCCGGAAACCGCCGCGCGGGGTCTGGTGCCCATCGTGATCGCGGCCAGCACCGAGGGCCTGACCGGCGCAAAAGCGACCTATCAGAAACTGCTCGAGTCGGGCGAAGCGCTCTATCGGGAGTCGGCCGATCACTATCGGCACGTCCGCGAGGATCTCACCAGCATCGACACGCCCGACGACCGGCTCGATCTTGCCTTCGAGTGGGGCAAGGTGGCGCTCGACAAGGGGTTTGTGTGCAATCCCCACCTCGGCTGCGGGTTGATCGCGGGGCTCGGGCCATCGGGCACGAGCGAACGGCCGGGATTCGGCTGGTTCTTCGGCGGCGACGCGTTCATTAATTCCTGGGCGATGACCGCGTATGGCGATTTCGAGACGGTGAAGCAGTCGCTCGAATTCCTGAGGAAGCGCCAGCGCGCCGACGGCAAGATGATGCACGAGTTGTCGCAGGGCGCCGGCTACATTCGTTGGTTCGAAGACTACCCGTACGGCTACTACCACGCCGACACCACGCCACTCTACATCGTGGCGGTACGCGACTACGTGCGCGCCAGCAATGATGAGGCGCTGGCCCGAGACTTCTGGCCGTCGCTGAAAAAGGCCTACGAGTACTGCGCGTCCACGGATGAAGATGGCGACGGGCTGATGGACAACACCAAAGCCGGCCTCGCCGCCGTCGAAACGGGCACGTTACGGCGCCGGGACGTGCTGACCGACGTGTTCCTGGGCGCCGCCTGGACCGAAGCCGCCGAGGCCACAGCCGAGCTAGCGACCATCGCCGGCGATCCGTTTGCCGCCACGGCCCGCGCCGCCGCTTCGAAGGCACGCGCGTCGCTGAATGCTCGATTCCTCGACGATGAGGGACGCCGGATTTACTTTGCGTACATGAAAGACGGCAAGGGTCAGGCCGAGCCCACCGTGTGGCCCGGTTTCGGCTTGTGGCGCGGGGTGTTCGACACGGCGCGTCCGGCCGTCGCCGGCGCGCTTGATGACCTGGCCGGCGCCGGGGTGGGTGCCGACTGGGGCGCGCGGATGCTCTCGATCGATAGCGCGCTCTACGGGCCGCTCAGCTACAACAACGGCGCCGCGTGGCCATTCCTGACCGGCTTCGCGGCGCTCGCGCTGTACAGCAACGGAAGGCCAGACGCGGCCTGGACGTATCTGGATGGCACGGCCGACCTCACCTTCGTCGAATCGCGCGGATACATGGCCGAGCTGTTCTCGGGCGACCGCATGCGGTCGATCGACGCCGCGGTGCCGCACCAGTTGTTTGCGACCACCGGATTCATGTCGACCGTACTACGCGGCCTGGCCGGACTGAACGCACTGTCTGCCGATACGCGCAATGGCCGTCCACGTCCCGCGCGCCTGCTGGTCGCACCGCACCTGCCTCCAGGGTGGGGCTACCTGCGCCTGCGCAACGTGCGCTGGCACGGCGTCACGGCCGACATCGCGGTCGTCCGGGATCAGGACGGCATGAGCTTTTCGGTCCGGCAGAAGGGTGGGGTGCTTCCCGTTGAACTCCGAGCGGCGCTCGATCCAGGCGCCGATCCGATCGGCCGCGAGTTTCTGTGGCAGCCCGTCGCGGCAGGCGCCGACCGCTCGCGCGGACTCACGCTGGCACGCGTGGAGGAGGTGGCGGCGTCAACCACCTATCGGCTGCGCGCGACGCCCGGCGTCCAGTTCGCCCCGATCCACCAACCGCTCAGATCCGGAGACCTCTCGAGTCGCTTGCGCGTGATAGATGCCCAACTCACCGGCAACATCTATGTCATTCGCGTGGAAGGCAGGCGTGGGCGATCGTACGAGGCAAACCTGACGGCGCCGTTCAAGATCGCTAAAGTCGAGGGGGCTACCATCGAGCGGTGGAGAGGGGACCGTACGCCCGAGCTGGCCAGCGACCGGGTGCTGTCCATCAAGATGCCGGCGGCCGACCCGTCATCTGGCGGTACGAGATTGCGCCGTAGCGACTGGGCCACACTCACGATCACCGTGACGTTAGGCGATCGTCTCCGTTGAGGCCGGGTGAGCCGGCCGTTTGATGGCCGGCGACAGTCACTCGGTTTCTGCGCGTCTCAGCGCACGTGAGAGGTCAGATCCTCGGCTGTGGCTCGCGCCCCATCGGGAAGCACAATCAGGCGCGTCGCAGGCGGCAGGGCACGATAGACCGACTCGGCATCCTTCGGGTTCAACACCACACGAAGCCGGACTGCGTCGCGATTGCGGGAACGGACCGCCGCGATCACGTCGCGCCACTTGGATCCCCACCAGGCAGCCAGCCTCGGCCAGTGCCCCAGGTTTGCGTCAGCCTCGTGCGGGCGGATCTCAATCGAGCGTCCGCCCGAGAATCTGATGTGGTACTGGACCGGCACCGCGTAGAGCTGCTCGGGTGTCGGCGGGATGGGTGGCGGCTTCGGCTCCTCACCCGCTCCAACGGCCTGCCCGCCCTTGACGACGAGCCGATCCACCTGGCGCGGCGGGTCGAGCTCTCCATTCGACCAGATCACGCCCTGCCATGGCTGCGCATCGGACCGGCTGATCCACGCGACGCGCGGCCGGCCAACTCTTAGCCCGAGAATTGGATAGCGCTGCAATGTGGCGCCGCGGAGCATCAGCGTGAGATCGGCCCCGGCGGGATCGAGCACGAGATAAAACTCCTTGCTACGGGCCAGTTCGAGCGTTCGCTCGAGGACCAGGTTGCTGCGCTGGAGGCGGGCAACTTCGGCCAGGAGATCGTTCTTCGTCGGCTTCGCCGGAGTCTGGGCGAGGCCGACGGCAGCAACGAGCACGCCCAACACCACGAGGCCCGCCCTGGCAGCCCGTCGTGCAAGTCCGTCTGCATTCGACCGGCGCTGCATCCCGCCTGGCTGCGTTACTCGCCGCTCAAATATAGGCCATATTCTCGCGTCTCCCGCCT
>CAYHRK010000348.1:0-3741 GCA_964358795.1 uncultured Vicinamibacterales bacterium
CTACGGCGGTCCGCCGAATCTTCATGCGAAGGCGGAAGCCGGCCCCCACGGATCGCAGGGGCGCCGCACGTCCTCACCACATCAACGCGAACCCGAACCGCACGATCCGCGGCGCCAGGATCTCCGACGGATACCCCAGCCGCGGGCCGACCGCGTCGACCATGTTCACAAGCACGTCGTTGTTCGCGATGTTGAAGATGTCGAGCTGCGGCTCGATCGAGCGCCCGTTGGCCAGCTTGAACGGCCGCGAGATGCGCAGGTCGACAAGCGTGACGCCAGGCCGCCGCTCGACGCCGCGTTCATCGACGCGGATCGTCTGCGAGGAGCGCGTCAGGCCGGAGTAGACCGACCGCGTGACCGAGTAGGTGAACTGGCGCGGATACCCCGTGTTGCGCAGCAGGCTGCCGCTCACCGCGATGTCCGTCTTCGGCATCAAGTACGTGCCCGCCAGCTTGAATTGATAGGTGGCGTCGTTGCCGACGATCCCCTGCTGGTTGACCAGGTTGTTCGGGTCGTTGAACTCGCCGAAGCTCTGGCCGCCCTCGTTCTTTCCGGCGGTGAAGCCGAACAGCATCTGCCACCGATCCGAGAACCGCTTCGTCGCAGTGACCTCCACGCCATTGTAGTCGGCGTCGAGCAGGTCGATGTTGTCGCGGACGAGATCCTGCCGGCCGACGTAGGCGCGATCGAGGTTGTAGATCGTAATATTGCCGCCCAGCGGGTTGGGGACCTGCACGGCCGTGTAGGCCGTGGGCGGCACCGCCGCGTTACGGTTTCCGGTGTCACGCCGGTTCGTGCGGTGGTAGTACATCACGCCCACGCGCAGGTTCGGCATGACCTCGTGTTCAACGCCCGCCGTGATCTCGTCCGAGTAGCCCCACTTCGGTCCGTTCGCGTTCGCGTAGCGCGTGCTCGCGGCGCCCGTGAAGCCCTCGAACGCGCCCAGCTCGTCGGGCTCCGGGAAGTTGTTGCCGTTGCGATCGGTCCACGCGATGTTGGCCGTGCTCGACGTAAACGGATGCACGGTCGTGACCAACCCGATGCCGACCTGCGCGCCGTAGCGGCTCCAGTTGGCCTTGACCGCGGTGTGGCCGTTGCCGAACGCGTCCCACACGGCGCCCGCGCGCCACACGGCGATCCACTGGTTGTAGACGTCCTGCTCCTTGATGGACCTGGCCCCCACCCAGCGGCCGGCCGGGCTCGTCTGCTCGGGAATCCAGCCGTTCGCCTTATCGACGCGCAGGCCGAGGTTCAGCGTCAAACGCTTGGCCGACCACGAGTCCTGGGCGAAGAACCCGAGCTGGTGGACGTAGCTCGTCGCGACCACCGGCGAGTTGTACGCCCGCACCGTCGTGGCCACCCTGTTGTTGTAGATGAGGACGATGTCGCCGTTCACGCGCCGCTTTTCGCGGAAGAACTGCCGCGCGAACTGCACGCCGGCCTTGAGATTATGCGTGCCCCCGAAGCCGGTGCGCGTGTGCGAGACGACGTTGTCGAACTGGAAGCGATAGTTGGGGTTCTCGTACTCCCCGGGCGCGGCCACGGTCGCGGTCGAGAGCACGGTATCCTCGCGACGAATGTCGGTGGGCTTCACCTCGGGCTGATAGCGCTCGGGGTAGGTGCCCGCCACCCCGCCCATCGTGGACTCGAACACCGTGCTGCCGCGGAACACGCCGGTGTACTTCACCTGGCCCGTGTAGCCGGGCTGATGCTGCACCGTGGTGGCCCGGCTCTCGATGAACGCCTGCCCGCCGTCGTTGCGGTGATAGCGGTTCTTCCAGTTGTAGTTGTAGAGGACGCCGAGGCGGTGGTTCGACTGGAGCTGCGCCGTGATCTTGCCAGACGCGTTCCAGATCATGTTGTCGTCGACCGGGTGCCCGCCGGCCGGGTCCGTCACGGCCAGCACGAGCTTGTCCACGCGCCAGCGCCGGAACGACCCGAAGAACCAGATCCGGTCCTTTGACAGCGGGCCGGCGCCCGTCGCGTTGAAGTCGTACTGCTTCTTCACCGGGTTCCCGCCAGGGAAGTTGTACTTCGCGCTCACGTCCGCGAAGTTCTCCGACTGCGTGGATTCGTTGGCGAAGTAGCCACGGACGTCGCCCTTCCAGCGATTGCTCCCGGCCTTCGTGACCATGTTCATGAAGATGCCGCCGATGGCCACTTCGGCCGGAATCGCCGACGTCTGGTAGTTCACTTCCTCGAACATCCCCTGGTCGTAGTAGACCATCGTCGCTCCGCCGCCGCCTCCGGGCCAGTTCACCGACAGGCCGTCGATGGCGAACGTCTTGTCGTCGTTGCGCGAGCCGTGCGCCGACATGCCGCTCTGCTGCATGCCCTGCGTGCCGCCCACGTCGTACGTGCTCACGGTCACGCCCGGGATGATCTTCGCCACCGACCACACGTCGCGTCCGGTCGGCAGACCCTCGAGCAGCTCCTGGTTCATCACCGTCTGCTGCACGTTCGACTTGGTGTCGACGACCGGCGACTCGCCGGTCACCGTGATGGTCTCTTCGATCTGGCCGACCTCCATCTGCGCGTTGACGCCGGCGGTGAAGGCGGCGCTCACGCGGATGTTCGGATAGTCGATCGACTTGAATCCGGCCAGCTCGAACTTGACGTTGTAGTCACCGGGCGCCAGCCGGTCGAAGCGGTAGCGACCCATGACGTCGGTCACCTGGGTCTGCGGGCCGCCGATGAGCCGCTGGCCCGAGAGCGTCACGGTGACGCCCGGCAGCACACCGCCGCTCTTGTCGGCGACGAGGCCCGTGATGGACCCGGTCGTGATCTGCGCCAGGGCCGGCGTGGCCAGGAGCAGAGCGATCAGAACGATCAGCACCATGAGTGGTCGAACCCGTCGAGGCATGCCAACATCCTCCCCCGGCTCGCGGTGCAACGCGCGGGCCGGCGTACGGCTGGGTTGGTCGCGTTCGCCCTCCGCAGGGGCGCCGCGCAAAACGAACGAGAACCCTGGGAACAACCCGAACTAACGAGACGATTGGACCTACAGTACGGCCGCGCCGGGAGACGGTCAAGAGGAAAGACCGATCGAGGACAGACCGCCGCCGCCGCCCGGAAGCGCCGCGATATAATCCGCACACCTCATGGGCGGCGCCACAGAACCGCGCGAGAATCGGGTTAACGCGCTGGTCGGATCGACTGCATCGCGAAGAACGCGTCCAGCAGCCGCTCCACCAGGCGGCCCACCGGGCGCCTCAGGCCCGATGATGGCTGATGAAGCTGTCGGACATCGACCGCGAGCGGCGTTCGTGCGCGAGGCGTACGCGGTCCTTCCGTGGGGGCCGCCTTCAGGCGGCCCGGACTTCGACAGCCGGTGAGAGGTGACGATCATGTTCGAGCATCGCACGGAACCGCTTCTGCCCTGGTCGGCCTTCTTCATCCGGATCATCGGTCTGTTGCTGATCGTGGCCGGCATCGTCGCCCTCGCGCTCGCGACCGGCGTCATCGGCTACCACACCCTCGGCGGGCTCCCGTGGATCGACGCGCTGCTGAACGCGGCCATGATCCTCGGCGGCATGGGGCCGGTCGATGCGCTGCACACAGACGCCGCCAAGCTCTTCGCTTCGGTGTACGCGCTCTTCTCGGGCGTCGTGTTCATCGCCGTGGCGGGCCTGCTGCTGGCGCCGCTCTTCCATCGGGTGCTGCACCACTTCCACCTGGAGCTGGATGAAGAGGAAACAGAAAGGACCACACGATGAGTGGGAAGCGGGCCTCGCGGACGGC
>CAYHRK010000349.1:0-3741 GCA_964358795.1 uncultured Vicinamibacterales bacterium
TTGTGAGAAACCCGGCGTCGGGAAGCCGCGTGGAAGGTCTTGTGGCCGTGGTGTTCCTGTTCGACCGGCGCGGCGAATACGTCGCGACGACCCAGGCACCGGTGGCCCAGCGGGTGCTGGAGCCGGGTACGGAGTCGGCATTTGACATTCCCGTTGGGTCGGGGCTCAATGTGAGTCGATACCGGCTCACGTTTCGGATGGCCACGGCCCCGGTGCCACATATCGATCGGCGGGCGACGCCACCCGAGGCACCGCCACCATCAGGCCGCGTGGCGATCGCGCGGCACGCGTCGGTCGTCGCCGCAACGGCCGACGCGAGATGAAGAACGCGCTGGGAGTCGAGCCATGTGTATGGCGAAGACCTGTTTGTTGAGGTCATTGTGCATGCTGGCTGGCGTATGCCTGGTGTTACCAGCCCAGCGGCTCGATGGCCGCCAGGATCCGCGCTCCCGTTTCAAGACTGCCGTGGAACTGGTCAACGTCAACGTGACGGTGACCAACGCCTCCGGGCGATTCGTCCGAGGTCTGACGCGCGACGACTTCGTGGTGTACGAGGACGGCGTCGTGCAGCCGATCTCCTACTTCAGCAACGAGCGCGTGCCGGTCAGTCTCGGGATTGCGCTCGACACCTCGGGCAGCATGGCCGGAGAGAAGATGCTGGCTGCCCAGGATGCCCTGAACCGCTTCCTGTTCGATCTACTGGGCCCCAACGACGAGATGTTCCTCTATCGGTTCAGCGGCGAACCCTCGCTCGTACAGGAATGGACGACAGACCGCAATGCGCTGCACCGGCAACTCGGTCGCATCGCGCCGCGGGGCCAGACGGCGCTGTATGACACGGTGGCAGAGGCCGTGCCGGTGGCGCAATCGGGCCGGCATCACAAGAAAGCGCTTGTGGTGATCTCCGATGGCAACGACAATGCGTCCCGCAGCACGGTGGCCGATGTCCGTTCGGTGATTCTGCTGACCGAGGTTCTCGTGTACGCGGTTGGCATCGACGCCGAAGGCTCGGTGATCCCGGCGTCGCTACAGACCCAGCGCCGGCAGCGCCCGAAGCCCCCGACTCAGTTTCCGTTGCCGTGGCCGTTCCCTCGAGGCCGGACCTTCCCTCCACAGCTGCCGCCGACGCGGCCGCCGACACTACCGCCCTCACGGCCGGCACCACCGTGGATGGGAGGTTGGGGCAATGACGAGGAGCACGTGAACGAGGCGGCCTTGCGCGCCATAACGGATGACAGCGGCGGCCGGACCGAGATTATCCACTCGGCACGAGATCTGGATCCCGCCACCGCTGGCATCGCTGATGAACTGAGCCGCCAGTACTTTCTGGCCTACGCGCCGACGAAGGAAAAAGACGGGCGTTGGCGCAGCATCTGCGTAGAGGTGCGCAAGGGCAGTTATCTGGTGCGGGCCAGAAAGGGATACATCGCTTCGTAACTTCTGAATTCTGTTACGATCCCAGCGCATGCCCGTGCTCGCCATCGCCGTCGGCCTGGCCATTCTCGGCAGCTTGGGCGGACTGATGCTCGCCTCCACGCTGCTCCTGTTTCCCAATGCGGTTCGCGTGAGGCTGGTGCCCTGGCTGGTCAGCTACGCCGTCGGCACGCTGCTCGGCGTGGCCATGCTCGACCTGCTGCCGACAGCCCTTGAATCACTGAAGCCGACATCAGTGTTCGGCGCGCTGCTAGGCGGCATCATGCTGTTTTTCACCTTCGAGAAGCTGGTGCTGTGGCGACACTGCCACGACGACCACTGCGAGTTGCACGAGAGCGCAGCGTCGCTCGTCCTCGTGGGTGACGGCGTGCACAATTTCATCGACGGCGCGGTCATCGCCGCCGCCACGTATGTGTCCGTGCCCCTTGGGATCTCGACCGCACTGGCCGTCGCCGCGCACGAGATCCCGCAGGAGGTGGGCGACTTCGCCATCCTGCTGAGCGCCGGCTACTCCCGTGTCCGCGCGTTGTGGCTGAATATCCTGTCGGGCCTGTCAGCCATCGGTGGCGTGCTAGTGGCCGGCTTCGCCATCGATCATCTGCCGCGCATCCTGCCGTACTTCATGCCGGTGGCCGCAGCCAGTTTCATCTACATCGCCATGTCCGACCTGATTCCGAGCTTGCACAGGGCTCCGCTCGAACACGGCGGCATGCGCCAGGTCCTGCTGGTCGGCGCCGGCATCCTGACCGTCTCGTTCTTCTGACCGGCCGCGTCATCGGGCGAGGGCACCAGCCCAGGCTCCTCGGACGCGATCGGTGTCTTTTCCTGAGAGATTCCGGGCGAGCCAACTGGCACGAGGTTTGGAGTGCATGAGCGCAGGAGCAACGACCATGTTGAACGCACAAAGGCTTGGCGCCAGTTTGTTGTTGTCGGCCGCACTGGCGGCACCAGCGCTGGCACAAGATGTCCGCACCAATGGCGACGTCTTCAAAGACGTGTCGTCGGCCGTGCAAACGTACACACGATTCACGATCTTCGATGACGTGAGCGCGTCGATCGACAACGGTGTGGTCACCCTCAGCGGGAAGGTGACCATGCCGTTCAAACGCGACGACATCGCGAAACGAGTGGCCAAGGTCCAAGGGGTGTCGCGCGTCGAAAACCAGATCGGCGTGTTGCCGGTGTCTCCCAACGATGACGATTTACGATACGTGATTGCTCGAGCGATCTACGGCAACTCGTCGTTCTGGCAGTACGCCTCCATGTCGGATCCGCCCATCCATATCGTCGTCGAACGGGGGCACGTCACGCTGACGGGCGTGGTGGCCAGCGAGGTCGACAAGATGCTGGCGCGGTCCCTGGCGACCGGCTTCAACACGCTGTCGGTCACAAGCGAGCTGAAAACAGACGCGGAAGCCAGAGCGGCGCTGGAAAAGGCCCGTCTCTAGTGAAGCCACCGGTTTCGCGCAACCGTCTCCCTCGGGCATGTAACCTGCGGAATGTGAGTGTGGTCTAATCCATGTAGCTTGGGGTGTCCTCGAGCGGCCTGGGGGCCGCCACCCAACGGCTTTCCTGGGCCTATGAGGGAGGATTGACATGTTGAGATCGCGCACGAATTGGACCATGTTCGCAGCGTTTGTTGCGGTGGCCGGCCTGCTTGCGGCAGGCGTGGTCCAAGCCCAAGAGACCGCTCAGACGCCTCCGCCTCCTCCTGCCAAGAAGGCGCCTGCCGCGACGACCGCGCCAGAGCCACCGGCAGCCGCCGCCCAGAAAGCTCCCCCGCCGCCACAGGGCCAGGGTCCGTGCCAAATGGGCATGGGGCCGATGCAGCAGGGCCAGATGGGCATGGGGCCGATGCGCCTGGGGCTGATGCGTATGGGACCGCTGCCGCGGGGCCAGATGGGCATGGGGCCAATGCGCCAGGGGCCGATGGGCATGGGGCCGATGCAGCGGCGCCGGATGGTCGTGGCGCAACAAATGCGTCAGGGCCGTATGGCCGGCAACGCGATGTGGCGCGGCCAGCAGATGCGGCAGCAGATGATGCAACGCGAGCCGATCGGCAGGATGCTGAACCGCCTCGATTTGACGCAGGCCCAGAAGGACCAGTTGAAGGGATTCCGGGACCAGCAGCAGAAGGACGTGGCGGCGGCACGCGAGCGCGCAAAGGGCGCGCGTCAGAAGTTGCACGAGGCCATGAGGGCCGACGTGCCCGACGAGGCCGCGGTTCGCGCGGCGGGCGTCGCCGTGGCGACGGCGCAGGCTGAGACGATGGTGCTGCAGGCGCGGGCCAAGGGCCAGCTGATGAAA
>CAYHRK010000350.1:0-3721 GCA_964358795.1 uncultured Vicinamibacterales bacterium
CGGATCCACAACATTGAACTCGGATACCGCGATCTGTGGCCGCTGCGGTTCTATCGTAAGCGGTAAGCAGGGTGCATCTGCCGCCAGCGGCGCGGGTCGCGTACGCTGGGGACCATGCAACCTGACTCGGGTGCTCACCGACGACACGCACGCTCGGCAGCGGGCGACAAGTGGCGACAGATCGTTGACCGGTACCGCCGCAGTGACCTGACCCAGCGCGAGTTCTGTCAGCAGGCCGGCATTCCTCTCTCCACACTGAATTGGTGGCTGACCAAGGCACGGCGCCAGGCCGACGCGCCGACGCGGATGGCCTTCACCGAAGTCCGCCTGCCAGCCTCGCTGGTTCCACCGATCCCACCGACGCAGACATGGGCGCTGGAGATCGTCACGCGCGACGGTGTGACGATTCGATGCCGCGACCCGCTGTCGGTGCCCGACCTGGCGCAACTCCTGCGAGACGCGGGATGCTGAGTCTGTCGCCGGCCACGCGCATCTTCGTCGCGTTGGATCCCGTGGACATGAGAAAAGGCTTCAACGGGCTCTACGCGTACGTGCAGGCCGTGCTTGGTCAGGACCCCCTGACGGGCCATGTCTTCGTCTTCACCAACCGGCTGCGGAACCGCCTCAAACTGGTCTATTGGGACGGGAGTGGCCTGTGGGTCTGCGCGAAGCGGCTGGAGCGCGGCACCTTCGGGTGGCCGACGGGCGAGGGCATCAGCTGTTGTCTGCGCTCCGAAGATCTGCAGTTGCTGCTGCACGGGATCGAGGGCCGGCCGCGCCGTCACTGGTACCGCACCTGACCGCGGATCAGTTTTCGCTGGACTCCATGACGCCGATCGGGCACACTGTGGGCGATGAGCGACGCCCGTGTGGTGCAAGGCCGGAGCGTGACCCCGCAAGATCTCGATCGAATTCGGGACCTGGTGTCGACCCATCCGGACTGGAGCCGGCGGCGCCTGTCGGAAGTGCTGTGTGCCGCATGGGACTGGCGCAACGGCACCGGGCGCCTGAAGGACATGGCCACGCGCAGCCTGTTGCTGAAGCTCGACGCGCAGGGGCTCATCCGCCTGCCCGCCCGGCGCCGGGCGGCGTCCAATCGCATGGCGACCCAGCGGATCGAGCCGCGTCTGTGGGACCGCACCCCGCTCGCGGGCCCGTTGCGCGATCTCGGCTCGCTCACGATGCGCGAGGTCAGCACGGACGCGGACGCGCGCCGAGTGTTTGCCGCCGCCCTGGCCGAGTTTCACTACCTGGGGTACCGCGGGACGGTCGGCGAGAATCTCCAGTACACGGTCTGCGATTCCACGGGACGCCTGCTTGCGTGCTTGCTGTTTGGATCGGCGGCGTGGGCGTGCCGCGCCCGGGACGGGTTCATCGGTTGGACGCCCGATCAGCGGACGCGGCATCTGTCCTTGCTGACCAACAACACGCGGTTCCTGATTCTGCCGTTCGTCCGCATTCCGCACTTAGCCAGCTGGGTCCTGGGCCGCGTGCTGCGGCGCCTCTCCGCCGACTGGCAGCAGAAGTACGGCCATCCGATTCTCCTGGTCGAGACCTTCGTTGAACGCGACCGCTTCACGGGGACCTCGTATACCGCCGCCAACTGGATCCGGATCGGCCCCACGGCGGGCCGCAGTCGCCAGGACCGCTATTCGACGCGGCGTGTCCCGGTCAAAGACATCTATCTGTATCCGCTGCACGCGCGCTTCCGCGAGGAGCTCTGCCCGTGACCGGGGACGCGCTCCGGGCGGCGTACGACCAGGTGCGCGCGCACGAAGCGACGCTCGAAGCCCAGGCCACCCACCTCCAGGCGGACAACGATCAGTTGCGCGAACACAACGATCGGCTGCGCGCGCAACTGGCGCAGGCGCGTGCCCTCATCGCCGACCTGCGGCGCCAGCTGTTTGGCGTCAAGGCCGACCGCCTCACCCCCGACCAAGCCGATCAGCTGACGCAACTCCAGCGCGACATCGAGGCGGACGCGCAGCGCTCGGGCCCAGTGAGCGACGAGGTCTTGCAGGACGAGCCGCCCACGGGCCGCACGCCTCGCCGGCGTCGCGCACGGCATCCCTTGCCGGTGCATCTCGAGATCGAGACGACCACGATCGAGCCGGACGAGACAATGTGTCCCTGCTGTGGCCAGCCCTTGCAGCGGATCGGGGAAGAGGTCACCGAGGAGATCGATCTGATCCCGGCCAAGCTGATTCGTCGGCGGATCGTGCGGCCCAAGTATGCCTGCCGCTGCGGCGAGGCCGGGGTCGCGATCGCGCCGTTGCCGCCACGCTTGATCCCGCAGAGCAAGCTGGGACTGGGCCTCGCGGTGCACATCCTCCTGAGCCGCTACGACGATCATTTGTCCTTCTACCGCCTCGAGCAACAGTTTCGCGAGCGGCACCAGGTAGGGGTGCCGCGCCAGCAGATGGTCCAGTGGGTCGAGCACATCGCGGGCTGGCTGCGACCGATCTACGACGCCATGTGGGACGCGATGCGGGGCGGGGGGTATCTGCAAGTGGACGAGACGCCCGTCCGGGTCCTCGACCCGGACGTGACAGGCCAGGCCGCGCGCGGGTACCTCTGGTTTTATGCGGTGCCCCGGGGCGATGTCGTCCTTGCATTCAACCGGAGCCGCGGGCTGGCCCCCGTGCGCGAACGGCTGACGGACTTCACCGGCACGATCCAGACCGACGCCTATGAGGTCTATCGGTCGCTGGCGCGCACCGAGTCGCGCATCGCGCGCATCGGATGCCTGGCGCATGCGCGACGACGGTTCTATGTGGCGCTGCGCGAACACCTGCCCCAGGCCCTGTGGTTCATCAGCCAGATCCGCCTCCTGTATCGGGTGGAGGACGACGCGCGCCAGATGGCGGCGCCCGACCGGCAGGCGCTCCGTGCGCAGCAGGCCCCGGCGATCTGGAAAGCGTTGAAAGCCAAGGCCGAAGCCCTGCGGCCCACGGTGCTCCCGCAAAGCACCATGGGCACGGCGATCAGCTACTTCCTCGACGAATATGAAGCACTGACCGGGTATCTGCGGGATGGGCGCTTCGAGATCGACAACAACCTCGTCGAGCATGCGATTCGGCCCATGGCCGTCGGTCGCAAGCGCTGGTTGTTTATTGGACACCCGGACGCCGGCTGGCGCAGTGCCGTCATCTACTCCGTCATCGTGAGCTGTCGCCGACGCGGCATCAATCCCCAGGAGTACCTCACCGACGTGCTCGCGCGTCTGCCGGGGCTCACCATCAATCAGATCGCGTCGTTACTGCCTGCCAACTGGAAGCCGGCCATCCCACCACCGGCTGAGAGGATCGACCGCCGCGCTGTGCCGTCCGGTTCATCACCGACGTCGGGTCAGGCGCCCGCGCCACACATGTGATCTCGCCGCCAGACGCCACGGCCGCCGTGCCCTGGCCCTGCGCAGACATGTAGCTCGCTTACCGCTTACGGTGTACCCGCGTCCGCGTCGGAGTAACGCTTTGATGTTGCCGTTGATGGCTTCCACCACCCCGAAGCGGACCGGCGTGCGGCAGTGGTTTAGGATGCCGTCGAGGTGATCGACCAGCATCGCCGCGAGCTTCTGAAAGGCAGGCAGCCGTTGCCAGCGAAGCTGCGTGAGCCAGGACTGCAGGTAGCGAAACATGGCGCCTTCGTAGCGGTACGTCCACAGACGCTCAAGACTCTCTTTGAGCAGGTAGGCTTTGAAGACCCGGCGGTTGAGGGCAAA
>CAYHRK010000351.1:0-3719 GCA_964358795.1 uncultured Vicinamibacterales bacterium
TTGAGATCCTCAGCGAGGGGGGGCTGGTCACCGAGAGCAGGCTGCCGACGCGCTCAGGCAACAGGCACAACAGCACTGAAAAATAGTCATGTCTAATGCAACTTCAATCAGACGACGGTCGGTCACAGGACCTCGAGCAATTCTTGGAGCTCGCGGCGTAAGGCAGGCAGGTCTCGAACGACAGTTTCCCAGACAATACCGACATCGACGCCGAAGTACTCATGAACGAGCACGTGCCGCATCGCGCGAACGTCAGTCCACGGCACAGCCGGCCTGAGCGCGGTGACCTCATCGTCCAGGTGAGAGGCGGCCTCGCCGATGACCTCGAGGTCACGGACGACAGCGTCGAATGTCTTCTGATCCTGCCGGAACTGATCGGCCGTGAGACCGGCCGAATGTGCCTCAATGCGCTGGATTGCCTCCAGCATGTCCTCAATCCGCAGTCTGACGTCCCTACGCGGCACGGATCGCCTCCGCCAGAATCCGGTCGCGAAGCTGCGGTTTGAGAGCCGCGCGGGTCACGAGATCGACGGGGCGCCCGACGAGATCGCTCAAGACGCGCCTGAGGTGCAGAAACTCGAACAGACCCACCGGTCGCTCGAAATCGACGAGCAGATCCACGTCGCTCTGCTCGCGGGCTTCATTTCGCGCGGCGGATCCAAAGACGAAGATCGCGCTGACGCCGAACATCGCCCACTGGGCTCGACTGGCGGCGAGCCGCTCAATGAGATCATCTCGTGTCATCACGTGCTCCACTTGCATTGTGACGCATTCCCCACGGATCCCAGCCGGTTTCTCCAACCGCCAGAATGTCCCGGGTGCTGACTATGACGCCGGCCGACTTCACGAGGAGTTTGGCGAACTGGTCCTGAATACGGTCCAATCGCGGATGCGCCGTGGCGCATTCGAACACGACGTGGGGCCAGTATTCGTCGCGAAAGTGCAGGCGACACTGGCACTACCCGGCCTCGCAGCACTTCTTGTACTTCTTTCCACTGCCGCATGGGCAAGGAGCGTTCCGACCGACCCTTGGTGCAGATCGAACAGAGACGCCGGAATCGTCTCGCCCCGCAGGCGCGCGAAACGGATCCGCAGGCTGCGTTCGGAAAACTCTCCCGCGTGTGCTCGGTCGCTTCCTTGATCGCTCGCAAGAGGTGCGGCGTGATCGTTGCCCGCTGCCGAATCGCCTCTTCGACGGCCTCGCGCGGGAAGTATCCGCGGTTCTGTTCCAACTCGCAGAGGATGCGATCGATATCCATCATGGCTCCTCGTCTTCTCGACGGTTATGCAGACAGGCACTTCCGGATGTTCCCCGCATCTCGGCACCATCCACACCGTGCGGCCGCCCACCGAGACGCCAGACGACCGCAGGCGAGCGCTTCGCGCCCCACGCGCCAAACGTTTTGATTCGTTAGGCCGGTTCGCCCGGAACGAACGGAATCAGCCCCTTCCGGTGCGCGGCTTCCTGAAGATCCCGCGGAAGGCGTCGTGCGTCGACGATGAACCCATTGATGTCCACCAGCCATGCCAAGGGGTTGTCGGCGAGCCTGCTGGGTAGACACCACCGTGGATCAAGTTGCCCGATGCGGAACATGCGCATAATTTCCCGCCCCTTTGCCGCTCCTGCACTGGCGCTCACGCCGAACGCCGCGCAGACATCAGCGCCCCGCAGGTAAGGCGCTTGCGCCGGGTCGAACAGGAAGTTGGCAGCACCGACCGCGTAGACGACTCCACATGCCCACATGTTGATGCGACCGCGAGTCAGCGGGCACGGCCGCTTGCGAGCCAACGCCGCCGCGAGCGTTCGAGTCAGCGTCGCGTACTCTTCGGTCAGGTACTGCGCACACACGCGGTCCGTCAGCTCGACGACCGCGTCGAACCACGGCTGCGTTGTTTTGGGGACCGTATACGTGCTCCGGTTGTCTTTCATACCTCGTTCGAATCCGCCTGACGATCAGCGCTCACCCGCCTGTGCCCACGATACCACCAGCGCCGACCGGGTGCAGTGTGTGGCGTCAACGACCATTGCCCGGGTGAGGCCCTAGCATCCTTGCGTCAGCTTGACCACATGTGCTACATGTGACACAATCAGGGCATGCGAACCGCAGGTGTGCGCGAGGCCCGGCAGGACCTGACCAGCCTGCTGGACGATGTCCGGAAGGGGCGTGAAGTGGTCATCACCGAACGCGGCCGACCGGTCGCGCGGCTCGTGCCACCCAGGTCGCGACAGCCGTTTCCGGACCTGAAGAAGATCCGTCTCAAGGCCCGGGCGATCACCCCGCGGCTCTCGCGGGCCGTGCTCGAGGATCGCGAGGACCGCGGGTGACGGAACAACGCGCTGAGGCGTGGGCCGGGCCGATCTACCTGGACGCCAGCGCCCTGGTCAAGCTATTCGTGCCGGAACCGGAGAGCGACACGCTGAATCAGGCGCTGGTGGGCGCGGAAGACGTCATCGTGTCCGACCTGGCTCTGACCGAGATGGCGTCGGCGCTGGGACGCCGCACGCGCGAGGGACGGCTCACGCACGGGGAGTCGCGCCGGTTGTATCGCGAAGCAGAGCATCTCGCCGGGGTGTGCAGGCGCGTGGAGTTGACCCCGCCGGTTCATCGACTCGCCGAGCGTCTCCTGCTGACATCACGGGAAGTTCCGTTGCGAGCGCTGGACGCCCTGCATGTCGCCATGGCTCTCGAGGCCAAGGCGGCCACGCTCGTGACGTACGACCCGCGCATGCGAGACGCCGCCGCGTTGCAGGGAGTGTTTGTGGCTCCCGAGACCCTATCCTGAGTACTCCGGTTCATACGTTCGGCAGCGTGTTCCGTCACGCGGCGGAACGGTGCGAAGGGATCCGGGCCACGGCATTGGCCAGAAGTTTCTCGGCGTGCCACAGGTCGTGTGTCTGCCTCGGTCCTACCCGGCAAGACGATCTCGGCCCGGGATCGGGCCTTGCCAATTTTTGCCAAACCGTCTAGTCTCGTCCCATGAGCACGATGAACATCTCGTTGCCTGACTCGCTCAAGTCTTTCGTGGACGAGCAGGTGACCCATCACGGCTACGGCACCAGCAGCGAATACGTGCGCGAGTTGATCCGCAAGGAACAGGATCGGCTGCACCTGCGCAGCCTGCTCCTGGAAGGGGCGTCGACGCCTCTGGCTGGACCAGCGGATGGGGCCTATTTCGACGCCCTGCGTGACGGCGTCCGCCGGCCTGCTCGGGGGTGAAACCCAAACCCGTCATCCCGCGTGAGGTGGCCAACCGGGATGTCGCCGAGGCCGTCCGGTACTACCTGTGCGAGGGGGGTGAGCAGACCGCGCTCGGCTTCATCGATGCATTGGAGCGCGCGTACGCCCACATCGGGCGCCATCCGGGCACCGGCTCGCCCCGGTACGCCCACGAGCTAGGCCTGCCGGGCCTGCGGTCGTGGCCGGTGAGGCGCTACCCGTATCGTGTTTTCTACATCGAGCGCCACGATCACATCGACGTGTGGCGTGTGCTGCATGGTCAGCGCGACATTCCGGCCTGGATGCACGAGTTCGACAAGCACTGAGGTCGTAGCCCGCGCCAGCGCATCCAGCCACGCGCGAACCGTGTTGAACGCAACCTTGAGATCCTCAGCGAGGCTGGTCACCGAGAGCAGGCTGCCGACGCGCTCAGGAAACAGGGAACACCGCGGATCCAGAAAGGACGGCAGTAACCATGCGCGCCAAACCCACGATCCTGGC